>JAVZJU010000001.1:0-165079 GCA_038870595.1 Bathyarchaeia archaeon
GTGATGCTTATTGGGGAGGCCCCGGGCTACTGGGAAGATGTTAAGGGCAGACCTTTTGTTGGGGCTGCCGGAAAGTTTTTGGATAATCTTTTGGCTGAGGCTGGTCTTTTGCGGGGTCAAGTCTTTATTGGGAATGTTTTGAAGTGTCGCCCGCCTGGAAACCGTGAGCCAGCGCCCTCTGAAATTGAGGCTTGCACACCTTTTTTGGAAAGGCAGATAGGGGCTATAAAGCCAAAACTCATAATCACTCTTGGAAATTACTCAACCGCGTATTTTTTCGCAAAGGCTGGAATAACCTTCCGGGGAATAACAGAGGCTAGGGGAAAATTTTATCCGGCAAATGTTTTAGGCTTGGCTGTAACTGTTTTCCCGACCCTGCATCCGGCAGCGGGACTTTACAGCGCTAAATATAAACAGTTGCTCATTGGCGATTTTAGGCTGCTCAAGGCGAAAATCCAAGAGTTGGGCTTAGCCGTTTAACCCAACTTTTTGGCAGCCTTCAATTCCTTTAGGACTTCATCCGCGCTTTTGTATGTTTTGGATGGGAGATCCGCCAGCAGCTCCGAAAGCCTAACCTGTTTGCCCTCTTCGATCTCCACAAGCCTCCAGCCAACTTTTTTAACCAGCACGCTTTTTGGTGCTGGATATCGCGTTTTTTCAATAACGTTTTTTATGGATTCCAAGCCCACCGCGCCTGTGATTTTCGGGAATTTCCTGCCTGAGAGGTATTGCATAAAGCGTAATCCATCTTCGAACATGGCGAGGTTGTTAAAGAGCACATAAACTGTTTTGCCTTCTGCTTCGAATTTTTTGGCTATTTCGCCGAGTCGCCGCAGTTCCCCGTCTGTGTACTGGTAATAGTATAGTTCTTCGCCTAAACCGTGCAGTCGGAAATAGGCGGTTTGATTTGTGTAGGCTGGCAAAACCCTAAAGGGGTCTGTCACATGCACCACGTCTAGGCTGCTTAAAACTTGCCTTAGCCTCTCATAAACTTCTGGTTTTTCCCATTCTGGTCCGCGGGTCTCCCAAACAAGTGTTAAGCCTTCACGATCCACAGCCTCGAAGAATTTTTCCGCTTCGCTGAGCTTGTCTGGGCGGAAGGAGCCAGGCGTCTGTATCAGCAGTATTTTCGCGTTTAATGTTTTGCATATCTGCTTCATGGTTTCGAAGGCTTTTCTGCTTGTTTCGTCCAGCCGCATCTTCGACTTGTGGCTTATATCTTGGTGGGCTTTAACCGTGAATTCGAAGTTTTCCGGCGCTTTTTCACGCCATCCCTCAACAGTCTCCAGCCTTGGATATTCGTAAAATGTTCTATTCAGCTCCACTAGGCTGTAGTTTTCGAAGTAGCGTTTCATGGATGTTGGGAAACCACAACACCCAATTTTTATCAAGGCTTAAGCCCTTCCGTACGCCTAAGTGCTTACTTTTGGGGGTGGGCGGACCGCCTTTCCAAGTTTCCTTCTTAGGGCTATGCGATAAAGCTTCCTTAGGGATTTTACAAGCTGCTCAACTGTTGGCAGAGCTGAATAAATTAGGGGTATGCGGTCGTACTCCGCCAGCCTAATCGAGTATTCGTCTGGCTTCACGCCGTGAAAAACGACAACTTTTGGTTTTAGGCTGCTCATGCGGACAAGCATCATAGGCGAGTTCTCATCCCCAATATTTGTGAAGATTAATGCGCGTTCTGTTGTGGCGCCGAAGAGTTGGGAATACTCAAAACCCGAAAGCGTCTCAATGGTCTTCTTGCTGTCCACAACAGTGTAGCCCAAAACATCCCTAACATTTAGGCTGGAGCAAGCCACAATCTCGCCTTTAATAGCTTTACACAAATATTCCACGCGGACGGGAATGGGGAACTCCCGTAAATCAATAACGGCCATGCTGGGCGAACTGGTGAGTTTTGCGAATTCGCGTATGAAGCGGCTTCCCCGCTCCTCATCAATCTTCAATAGTGCCCAAACAAAACGGCGCACAAACTTTGTTCCCGGGCTTTTTCGCCGTCCGCTCTCATAATCGCTTATAACCGAGGACGAAAGCATCATTTTATCAGAAAGCGTTATCTGAGAAACACCGAAGAGCTCTCGCCACTTCCGCATGGTGGCCCCGGGCTTGTTTGAGAGGATAATCTCGCCAGCAATTCGCCTTGCAAGAACTTCGCGAACGCTTGGAGACACAGACATGTAGACGCCTTTCCCTTTCAGTCCGCCAAGTTTCACCTCTAGCAATATGCTGGTATAAAACTGTACCGCTTTTAGGGTATGGTGGTAAAAAGAAAGAGAGGATGTGGGTGGGTTATAGGATAGATTCTCTGTTCAGCGGAAACGCCGTAGTTGCTCTAATGTCGTCAACGCCCAACACAAACTGTGTTACTCTGTTAAGCCCTATGCCACACCCGGAATGTAAAATGCTGTGTTCCTTGTAAAAGTCCAGGTACCAGTCGAAGTCTTCTATGCTTCCGCCCTTCTCGACAAGCTGCCTAAACATTGTTGAGTTGACAAGTCTCTCGTAAAGCTTCTTGTAGCGGTATTCGCGCTCTGCTGCGCCGACGGCTTCGCCGCTTATGGGTAGAAGCAAATCAGCGCTGTTGACGATGTTTGGGTTTTCTTCGTTTTCCCGCATGTTGAAGAATTTTATGGCTTTTGGAAAGTGGGTTACAAACAGTGGCTTATTGCCAACCATCTGAACCAAAGTCTTTTCATGTGCACTTTTTAGGTCGTCGCCCCATTTGACGCCATAATCAGCCAACAAGCCAACAGCTTCCGTGTAGGTTATTTTTTCGAAGGGCTTCCTAATCCTTTTTAAACGCTCCAAATCCACCCCTAGAAACTCCAGCTCCTTCTCGCGTTCGGCAAGTACACAGCCCACCATTGAGCACATTACGCCTTCAATGTGTTCCAGCAGCTGTCTAAAGTCCCCAGCGAACTCTAACTCTATTAGGGTGAACTCTGTTAAGTGACGCTCGTCCACGGACGGCTCGGCCCTAAAACTCGGTCCAATGCACCAAACCTTTCCAAGGAAAGGTGTTAAAACCTCTAGGTAGAGCTGGGCTGTTTGGCTTAGATAGCGTCTTCTGCCAAAATAGTCCACCTCAAACATTGTGGCGATATTTTCGCACGCGCCAGTCGCCCTTGTTAAGTGGGGAACAACAATCTCGACGAAGCCGTGTTCTTCAAAGTAGCGCCTAGCACCCTTCAGCAGACTTGCCTCAATTTTGACAACAGCCGACAATTCTGGCTTTGAAAGCAGTTTATGGCGATTTTCCGTCTCCTTCAGAATGGAAAGGGGTTTTACGCTTTGCTTTTCAGAAATTTTTCCAATCTCACTAAGTTGGGTCTCCACGACCCACACCGACGATTAAGGGTTCAACCATATAAACCTTTTCAACAAACTTATGAAAAACAAGGAGCTATTCCACGAAAATTAGGAAGATTCCAGCTACAACCATAATGGCGCCTATGGCAATCCTAACTGTAACCTTTTCACGCAGAAAAACCACACCTGACAAAGCCGAAAACAAGGGTGTTGTCGAGGATATCGGCACCGCTTGCGACTCAGGGATATAAATGAAGCTTGTTGTTAGGAAGAACCATCCTACCCCTATGGCTATTAAGCCCCCAGCCAAAAGCATACCTACAGCCTTCAACTTCATTCCTCGAACAAGACGTCTTACACTGCCGAAGGGAACCAAGGCCAACATAAAAACCGCCACCGCCACGATTCTAAGGGTGTTTATGGCGTAGGCTTGTTCCAAACTAGCAGCTGCTTTAACAGCCAAATTAATCATTGACATACTTACAGACCATATAATAGCCGATGCTAAGGCGAAGGCAAAGCCTTTAATGCGAATTTTCCCCAGAGGCTCACCATTTTTTACAATGTTCTGTTTCTCTCCGCCAGTTAATAGCCAAATTCCAAAAACAATGACAGCGGCGCCAAAGACAACTGGCAGCGTTATAGTTTCGCTTGCGAAGAGATAAGCCCAAACAAGGCTGAAAAGAGGATACGTGCACGTTATTGGAACAGCCCGCGCAACCCCGAGAATTTCAAGAGTGTTCATATAAAGTATGTCGCCTAACCCTAATCCGATTATACCACTAACAGAGGCTAGTAAAACCACGCGAACCGGCAAACTTGTGAAAACATGAACTTTCCCTAATAGGGTGAAAAACAAAAGCAAAACAAGGCTTGTTCCAACGCATCGCACAATATTCGCCGAAATCGGTTTGGTCTCAGCCAAAGCCTTCTTATAAAGTACAGCTGAGAAGGTCCAGCATAAAGCCGCCCCAAGAGCAGCCAACTCGCCAATCATTCCAGCCGCCAACTTTCAAAGGAGAAACTGCTAAATTATTAAAATATTTAACCTTGTCACTAACGGTATGAGCTGAACTAAAATGCAACCTATCAATGTATACTGGTGCGCCGAAGTCACTTCAAAATTTCCACAACTAGCCATAAGCATAGGAACAATAAACAACGTTAGAGTGGAAAGGGAGAACCAGAAAATAAAAGAGCTTAAAAAAGCCTTATACGCTGAAGCCAGAGCCCAGCACAACATTGAAGGGCTAAAGGAAAACCCTGTTATAAGAGCCTACAGAGATTTTTACTGGAGGCTCAACATAGACCCAACTAAAACAAGACCATCGGGCGAAGCCCTTTTGAGGCGAGTTTTACATGGCGATGAAATCCCAACAATTTCAACAGCTGTGGACGCCTATAATTTGGCTTCAATGAAAACTATAATCCCAATAAGCGGCTTTGACAGGGACACCCTTCACCCGCCCTTCAACGTTCGGTTTGCAGAAAACGGTGAGGCGTTTACCGGCATTGGAATGGAGAAGCCGATGGCGTTAACAAGCAACATGCTTGTTTTAGCCGACACTCGAAGAGTTTTGTGCATATACCCCCACAGAGACGCAGACCAAACAAAAATAACGGCGGAAACAAAAAACATACTCCTAGTAGCGTACGGCGCGCCGGGAATAACCTACCAGCAACTTGAAGAGGCGATTAAAACAGCCCTAGAATACATTAAGGCGTGCTGCGGCGGAGAAATCGCGATGATAAAGGTTTTTAGCTCAACTCCAGAATAGGTTCTGGGTGCTTTGGGCTTGTCCTTCAAGGAGAAAATGGCTGAAGCTGCCAGAAAAAGGGAGTCAAACATTGTTTTGGCTTTAGACCTCCACTACGAAAAGCCGGAAAACCGCCAAACCCTTTATAAAAGGGCTGAAAACATTGTTGAAGCCGTCAGCCCTTATATCTGTGCTGTCAAATTTAACCACCACTTAATTCTGCCGCTGGGAATCTTCAATGGTGTCCAAAAACTCCTAGAAAAAACACATAAAGAAGGGCTCCTCACCATAATGGACTGTAAAGTAAACGATATAGGCTCAACAAACCAAGTAATCGCCGAATATTATTATGAGGCGGGTTTTGACGCTTTAATTGCCAATCCCTTCGTTGGGTGGGAGGAAGGCCTAAAACCAGTTTTTGAAGTTGCAAAAAATCGGCGTAAAGGCGTTATCTTACTTGCTTACATGAGCCATAAAGGCGCTGAAGAAGGCTACGGGCAAATGGTGGTGGACGCCGAAAGCGAGAAGAAAAAGCCGCAATATGTTGTCTTTGCGGAAAAAGCCTTAAAGTGGAATGCGGACGGCGTTGTGGTTGGCGCCACATACCCAGAAAAAGTAAGAGAGGTATACACAGTTTTAGGCGGAAAAATCCCGATTTATTCGCCCGGCGTGGGCGCCCAAGGAGGCGAAATAGAATCCGCTCTAAAGGCTGGCGCCTCCTACCTCATCGTAGGGCGAGCGATAACGCTATCTGAAAATCCGGCTGAAACAGCCAAAAGGATTAGAGACACTGCCATGGGCATTAAATGAAAGGGGATATAAGAGTTAGCGCTCCTTCCTCTCCCAAAGCTCTTTTTTGAGCAAGTCTCTTACAGCTGATCTTATGGCGGCACTTCTGCTCGGGTACATGTTCGCCCTAACAAGCTCATCTAATCCTTCTAAATAGGCTTCTGGTAATAGCACCGTTACGAGTTTCATGTTTCTCCACCCCTAAACATGTTATGCTTTTAATATGCTTCAAATATAAGATTTAAACAAGATTCCCAGTTATGTTCTCCTCTGAAACCCTAAGCTCCTTTATAACGTTTTGAAATGTTTTAGGTATGTCCTCAACGTGTATGGCGCGGCGGCGAATCCCCTCTTGAACAGTTCCAGCAGCTATTAGGAGGCTTCCTAACACATCGCTTAGTACAGGTTCTGGAAAAACTATTAGGGCTAAGCCCAGCTTAACGAGCCACGGTTTGTTGCTGTTTTTCCAAAGCTTCTTGGAAGCCTTCACCTCCTTCACAGTGTCGCTTAAGGACTGAAGGAAATCGGCATAGCTATCATTTAACTCGCTTAAAGCGTTAGCTAGAGCTTTCGCCTCGTCTGTTTTCAGAGGGAACCCTCCTATTCGCTAAAGAGAGTGATGCAGCATTATAGAAAAACTTTAACAGCCAAGAAAAGGAACTTTTCACGTTTTTCAAGACTGGAGAGGTTGCTGTTTTTAAAATTCTATTTCAAACTGGGCTGGCTTCCTCTTAGCTTTTGATGTTTAAAGAGTGAAATTTTGTTCGGCAGTAGGCGTGAATTGACCAAAAATATTATCTCTAAAACCCTAAATAACCGTGGTTAATGCGGGGTGCTTTGCTGGTTGACGGATGAGCAATACGGGTTTATTTTGCTATCCGATGAGAAATGGTGGAGCAGGCTTTGTGAAAGATGTAAAAGCGGCAAGAAAACCCACGCTTTTGTTAGGAGAAACCTTGTCGGACCAAAAAGGGCTGAAAAATTGTTGTTTTATGTTAAGCGTCCGTCCATGCAGATTAAGGGAGTCGCCGACTTCATAGAGCGGGTTGCCGGCGACTTTAAGGAACTTTGGGAAAAGTATGGAGATGAAACATGCTTAAACTCTTACAATGAATATTTAGCTTTTCTCAAAGGGCGAAAGAAAGCCACATTCATTAGGTTTACAAACTTCTGCGAACTTGAAAGCCCTGTCTCTTTCGAAGTTTTTAAGAGGCTTTCAAGTGTTTTAAAGGTGCCTAGGGGCGGTAAATACATAAATCGCGAAATAGTAAATCAGTTAATCACCTAAAAGGCAAGGAGTCAGAAACGTATGGAGAGCTTTAACCCGGAAAAATTTGTTGAAACACAGATTGCCGAGATAAGGAAGGCTATAGGCGGTGAAAAGGCTTTAGTGGCTGTTTCTGGCGGGGTGGACAGCACAACCTGCGCTGTTCTAACCCGCAGGGCTGTAGGCGAAAACCTTGTCTGCGTGATTTTAGATGACGCCTTCATGCGAGAGGGCGAACCGGAGAGAGTTGCCGAAATCCTTTCCAAAGAGCCGTTCAACGTGCCAGTTAAAATAGTTGATGTTCGGGAACGCTTTTTAAACTCTATGAAAGGCTTACGCGATGCTGAAGAGAAACGGAAAAAGTTTCGGGAAACCTTCTACTCGGTCCTAAGCGAGACAGCGAAAAAGGAAAATTGCTGTGTCCTTGTTCAGGGAACAATACGTGCAGACGTCGTAGAAACTGTTGGTGGCGTGAAAACCCAGCACAATGTTTTGGAGCAGATAGGCATAAATCCCATGGAAAAATTCGGTTTCAAAGTTGTTGAGCCGCTTTTGATGCTTTACAAGGAGCAAGTGCGAATGGTCGCCAGATATCTTGGTCTGCCTCCGGAAATTTCTGAAAGGCAACCCTTCCCAGGTCCAGGCTTATCGGTTCGAGTTGTTGGGGAAATCCGCCCAGACAAGTTGGAGGCGCTAAAAAAAGCGACAACAATAGTCGAAAATGCTCTTGCAGAGCATAAGTCAAGCCAATACTTTGCAGCAATAATAGACAATGAGGAGGCGCCGGCAGAACCTTCAATGTCACATGTAAAAGAGACAGTAGCGCGTCTCCTAAACGTGCCGTCGCGGAATGTTCACGTGAAGGTTTTCAGAGACAAAGCCACCGGCGTGAAGGGCGGCGAGAGACGCTACGGAAAAATTGCCGGCATAAAAGTTGAAACAGCAGAGGGCAAAACCTACCAAGCAGATATGCCTAAACTTGTTTCGTTGCAGGCGAAGATAACCAGCGAAAACCCAGCAATAACGAGGGTGCTATACACTATTAGGGAAATGTTCGAGAAAAAGCCCTACGTCATAAACATAAGAGCGGTGCAAACAAAAGACTTCCTAACGGCACAAGTCTCGGAAATACCATGGAAGACCTTAGAAAAAGCAGCAAACGAAATTATTGAAGAATGCTCAAACATTTCAGCGGTTTACTATGATGTTACGCCTAAACCGCCAGCCACCATCGAGATGGAATAGCAAAGACTTTAAAGCCCTTAAATAGCCGTTACATACACTTCTTTGTGGATGGATATGTTCCGTGTTAGGGTGAACAAGATTGAATCTATTCGCGACATTGATGGTAACCTTGGGAAACGTATAGAGCTTGTTGAGGAACGCCCAATCCCTCAGTTTGCCATTAGACCCCAAACCGAAGAGGCGAAAGTTGTGCAAGATGTTCTCCAAGCCCTTCAACAGCAACTGCCAATCTTTCCAGGACGAGTGCAGTTCACAATTCCAAAGATAATCCTTTTCTTAACAGAGCAGGAATATGAAAGCCTTGGCATTGATTTTGATGTTAACCAGATTTATGAGATAACCCTTGAAAACCAATCCATAAAATTTAGGAAAAGCGGATAATCTTCCTCCTAATCTTTCTCAAAGCAGAATATTTTGGATGAAAAGACAGGACGAACATCATGCTCCTTAAGGCTGTGCAAACTTTTTCTGCGCTTTCTTCCCTTTCCCTGTCGAAGTAAAGCGGGACAGGCTCGTTCACGCCATCCTCATAGTAAATGTAGAGCGGTGTTCTTGTACCTTTTAACGAAACAACTTCAAAGTCCAAATTCAACATCCTGGCAGTCTGCTCGACAGCGGCGCTCACGATTTTCAACCTTTCCCTTCGGTTCTCAACCTTTGAGACGTAAACCAACAATTTACCACAATTGTCTTCCAGCAAAGTTTAAGCCTCCAAAACGCGGTTTGGCGTTTATCCCTTTAAAGGCGTATGTTGCAACGACAAAATCATCCCGTGGAGAGAGTTAAGTTAAAGTGAATAAATGTTGAAAGGCGGCAATGTTTTAAACAGGGCTAGACATTTCCACCGTGGGAGAGTTATGCATAATAAGCTGCTAAAAGTCCTCGCATGCCCGATATGCAAAACCCCGCTGACTTTTAATGGAGGGGCGTCAGAATATCGCCTCACCAATGGAATTTTAAAATGCGACAAGGGACACGTTTACCAAGTTAAGGAGGAAATTGGACTAGTTAAAGATGCAAAGCTTTCAGCAAACGAATTTGAATGGAAAGTTGACGTGGCCGACGAACGCAGATTCGAGGAGATACAGAGACAATACTCCGCATACTTAAGGGAAGACCAAAAGGTGGCGCTGGAGAAACTTAAAGATAAACTTGTTCATTATGTAGCCGCCTCGTTTGACGAGTTAGATGGCATGGTTCTTGACATTGCAAGCGGGATGGGGAGATTTATACTTCACCTAGCGGAGAAAAGCCCCGAAAAAATGCTGATCATAGGTACAGATGTTGACGAGAAACCACTGCGTGGAGCAATGAATAAAGCCAAGAAAGCAGGATTTTACAATAAGCTTTCCTTTGTAGTGACTGACGCTAAACGTTTAGCGTTCAAAAGTGAATCTTTTAAGACGATATCCTCCTTTTTTGGGTTCGACAACATACCCGAAACGGTCTTGGCACTTCAAGAAAGCTTCCGCGTTCTAAAATCCGGCGGGAAAGCAATTTTCGCATCCATCTGGTATAAAGAAGGTTCTAAAAGCATGCAAGTTGCCGAACAGTATGGAGTGGCGCAGATAGCAAGCGAAAAAAGGCTAAAAAGGGCTTTAGAAAAGACTGGTTTCACACTTGAAAGGATTGAAGATATCTACTCTGGGGTTTGGCCTTACCATCCCATGGATCTTTTGCCAATCGAGGGCGATGAATATTTTCATGTGATTGTTGAAGCAAGAAAACCTTTTGAATAGACCCATTTTTGAAACAAGATTAGCCGCGCGAGGTGACGTCATGAAGGTTAGGGCGCACGTGTTTGTCAGCGGACGCGTTCAAGGTGTGTTTTTTAGGTATGAAACTAGGCAGGAGGCCAGGTTGCGCGGCGTTAAGGGTTGGGTTCGCAATCTTCCAGATGGTAGGGTGGAGGCGGTTTTCGAAGGCGAAGAAGAAGCCGTAAAAGAGCTAATAGACTTTTGTAAGTTTGGACCACCTGGCGCAAAAGTCACAAAAGTGGACGTGCAGTGGGAGAACTATACTGGCGAGTTTCGAGACTTCGAAATAAAGTATTAGGCTGCTTTCTTTTTGGGTATGCGGAAGTGGCTGTCTTTTCCGGCGCTTATGTAGTCTCCTCCGGCTCCTCGGGCTATTTGGGCTATTTTCGCGAAGTTTTCCGCTCCTAAATATTGGCGGGGCGTGATTTTTATGTATTCGCCTTTATCCTCGAAGTTTAGAAGTCCTTCCAAATCTTCGGGAAACATCATTTTAACATCGTCGATGCCTAGGGGTTTTTCTGCTTCGGGTTTTTCTGGGGTTGGTGTTGTGGGAGCTGTCGGCTGGGCAAGCTGTGAAACAGCTATGGACCTTAGCGAAGCTGAAACTATTCTTAGGTCTTCTGCTATGTTGTTTAAGACCACGAGGAGTTCGTCCACTTTTTCTGCGAGTTTTTGGATACGTTCCTTCTCCACGCTCATGGGCTGGTTCACTCTCTCAAATGCTTAATACCCTTATAGCCGTATTTAATTATTGTCTGTTAAAGCCACTATAGCATTAAATGAAGGAGCCAGCTACTGTTGATCGAGATCGATGGAAGCCAGAAAAGCGGAAGCGGAACCATCCTAAGGTTTTCAGTAGCCCTAGCCTCCATCCTTGGGCAGCCTCTCCACATATACAACGTACGCCAGAACCGCCCACAACCAGGTTTGAGGCCACAGCATTTGGAGGCAGTTTTGACGGCGGCGAAGCTATGCAACGCAGAAGTTAGAGGTGCTGTTTTAAACTCTCGGGAACTCTGGTTCACGCCTAAGGAAGTTAAAGGCGGGGTTTTTGAGGCTGAGATTGGCACTGCTGGGAGCATACCGATGTTAATTATGACTGTGTTACCCATCTGCATCTTCGCAAAAAACAGCATACGCCTCCGCATCTCAAAAGGCGGAACAGATGTTTCCCACTCGCCAACAATAAATTATATGCGGTTCGTTTTCCTACCGGTTTTGAGGCGAATGGGCGTAAACGCCGAAATAACAGTCCACAAGTATGGCTATTATCCAAAAGGTATGGGAGAGACAACCCTAACGGTTGAGCCTTGCAGGGAGCTTAAACCCATATGCCTAGAAAATTTTGGCAAAATAAAAGGTGTTAAAGGTGTTTCGGTATGCACTTTCCTAGCGGATAGGCGGGTGGCTGAACGCCAAGCAACAGCCGCCAACAATTATCTCCAAAAACACGGGTTAAAGGCTGACATTCAAATCGTGAACGACAGGTCTAATCCTCTTCAGAAGGGGAGCTCCTTAGTGCTTTGGGCTGAAACTGATAGAGGCGCGGTGCTCGGCGCAGACTCCATTGGAGAGCTTGGAAAAACAAGTGAGTCTGTCGGAGTTGAAGCCGCAGAAAAGCTTCACGCTGAAATTTCTTCTAGGGCTACTGTTGACGTGCATTTGGCTGACATGCTCATCCCTTATGTGGCTTTAGCTAGGGGGAAATCAGCCTACTTGACAAGAGCCCTTTCAGACCATTTAGAAACAAACATTTGGCTGGCTGAAACCCTCCTAGGCGTAAAATTCAATGTTAAACGCCTTAACGGGCTTTACAAGGTTGAGAAGGTTGGCTAGCCTTGAGAGCCAAGGTTAGGGGGATATACACAACAGCCCTAACAAAACTGTTCTTAGAAAACGGCTTCAAAATAGTTCAGCCATCCCAAACAATAAAGGCGCGTTTTGGCATACCCGACAACAACGAGCCCCCAGACCTAAAAATAAAGGATAGGCATGACCTCCAAGGAGTTGTGGCACTAGGCACACCAGAAGCAGTAAAGGCGTTCCAAGGGATTCTACACTTTTCGCTTGAAGATGCTATAACAAGAAAGTGGAAAGTAAGCGTGGACGGCATATATAAAGGCGTAATCATGGGTGAAAGCAACGACTCCTTTCAAGTCAAAATAGGCGAAGATGTTGTCGGGATGCTGCCCAAACATGAAGCCCCAAACAAAAACCAAAACAAAAACGCCATAATAGTCCAAGTTGCAAGAAAACGCATTGGAAGAAAAACCCCGATTTTGACAACCCAGCCCAAAATTGTTGGAGACTATGCCATATTGGCGCAGAAAAGTAACGGCGGCGTAAGCCTAAAAATTAGGGATATAAACAAGAGGGTTGAGCTTTATGCGCTTGGGAGAAAGTTGGCGCCCGATGGTTGGGGGATAATTTGGCGGGAACCAGCCGCCCACACGCCAAAAACGGTTTTGGAAGATGAAGTCGCAAGGCTCTGCGAAAAGATTAAAGCCTTAAACGAAGTTGCTCTTTCGACTGATGCACCAGCCATGCTTGTTGAAGGCTTACATTTTATGGATGTCGAGTTTCCAAGTCTTTCAAAAGCGAGATTGGACTCGTTGAGGGCTGCCGTTACGCCAACCATTGATGGACACCATTTTTACAAAAGCTGCGGCGGTAAGGTTTCAGCAGCCCTAGAAATGACTGAAAAGCTCCTAGAAAAGGGACAAAGCAAAAGCGAGGTTGAAAAACTTTTCAGAGTGCATGTTCAGCCAGAATTCCCGGTAGAAGGCATAACGGTTGATGTGGAACATGTTAAGCTCAGCGGCGCAGTCTTCCATCTTGGACAAGCAACAATAGAAGCCGTAAACAGCCAAGAATTAAAATACAGCAGAACCATTAGGGCTGACGGCTTTTACGACGGGCTTGGCGTAGCCAAAGAGGCTGGAGACAAGGCGGTAAGCGAAACAAAGCTTGGCGAATGGTATATAACAACTAACTATTTCTCAAAGGATGGAAGGTGGAAAGGCGCCTACATAAACATAAACACGCCGGTGGAAGTCTACCCAGATGCGGTGCGCTACATAGACTTAGAAGTGGACATTTGCATCCGCCCAAATGGCGAAACAGAAGTTTTGGATATGGAAAAGCTTGAAAAAGCCTTGGAAAAAGGCGTTGTGAGCGAAGCACTTTTTGGGAAAGTTAAAAGCACCGTTGCAGCGGTAACCGAAAAGGGCTTCGTTGAAGAGCTTTCGGCTAAATTTATTTAGCGAACTTAAAAGATAAATTTGGCTGCTCTTATATTTTAAAAGAGAGGTGCTGAAGTTGAGCAAAGAAGAATTATCGAAAATGTTGGGAGAGATTTTAGAGAAATATGATAAGCTTCCCTTTGACGAGAAATTGGAAACATTAGAGAAGTTTTCGATGAAATTACAAGAGTATTTAGGAGAAGTAACGAAATTAGGTGAACCAGAGTTATACAAGTTTACTTGTGAAATGCTGAAAGAAAAGGGCTACAAAGTTTTTGAACAACCATGGGAGTCTTATGGCACTCCGGATATTATTGCTATGAAAATTGAAAATGAGACTCCTACTGAGTGCTTGATAGTGGAAGTTAAGGGTGTTGATAATCCTTATGCTGAACAATTACGCCGTTATAATATAGGTGAAATTAGTAAGATAGAACCGACAATAAAAAAGAAGAAATTTATATTGATACTTCCAGTATGGGATGGTGAAGATTTTGAAGTTTGGGGGATAAAACAGATAAAACCAGACATATTAAAGAAGGAATAAACTCTTTAAGGCTCATTAAATTTATTTAACTTTTCAACTTTTATTTTCCAGCTAAGCGTGGAAAGTTGAAGGCTGAACTTGTCCTAAAAGATTTGAAAGCCTACATAAACGGCGCAATTACAGAGTGCTGCTTAGCCATCGAAAACGGAAAAGTAGCAAAAATTGGAAAAGAGCAGCAAATGCCGAAGGCTGAAACTGAAATTAGCCTCAAAGGGATTCTTGTTTTGCCAGGCTTAATTGACGTTCATGTGCACTTGAGGGATGAAGGTAAAGCCTACAAAGAAGACTTTTACAGCGGCACGGCAGCCGCAGCAGCTGGTGGCTTCACAACAGTTTTGGATATGCCCAACAACATCCCAGTCACCATGAGTGCTGAAACCTTGAAGAACAGAATGAAAAAAGCCGAGGAGGAGATTCTTGTTAACGTTGGCTTCTACTCCGAATTCCCAAAAAACCTACATGAAATAGACGAGATAATTGGCGCTGGTGCTGTGGCTTTCAAGCTTTTCCTAAGCGAGCAAGTGGGCGGACTAAGCATAGAAGATGATGATGCGCTTACAAAAGCCCTTGAAAAAGTGGCTTCAACAATCCCGGTTGCCGTCCACGCCGAAGACAAGGGCATAATTAAAAATGTTGAAGAAAAACTTAGGCTGGAAGGAAAAAAGGATATCGCGGCTTTTCTTGAGGCGCATTCTGAAGGGGCTGAAGCCGAAGCAGTGAAACGTGTGCTAAAAATATCGGAAAGGACAAGGACGCGGGTGCACTTCTGCCACATAAGCACAAGGCAAGGCTTAAGCCTAGTGGTTGAGGCGAAAAGGGCTGGGCTGCCAGTGACATGTGAGGTTACGCCGCACCACTTGTTCTTGTCTGCTGAAGATCTGAAGCGTTTGGGAACATTAGCCCTAACAATGCCACCGCTGCGGGACAAAAACCACATTAAAGCTTTATGGGAAGGCTTAAAAAACGGTTTGATTGACGTTGTAGGCTCAGACCATGCGCCCCACACTTTGGCGGAGAAAAACTCCGACAGCGTCTGGGATGTTAAGGCTGGTATCCCAGGACTTGAAACAACACTCCCACTACTTCTTACGGAGGTGGATGCTGGAAGACTTAGCATAGTAGAAATTGTTAAGCTTATGAGTGAAAATCCGGCAAGAATTTTCGGTTTAAAGGGTTTTGGAAGCCTAAGGGAAGGCTTTAGAGCCGACTTGGTGGCTGTTGACTTGAAAAAACAGTTCCAAATAGACGCTTCACGTTTCCATTCTAAGGCGAAGTTTTCACCCTTTGGCGGCAAAACTGTCAAAGGCGCTGTTGTCAAAACTTTTGTAGGTGGAAAACTAGTTATGGATGAAGGCGAAATAGTGGCTAAACCCGGAAGCGGAAAAGTAATCAAGGCAAAAGCAAAAACTGGAGAGTAAAACAGCCTTGAAATTCATTGTTGACGGCATGCTTGGGAAACTCACGCGTTGGCTTAGGATGCTGGGGCACAACGTTAAATACTCGAATAAGTTGGACGATGCACAATTAATCGCCATAGCAAAGAGGGAGAAGCGTATCCTCTTAACAAGGGATTTGGAGCTTTACCAGCAAGCCACAGCAAAAGGCGTCCAAGCCTTCTACGTAGACGGCAAAACAGAAGCAGAAAAGCTGGCGCAGCTAGCCAAAAAATTCGGCATAAGCCTAGACATAAACATGGCTGTTTCGCGCTGTCCAAAATGCAACGCACAAGTAAAGCCAACATCAAAGGAAAACGTTAGGGATAAGGTTGAAGAAACCACATTCGCCTGCTACAACGAGTTCTGGCATTGCCCAAAATGTGGGCAAGTTTATTGGCAGGGAGCCCACTGGACAAGAATAAGAAAAATCCTTGAAAACGCTAAAGAACTGACTAAAGGCAAGCCGGCAGAATAGAGTTTTGGGGGAAAGGCGCATGAACTTTAGAAGAAGACTTCTCGGGCTTCAAAAGAAAATGAATGAAGAAAACGTGGACCTAGTTGTTTACGGTTCATGTCAAAACTTCCAGTACTTGACAGGGCTTTTAATTGACTGGCGCAATGGCATAGATCTTGGAAGTTATGTAAACAATGTTTTTGTGTCGAGGACAGGTGAGCCTGTTTTAACCCTTGCAGAAGACGGGTTGGACCAAGCAGGCGAAACATGGATTAAAGATGTCCGCATATTTGGGAAGAATGAGAGCTATGAGGATTTGCTCAAGAAAGTTCTGTTGGACTTGAATTTTAAAAACGGCGTCATCGGGCTGGGCGACCACGTTTGGGGAACAACTATAGCTGAAATCACCCGCCTTGTCAAGCGTGTTAAGTTCGTCAATGCTGAGGGTTTCATGGATCACTTAAGGATGATTAAAGAGCCCGAAGAAATTGAGAAACTTAGGAATGTGGCGAGACTAACCGACAAAGTGTTAGAGGCGGTAATACCAAAAATTAGGGAGAGCGTGACCCAGCGCCAACTAGAACTTGAAGTGGAGTTTTATGGGAAACTTTACGGAGCCTCCCACGTGTCATTTCCTCCCACAGTGGGCTTTGTCAAATCTGGCTCTGAAATTTCGCCAACTCCATTCACCTACCCAAAAAATAAGGGACTGGTTAAAGGCACATCCATAGCATTTGATATCGGCTTCGTGATGGATGGCTACTGCTCTGATTTCGGAAGAAGCTTCTATTTTGGAAGCGCCACAGCCGAAGTTGCAAAGGGCTACGAAGCACTTCAACAAGCAGTTCTCGAAACAGTGGACAAAATACATGATGGAAGCATGCGCGCTTGTGATCTCTTCCCTTTTTTGGAAAGCATTTTAGACCGACTTGGATACGGAAAATATTTGCGGGCACGTCTACCAACCAAAAATCTTGGGCACAGCATAGGCGTTGAAGTGCACGAACCTCCATGGCTTAGTCCAGCGTACAAAGAGGTTGTCTGCGAAAACATGGTGATTGCCTTGGAACCCAAATTATGGCATGCTGGCGAGTATTACCTGCGGGTTGAGGATATGGTTCATGTAAGAAAAAGGAAGGCAGAGTTCCTAACAAACTTTGATAGAAAAATCTTCCAACTATAGCTTTACTTCTTTTCTCCTTCTAGAAGCCATTTGAGCGGAATATCCTGGTAGGTGCCGTCTGGAAGCGTTCGCCTAATTGTTATGGGCAGTATGCCCACTTCAAGCTCTTTTAGGGCTATGTCTATTGGGCTTGAGTAGCCTTCGGAAACATCAACGAGAATTGGAGCGCCCATGGATATTTGGAGGGCTCTTGCGCCGACTACTCTGGCTTTCTCGAAGCGGGTAAGCCTCGGAGGACCAATCAAGATTTTCTTCTCTTTTCCAGACGTGTTCTAACTCCCCAGCGCCCCTAATATTCGCCTTCAGGTGGACCCTTAGGCGGCATTGGGGGAGTTTTAGCCTTTCCAGCGGCTATAACGTCATCGATTTTCAGAATCATCGAGGCGGCTTCAGTTGCAGACTTAACCACTTGCTTTTTGACGGATATAGGTTCGAAGACTCCGGCTTCCCGCATGTCTTGAACCTTTCCAGAGTGCACTTCAATTCCAGCCCATGTTTCGCCCTTCTCATGTTTCGCCCTAAGCTCTGAGAGTATGTCTATTGGGTCTAAACCGGCGTTCTCAGTCAGCGTTGTCGGTATAGCCTCCAAGGCTTCTGCGAAACTTTTAACGGCCAATTGCTCTCTTCCAGGGAGGGTTTCGGCGTACTTCTTTAGGGCTTTGGCTATTTCTAGTTCTGGGGCGCCTCCTCCAGCTAAAACTTTTGGTTCTTCGACTATGTCTCGGACAACGCATAGGGCGTCATGCACTGAGCGTTCAGCTTCTTCTACTATGCGTTCTGTTGCTCCTCTTATGAGGATGGTGACTGCCCGTGGATGTTTGCATCCTTCAACGAAGGTCATTTTGTCGTCGCCGATTTTACGCTCTTCCACAAGGCTTGCATAGCCCAAGTCCGCGGGGCTCACGTCATCTAGATTGGTTATTATTTTGCCTCCGGTGGCTTTTGCAAGCTTCTCCATATCCGACTTCTTGATGCGGCGCACCGCTAAGATGCCTTTTCTGGCTAGGAAGTGCTGCGCCATGTCATCTATGCCCTTCTGGCAGAGCACAACATTGGCGCCTACTGCGGCGAGCTTTTCCACCATGTCCTTTAGCATGGCTTCCTCTTGCCTTAGAAAGGCGTCCATCTGCTCTGGGCTTTCAATGTTGATTTTTGCATCAAACTCCGTCTTCTCAATTTCCAATGGGCAGTCGAGCAAGGCGATTTTTGCGTTTTCCACACGTTTAGGCATGCCGGAATGGACGACTTCCTTGTCTAAGACTATGCCGTTTATGAGCATTGTGTCCCTAACGGATTCGCCTGGCTTCTTCTCAACCTTGACGTCGTCCACATCCGCCTTGTATTTTTTGCCTTCCCTTTCAGCAACTTGCAGAATTGCCTTAACAGCCAAATCGGCGAGGTACTCCCTATGCTCGGCGACAAGCTTACTCGCCATAGAAGTCATGGCAGCCTTCCGCAAATACTCTTGAGATTTTAGGTCGACGGGAATGGCTATTTCCTCCAAAACTTCAAGGGACTTATCCAAGGCTTTCTTATAACCATCAATTATAATTGTTGGGTGAATGTTCTTGCCAATAAGCTCCTCAGCCTTCGCCAGCAATTCTCCGGCTAAAATAACGGCTGTTGTTGTTCCATCTCCAGCCTCATTGTCCTGTGTTTTAGCCACTTCCACCATCATTTTGGCAGCTGGGTGCTGAACATCCATCTCATCCAAAATTGTGCGGCCGTCGCTGGTTATTGTGACGTCGCCAAAACTGTCTACAAGCATTTTATCCATGCCTTTCGGCCCGAGGGAGCTCTTCACTGATTCGGCTATTATGCGAGCCGCCATAATATTTGTGTGTTGGGCTTCCCTACCCCTCGAACGGCTTGAGCCTTCCTTTAATATGAGAACCGGGACTCCAGCTGATGCGGGTGATGACAAATCAAACAACCCCCTAATGCGTCACAATGAGAAACAGCATTACAATATAAATTTTTCCTCAGCTACGCCCAACTAACCACGTTTCTAAAACAAAACACACCTAACCAAAACTTCTATTACAACACTCACAGCAATTCCTGTTAATGTCTCCCAACAGAAATTGTTGTTAGTGTTAATTTGTGGAAAGAATTTTATGGAATGGCGTGTTTGTAAAATGGAGGAGCCCAGCTTCGGAGGCTGTTTGACGAGAAATGGATGGTGGAGTCGATGGTAATTCAGGATTTAAAGGGGTCAAGTGCCAACGAAGGTTTAGGCTGGGCTCTGCCGAGCGCTGAAGAAGCTTTAACTTTGCCTGTTGAAGAGATCTTTTCACGTTTGAAGTCCTCAATGGACGGGCTTTCCTCCGAGGAAGTGAAAAGGCGTCTTGAAGTTTTTGGCTATAACGAGCTTGCTAGGAGGAAGAAACGGGCAACCGTCATTAATTTTCTCTCTCATTTCAAAAGTCCGTTGATAATAATTCTTCTTATCGCTGGGATGATTTCAGGCTTTTTTGGAGAGGTTGCGAACACGGCTATTATATTTGTTATAGTGACGTTCAGCGTAGTCTTGGATTTTTATCAGGAGTCTAAGGCTGAAATGGCGGCTGAAATGTTGAAGCAGAGGGTGGCGACAACAGCCACTGTTTTGAGGGATGGCATCAAAAGTGAGGTTAGGCTCGCAGAGATTGTCCCCGGAGACATAATATATCTTTCAGCAGGCGACATTGTGCCTGCAGACGCCCGAGTCATAAGTGCAAAAGACTTGTTCGTGAACCAGTCTGCATTGACTGGTGAATCTTTCCCCGTTGAGAAGGCCAGCTTACCATTGAAATCTTATGATCCGTCAATAACGGAGTGGAGCAACTATCTTTTTATGGGCACTTCTGTTGTCAGCGGAACGGCAACCGCCGTTGTCGTGAAAACCGGCAGCCATACAGAGTATGGAAAAATTGCGAAGAGGCTTGTGGAAAGGGAGCCTGAAACGGAGTTCCAGAGGGGTATCCGTAGTTTTGGTTACATGATAATGCAGGTAACTTTTCTGCTTGTCATATTTGTGTTCTTCATTAACGCGCTTTACATGCGAAGCGTTCTTGATTCACTTCTTTTCGCTGTAGCTTTGGCTGTGGGCTTGACGCCGGAGCTCCTGCCAATGATCATCTCGGTGAACCTCTCCAAGGGAGCGGTGTTGATGGCTAAGAAGGGCATCATCGTGAAACGCCTAGCAGCCATACAAAATTTTGGAAGCATGGACGTTCTATGCACGGACAAAACTGGAACTTTGACTGAAAACAGGATAACGCTTGTCCTACACGTGGACCTCTACGGCAACGAAAGCGATAAGGTTCTGCTCTGCTCCTACCTTAACAGCTATCATCAGACTGGGCTTAAAAGCCCCTTAGACGAGGCCATACTAAGGTTTAAGGACGTGGATGTTAAGGATTATAGGAAAGTTGATGAGGTCCCCTTTGATTTTGTTCGTAAACGCCTCTCCATCGTTGTTGAATATCAGAATCAACGGTTCATGATCACTAAGGGTGCTCCTGAAGAAGTTGCTAAGGTCTGCTCTTTTTACGAAGTTGGAGAAGTTATAGCCGACATAACAGACGAAGTGCGCCGAAATATAGAGGAAAAATATGTTGAGCTCAGCGCTGAGGGCTACAGGATCCTAGCAGTAGCCTACAAGCGTTTAAGAGAGGACAAGCCCGTTTACACAGCAGGCGACGAAACGGAAATGGTGTTTTTAGGCTTCATAGCTTTCCTCGACCCGCCGAAAGAAACTGCGAGAGAAGCCTTACAGCTTCTAAAGAATGCCAGCATAGAGTTAAAAATTCTCACAGGCGACAATGAACTGGTAACAAGGAAGGTTTGCGAGCACTTAGGCTTCGACATAAAAGGGGTTGTCACGGGAAGCGAAATTGCTCAAATGCATGACGACGCCCTTGCAAGAGTAGTCGAAGAGGCCAACGTTTTCTGCAGAGTTACACCAGCCCAGAAAGACAGAATAATAAACGCTTTAAAAAACAATGGGCACGTTGTTGGATTCTTGGGGGATGGAATAAACGATGCGCCTTCGCTGAAAACGGCGGATGTTGGCGTATCTGTGGAAAACGCTGTCGACATTGCCAAGGAATCTGCGGATATAATTCTTTTGCAGAACGATTTGACAGTGCTTCATGATGGAGTTTTAGAGGGCAGAAAAACCTTCGGTAACACCATGAAGTATATTATGATGGGTGTGAGCTCAAACTTTGGAAACATGTTCAGCGTAGCCGGGGCTTCATTGTTTCTGCCTTTCTTACCGATGTTACCCACACAAATATTGCTCAACAACCTACTTTATGACTTTTCCCAGTCAACAATACCCACAGACGAAGTTGACCAAGAATATGTTGAAAAACCCAAAAGATGGGACATGCAATTCATTAGACGGTTCATGGTGTGCCTTGGGCCTGTCAGCTCCCTCTTTGACTTCCTAACATTCTTTATAATGCTTTTTATCTTTAGCGCTTCTGAACCGCTGTTCCAAACGGCTTGGTTCATCGAATCCCTAATATCGCAAACTCTTGTAATCTTTGCCGTTAGAACAAAGAAGTCACCCTTCTGGAAAAGCAAACCGAGTCGATTATTACTCCTCAGCAGCATAGCAATAATAGCATTCGCGTTGATACTTCCATACACGCCATTAGGAGCAATTTTCAGATTTGTAAAGCCTCCTGCAGCCTTCTTCGCAGCCTTGGCTGCAATCCTCGGTGCCTATGTAGCACTAGCCGAAATCATCAAAAGCTGGTTTTATAGAAGGTATGGCTACCGCTTAGAACAAACCCTTATCCCGCCCAAAAAGATTGGCATATACCCCACCAAGACTACAAAGCTCATCCAAAATGTTATAGCTACCGTCTGTCTACGCCCAGAAGACGAAATAACAGTTGACTCCCTCCTAGAAGACTTAGAAAGAAGCATGGGATACCCATTCGACCGCCACCAAGTAGGCCACATAATCCAATTCTTGAAACGCGCAGGGCTCATAAGCTTCGACTGGCGCCAAAAAGCAATCAAACGGGAAAAACCATTAAAAGAATACGTAACAAAACAGTTAATGACCAGTGAGTTATGGTCGAAAATGGTCCAAGATTGGCATAAAATCAGCACAATGCTCAAAGAAAAATACGGAAAAGTAAACCCGGAGTACCAAGAACTCCTACTTCATAAAATCTCGGAATAGCCCTATCACGTGCAAACTTATCCATCATTTTTGCGATAATCTCTCGTATAGGCTGATGTTTTAGTTTGGTTTATGGATGTTTTTAGTCCCGTTCCAGTTAGGATTATTACTGTTTTCTCTTTTCGGGTCTTTGCCTCTTTCTTTAGTTGTTTTTGGTAGGCTGCATAAGCCACGGCTGAGCTTGGCTCCACAAAGAATCCCATTCTAGCTAATTCTCTGAAAGCTTGATAGATTTCTTCCTCTTCAACCATTATGGCGTCGCCGTCAACCTCCCTTAAACTTTTAACCATAAGCCCCAAAAGTGGAGGGTTTGTGCTTACAAGCGCGTCTGCAATCGAGTCTATCTTTTTGGGAGGTTGGTAGGGCAAGCCTTTAAGGCAGTGGTATAAGGGTGAGACTTGCCTTGTCTGACAAGCCACAATTTTTGGCATATCCTTGATTGTGCCAGCTTCTTCCAAATGTCTAAAACCGTTTATAACGCCTAGAAGCAGTGTTCCAGCCGAGACCGGAAGGTAAACCCTTTCAG
Organism: Bathyarchaeia archaeon; assembly: GCA_038870595.1. Lineage (GTDB taxonomy): Archaea > Thermoproteota > Bathyarchaeia > Bathyarchaeales > Bathycorpusculaceae > JAGTQI01. Next base: position 22,701 of record JAVZJU010000001.1, read on the forward strand.
GAGGCTCCCACCTTAGCTGTTCGGCTATTTCGTATGCCAAACTTCTTATTCCATCGCGGAAGAGGGGATGCAAAATGTGCCCAACATAAAACTTTCCAGCTTCCGGCTTTTGGGCTTCATCAGCCACACGGCTTCTCGAACCAGCAACTTTGGCGACATCTGCACCATAAAACATTATTTGGTTGAATTTCGGTCCAGAAACGTTCTCTGGCACATATATTTTGGCTTTTATTCCCGCACGTGCAGCATAAGCCGCTATTGATGCTCCGGCATTTCCAGAAGAGTCCTCGGCAATGTAGCCTCCGCAGTCTTTAACATGCTTGTGAACTGCGGATATCAGCACTGTTGAGCCCCTATCCTTAAAAGAGCCCGTCGGGTTTAGATTTTCAAGCTTGAAGTAGAGGTTTTCTGAAAATCTAACCAGCGGCGTCCAGCCCTCACCAAGAGTGATAATTTCGGAGGTTTTCACGTAGGGGAAGAATTTTGCATAACGCCAAACGCCATAAATGTCTGCTTGTATGTCTCCCATGTTAAAAGAAATGTTAAGCTTTACATCCAGTGGGTTTCCGCATTTTCGGCACTTATAGTCTATTAGGCTTGGAGATTCTTGTCCGCAAACAGTGCATTTTATTTCATAGTTCATCAAAGGCAGCCTTAATCTAGTGATATGAAAAAAGGGTCATTTGTATGGTATGTAGTCCCTACCAAGTAGTTCTCTGGCTATGATTATTCTTTGGATGTTCATGGCGCCCTCAGCCCCAATGTAGTAGGACATTATGCCCCGCAGCCCCATTTCCAGTGGGCAGTCTTTTGTGTAGCCCCAAGCTCCCATCCATAGTAGTACATGCTCAAAAACTTTGAAGGCGAAGGGCGGAACCCTCAGCTTAACCGCCGAAATATATTTTGTGACTTCTAGTGGTGTGAAGCGTCCCCGCTTATATTTTTCATCGTTCATCCAAGCCGTGCGGTAAACGAGAGACCTTAAAGCCTCAAGCTCAGCCCACATGTCTGCCAAGTCAAACTGGATGCCCTCATACTTGCCTATTGGGTTTCCAAAGGCTTTCCGCTCCTTAATATATTCCATTCCAAGCTCTAAGGCTCTTTGGGCAGCCCCCAAACATGTGGCGCCTATCAGGAGCCTTGCATTATCAAAGCCTTCCATTGTTAGATAGAAGCCTCTTCCTTCTTCACCTATGCGGTAGGCGTCTGAAAGCCTAACATTGTCCATGACTATGCTTCCTGTTGAAATTGCCATGCGCCCCATCTCCTCGAAGCGTTTGCCAACCTCCACGCCTGGCGCATTTATTGGCAGATAGAAGGCTGTCATGCCCCGGTGGGATGCTCCCGGAGGCGGCGGCGACGTTCTAACCAGTGTAAAGTGTCCTCCGCCCAATTTTTTTGCCTCTTCTGTTCCGCTTATGTAGGTTTTCTCCCCGTTCAAAATCCAATGGTCTCCGTCTTTTGTGCCTGTTGACTTTATTGCTGCAACATCTGAGCCTCCGCCCGCTTCTGTTGAGGCTATGCCTATGAAGGCTTCGCCCCTAGCAGCCCTCCTTATCGCTTCTTCTCGGACTTGTTCTGTGCAGTACTTGTTGGTTACAAAGCCCCATGAAGCCTCAACAAGGAAAAGCACTGGCACAGCAATGCTGATGTCAGCATAGCCCAACTCTTCAGCCGCAATGCAAGCCGTAACCCAGTCGGCGCCTGCCCCGCCATGCTCTTCTGGCACGGTCATAAGCAGCAATCCTAAATCAGCCAACCCCTTGATTATTTCCCTTGGAATTTCGCCTTTGCTGTCCATCTCCCTAACCTTCTCCAGCGTCAGTTCTTTTTGGCACCATTCGCGGACTGCCTTGCGGAAAAGTTCTTGTTCCTCGGTGAAGCTGAAATCCACCATAACATTCACCTTTTAAGCCTAACCTAAACAGTTAAAGGCATATAAAACTTGTCTGAAAGGTTTGGCAAACTCTTCTAGGCACTAGACGAGCTGCAAGCCCTTCCTAAAAGCGTTTAAATTCGTCTCTAAAGTTTTCTCTGAAACACTTTCCCTTATGCTCCTTTCCATGGATTCCACGCTGACGACTTGTGTCATTTTCACCAGTGCCCCGAGGATAACCATGTTGGCGAATAGGCTTTCTCCAAAAGCTTTTTTGGCTGTTTCAACGGCTGGCACCTTGAAGGCTTTGGCTTTCACCTCCGGGATTTTTTCAACACTGCTGTCAACTATTAGTGTACCATCATCCTTCAAAAGGGGCAAGTACTTATCTAGAGACTCTTGATTCATAGCCACAAGCACATCGCACTTTCTGACCGCTGGAAAGCCTATTCGGCTGTTTGAAATTATTACTTCGCTTTTGGCTAGGCTTCCACGAGCTTCTGCACCATAACTTTGCGTCTGCACAACATTTTTCCCTTCAAAAGCAGCTGCCTTGCCTAAAATTTGCCCAGCTAAAACAACGCCTTGACCGCCATGACCGCCAATTATAACTTCAATTCTTTTAGACATTTTTCTGCGCCTCCTTTAAAACCACATAAACACTTTCCACAAGGGTCAGCCTTCTCCTATGGATGAACTCACCAATAACAATTTTACCTTCAAGCTCCTCTTCGCCTATTTTTCCCGCCTCCGCCACCGGAACAGAGTTCTCTCTAAACCACCTCAGCATTTCCCCAATGTCTTTGAATCCAGCCCTTCTGCCATAGGCTGTTGGACATTGGGTAACAACCTCGACAAATCTGAAGCCGTCCATTTGAAGCGCCTTTTTAAAGCATTCCTTAAGCTCTTTGGAGTGGGCGGTTGTCCACCTTGCCACGTAATTGGCTCCAGCCATAGCCGCAAGTCTAGCGGCATCCAATGGGTGCTCAAAACTTCCATAAGGGGTCGTGGTTGTCCTCGTCTTTAAAGGCGTTGTAGGGGCTACTTGGCCGCCGGTCATTCCATAAATCATGTTGTTGCCCATTATAACGAGAATATCAGTGTTTCTTCTTGCAGCATGTATGAAGTGGCCCATACCAATTCCGACGATGTCCCCGTCTCCACCGAAAACGACAACGTGGAGTTCTGGCTTCAGAAGTTTTATGCTTGTGGCCACTGGTATGCTTCTCCCATGCAGCGTGTGGACGGAATCCGCCAAATAATATGGTGAAGGTATCCATGAAGAGCAGCCAATCCCGCTGACGAAACAGAACTTTCTAAAATCGTCATAGCCAAGCTCAAAAACAGCCCTTAGAAAGGCGTCGCTGAGGGCGTATAACCCGCAGCCTGGACAGAAGGGAAAACGTAACCCCGGCCTCAAGTAGTTGGTAGGCGAGAATGTCCTTTCACCCATCTTTCATTGCGCCTCCTTCAAAATCTCCTCTAAAATCTCCTCTGGGGTGATTAGTTCGCCTCCGCCTATCTTGTTGAGTGAAACAACCTTTGTGCAGCTGGCAACCCTCTTAACTTCGTTGACCATTTGCCCAAGGTTCATCTCTGGCACAATTATTTTTTCAGCATTTTCCGCAAGCCTTCGCACTGGTTTTTCTGGAAAAGGCCAAAGGGTTTTCAAGCGGACGTAGCCAACTTTTACGCCTCTTTTTTTCGCTTCCTCAACAGCCTCGTAAATTGCCCGCGAAGCGATGCCGTAGGCCACTATGCCCACTTTGCAGTCTTCAATATTGTTGCTTTCCACCTCCACAATGTCGTCTGCATTTTTCCTTATCTTGTTGTTAATAGCCTCTATCACCCGCCTATGCACCGCTGGATCGGCGGTGAACCTAACCCCCCGCTCGTCGTGGGTTGAGCCGGTGACAGCCACATTAAAGCCCTCGCCTATGGAAGGCATGGGCGCCACGCTTTCCAAGCCGAAGAAGACTTGCTCTCCAGCCTTTGGCTTTTTGCGGTTTATAATCTCTATACTTTCTAAAGGCGGAATAACCAAGTGCTCTCGAAGATGAACTGTGGTTTCGTCTGTTAAGATGGTGACTGGTGTGCGATATTTTTCTGCAAGGTTAAACGCTCTAATAGTAAGTTCAAAAACTTCTTGGACAGAGTTTGGGCAAAGTGAAACAGCCGTGTAATCGCCATGTGTTCCCCAGCGCGCCTGCATAACATCGCCTTGTGCACACTTAGTCGCTTGTCCAGTGCCAGGACCAACCCTCTGAACATCAACAATGACGCACGGCGTTTCGGTCATGAAAGCCCATCCGATGGTTTCCTGCATTAAACTGAATCCTGGACCAGAAGTGGCCGTCATAGCTTTAACACCACACCAGCTTGCGCCGACAACAGCCCCTATTGAGGCTAGCTCATCCTCCATTTGGAGGAACATGCCGCCGACCTTTGGAAGACGCGCCGCCATATGCTCGGCAATTTCATTAGCTGGTGAAATAGGGTAACCAGCGAAAAACCTGCAACCAGCAATTAATGCGGCCTCTACACATGCTTCGCTTCCTTGCAGAAAGGCTCTTGTCTCATTTTTAATATTCATCTCAACACCATTCAAAACTTTTCATTGCCTTTGGAATTTAGGGGCAGCTTAAGCGTATTAAGAGTTTTGTTAGTAGATGGAGACTTTTGCCACGCCTTTAACTTTTAAGAATTCTGGGATAAGCTCTCCTGGAATTTTCTTCTCAGCTATTAGTGTTAACTTTGGCTCCGGCGACAATTCCGGGTCGTCCACTATCGCTTGTCTTATGCTTAAACCTTTTTTTGCCAGTATCATGGCTGAGTTCGCCAATATACCCGGTATTCTGGCGTCCACTGGGGTTATTTCCACAACGCCGAGCTCCAAGTGTTTAGCTATTTCTTTTAGGGAATGCCCAGCCGACCTTAAGCCTTCGAATATTAGGCGTAGCTCGCGGTTCGCCCTTATAGTGTTTATTGTTTCGTTTACCGTTCTTCTGTCTACGCCCGCCACTCTTGCTATGCGAGTTGGCGGAATCTCTATCTCGTTCAAGTATATTCTCCCATTTTTCACACACAGTCCGTTTTCTACGAGGATTCTAGCTACTTTTAGGCGTTCCGGATAGTTTTCAAAGTGCTTCTTTATTGTGTTCCACATGTTTCTGTTTGCCTAATGTACTTTTTTGTGCAATAAAGTATAAATATGTTCAGTGTGCCATTATGTGCTTAAATGTACTAAAATGTACGGAGATGTATTAGAATGGGATTTAAAGTTCAAAAAAGCGGACACTTCACAGTTCTAGACGCGGACGAAATACCAACCGCATGGTACAACATCCAAGCGGACTTGCCAGAGCCGCTCCCGCCACCATTGGACCCTACAACCCTAAAACCCATAGACCCAAAACTTTTGGAGAGAATATTTGCAAAAGAACTGATTAGGCAAGAGGTTTCCACAGAGCGTTTCATAAAGATTCCAGAGGAGGTTTTAGACGCCTATTTGCGACTGCCCCGCCCAACGCCGCTTTATAGAGCCATAAGGCTTGAAAGGTTTCTGAAAACTCCGGCGAAAATCTACTTTAAATGCGAGAATTTCAGTCCCACTGGAAGCCACAAAACCAACACTGCCATAGCCCAAGCCTACTACAACAAGGAACAAGGCATAAGGAGGCTTGTGACAGAAACTGGTGCTGGACAGTGGGGCACAGCCCTAGCCTTTGCATGCACACTTTTCGATTTAAAGTGCCGCATATACATGGTTCGCGTCAGCTACCAGCAGAAGCCTGGAAGAAGAACCATAGCGCAGTTGTATGGTGCTGAAATGTTTCCATCGCCAAGCGACCAGACAAACTTTGGCAGAAAACTCTTAAAGGAGAACCCAAACCATCCGGGAACCTTAGGCATTGCTATAAGCGAGGCACTTGAGGACACGATTACACATGAGGATACAAGGTACTCTTTAGGTTCAGTTTTAAACCATGTGCTGTTGCACCAGACCATTATAGGCTTGGAAGCAAAAAAGCAGTTTGAGATTATTGGCGAGTACCCGGATGTTATCTGTGGATGTATTGGCGGAGGCTCAAACTATGCTGGTTTCTGCTACCCATTCATGATGGACAAGCTTAAGGGCAAAACGGAAACCGAGTTTGTGGCTTGCGAGTCCAAGGCTGTTCCACACACAACCAAGGGAGTTTACACATACGACTTTGGAGACACAGCCCAATTGACGCCACTGCTCAAAATGCTCACGATAGGGCATGGCTATGTTTGTCCGCCAATCCACGCTGGAGGTTTGAGGTATCACGGAATGGCGCCTTCAATATCTTACCTTATCCATAAAGGGTACATGCGCTCAGTCGCTTACCATCAGACCGAAGTTTTCCAAGCCGCCCAAATACTAGCTCAAACAGAGGGACTAATCATCGCGCCTGAGACAGCCCACAGCCTAAAATTCGTCGTAGACGAGGCCTTACAATGCAGGAAAACAGGCGAAAAGAAGGTTATTGCCATGAACTACAGCGGACATGGACTATTGGATTTGGGAGCCTACGAACAGTTCTTGGTTGGCAAACTTGTGGATTACGAGCCGGAAAAAATCGAGGTTCCGACAATTGTTAAATAACCCTGTAAACGGCATAAGCGAGGCAGCTAAGGTGACAACCGCAACCAAAACTGAGGGGAGAGAGAAGTTTAAAGTGGTTATTTTGTCAATTGATATTCTAAAGCCCCATGAGAAAGGCTCCCCATTGTATTTGGAGATGTTGAAAAAGGAGATTCTAAAGGATGACGTTCTAAAATATCCAATAATTGCCGATGAAAAGACAAATGTTATACTTGATGGGATGCATCGTTGGCTTGCACTAAAAAGTTTGGGCTACACTAAAATACCAGTTTTGCTCGTTAACGTTTCCCGAAATCCCCAAATTCGTATTGGTGGGAGACGCATCCACCGATACGTTGGGAATTCAAACCCGCCAATAACAGCCGAGCAAGTGGTCACGGCAGCCCTAAGCGGAAAACTCATGGAACCAAAAACCACAAGACACTTTTTCCCCTTCCTAAAACCTCCCAAAATCAATTATCCACTAAACTCTCTGGAAAGGCGTAAACCACAAGACATATCAAAATATCTCGCAGAAATGACGCCAGAACAAAGCCGAAAAGTCATAAAGGGCTGGCTTGAGGAAATCTCCGAAGAACTTGAATTCCTAAAACAGAGAATAGAGGAAGTGGAGAAGGAAAGAGAGGAATTCATAAACAGAATCAAAAACCTTAACGCAAACAACCATAATCCTTAAACTCTTTGTTCGCCTTGCCAACACTTTCCGTAATAATGCGAAAAACTATAGAGGGAGGGTATGATATTTGCAAAGCCTTCTCAGCCACAAATATGACAGATTTACAAGGCGCATCATATCATTTCTAATTATTGAAAGGAAAATCTTAATTATTTTTAATACTTATTTTCGCTTCGTTAAAAATGGCTTATAATATGATTAGAGAAGCTCGCATCGAAGATGTGCCTTTCATTGTCGACATGATAAGATCAGCTGCCGATGAGGGAGTTTTCCATCCCATAGTTCTTTCAGTCGAAGAGTTTAAAAATTTTGCATTTGAAAATCCACCAGAAGGCTATCTGCTTCTGGTTTATCAGATTGGAGATGAAATTGCAGGTTATGCTGATTCTCGTGCGAGAAGAGGGGTAGGTCATATTTTAGGAATCTATGTAAAACCACGTTATCGTAGAAAGGGTGTGGGGAAGAGGCTTATAGGCGAAACATTAGATAGTTTCAGGAAGAGAGGATGTCACAAGGCAAGGCTTGAAGTTTTTGCAGACAACCATAACGCAATTGAATTTTATGCGCGCCTTAACTTCGTTCAAGAAGGTTTTCTCCGCCAAGATGAAGGAAAGAAAGACATAATCATAATGAGCAAGTTCTTAAACAGGCAACTGTCTATAACAAGCGGAGATACTCATTTGCCGCACAAAACCTAAACATGGGATGTAATTCTGTTAGTCGCTGATAAAAATGGGCTTTCTGCCTTTGCTTTTACAGTGTTACTTTTATATTTTCGGGAAACTGCATAGTAGCAGAGGCAAAGCCATGATACCCATAAACGCGCCACAAATTGGAGAAGAGGAAGTTGAGGCTGTTGTAAAGATTTTGAAAAGCGGCATCCTAACCCATGCACTTGGCGCTGGACCAGCGGTTAAACGCTTTGAGGAGGAGTTTGCAAGGTTTGTTGAGGCAAAACACGCCATAGCCGTAAACAGTGGAACAGCAGCCTTGCACATGGCTGTTGTTGGGGCTGGCGTAAAACGGGGCGACGAGGTGATTTTGCCAAGCTTCACTTTTGTGGCAACAGCCGAAACCGTTGTGATAGCTGGGGCGAAACCAGTTTTTGTAGACATAGACCCGGAAACCTACAATATTTCGCCAGAAGCCATTGAAAAGTCACTGACAAAGAAGACTAAGGCAGTGATTGCTGTAGACCTCTATGGTTCGCCAGCAGACCTAAAACCAGTAAGGGAGATAGCCGACAAACATGGGTTGAAGGTTATTGAGGATGCAGCCCAAGCTCATGGCGCAGTTTACAAAGGAAAACCAGTGGGTACATACGCAGACGTTGCATGCTGGAGTTTTTATGCGAGCAAAAACATGACAACAGGCGAAGGCGGCATGATAACCACAAACGATGATGAGGTTGCCGAAACTTTGAGGTTTATTAGGAGCCACGGAGAGAAAGAAAAGTACAGGTCCATTCTTTTGGGGCACAATTACCGCATGCCAGAAATCGAAGCGGCAATAGGCATCGCACAGCTTAAAAAACTGCCCAGTTTTCTAGCTAAGCGAAGGGCAAACGCCGAGAGGCTTGCAGCAAAACTTTGTGGCGTTAAAAATCTTCAGCTGCCATGTGAACCTAAAGGCTGCAGAAACAGTTGGTACCTCTACACTGTAAGAGTTAAAGACGCGGACAGAGCAAAGCGAGACACCATTGTTGAAAAGTTAAGGAAGGAGGGCATAGGCGCAGAAGTCTACTATCCGTGGCCCATCCACCTAATGCCATACTACCGTAAATTTGGAAGAGTGAAGCTTCCAGAAACGGAGAAAGCCTCAGAGCAGGTGCTTTCCTTGCCAGTTCATCCGGGCGTCACTGCAGAGCAGATAGATTTTATAGGTGAGGCTGTTTCTCGTCTGGTTAGGCGAGGTTGAGACAGCTAGGTTTTTATATTTATGCTGGCTAGTATAGTGCCTTCACCGAATTTGGTGGTTTTGCGGGGAACCCGCCTTATGACAAAGACAAGAGTTATTATAATGGGCGCAGCTGGAAGGGACTTTCATAATTTCAATGTTTATTTTAGGGATAACGATGCCTATGAAGTTGTGGCTTTCACAGCCACCCAAATTCCAGGCATAGAGGGAAGGGTATACCCGCCAGAACTGGCTGGAAAAAATTACCCGAAGGGCATACCAATTTATCCAGAAGAGGAACTTGCAAGACTGATAAAGGACTTTGACGTTGACCAGGTTGTTTTTGCTTACAGTGACGTCTCTCACGAATACGTCATGCACAAGGCGTCAATAGCGCTGGCAAGCGGCGCAGACTTCAGACTTATGGGACCTAAGACAACAATGCTTAAGGCTAAGGTTCCAGTAATTTCCGTGGGCGCTGTGAGAACTGGTTCTGGAAAAAGTCAAACTTCACGGCAAGTGGCTAAAATCTTGAAGGGCAAAGGCTTAAACGTGGTGGTTATCAGGCATCCAATGCCCTACGGCGACTTGCGCAAGCAAGTCTGCCAACGTTTTGCCTCATACGAGGACCTTGACCGATACGAGTGCACCATTGAGGAAAGAGAGGAATACGAACCCCACATAGATAATGGCGTGGTTGTATACGCTGGAGTTGACTATGAAAAAATTTTAAGGAAGGCGGAAAAAGAGGCTGACATCATCGTTTGGGATGGGGGAAACAACGACATACCCTTCTACAAGCCAGACCTCCACATAGTTGTGGCAGACCCCCACAGGGCAGGACACGAAGTCACATATCATCCCGGGGAAGCCAACCTTAGAATGGCAAATGTGGTGGTAATAAACAAGGTTGACACGGCAGACCCCAGAAACGTTAACAGCGTTAAGGAGAACATAAGGAAGGTTAATCCCAATGCCATTATACTTGAGGCTTCGTCGCCGATAACAGCTGACAATTCAGGGCTGATTAAGGGCAAGCGGGCACTTGTAATCGAAGACGGCCCAACATTAACTCATGGAAACATGCCCTACGGTGCTGCAACAATAGTAGCAAAACAGCTTGGAGCCAGCGAATTAGCCGACCCAAGACCATACGCTGTAGGCTCAATAAAAGAGGCTTATGAAAAGTACCCCCACCTTGGAGCAGTTCTGCCAGCCTTGGGCTATGGAGAAAAACAGATTGAAGAGCTTAATGAAACAATTGTGCGTACGCCGTGCGACGTTGTGGTTATCGGAACGCCCGTAGACCTGAGAAGGGTTATGGAAATTAACAAGCCGACGGTGAGGGTGAGATACGAGCTCAAGGTTCTGGGGCCATTGTCCCTAGAACAAATTTTAGAAGACTTTCTTGGGAAAGTGCAGAAGCATGGGAATTGAAGAGGGCGAAATCTCAAGAGTAAAAATAAAATTCATCATTGAGGGCTTGGGCGAAGCCGAGGGCGAGCTTGTCCGCCACCTAGCCCCAAGAACAGTGGATATGATAGTCCGAAAACTACCAATAGAGGGAAGAGCAGCCCTATGGAAAGAGGAAGTCTACTTCGAAATCCCGGTGAAAATGGGCGAAGAAAAAGCGAAAAGCACTGTTGAAAAAGGCACAATAGCTTTCTGGCCTATGGGAAGCGCCCTATGCATATTTTTCGGCGAGTCCCAACCATACAGCCCAGTCAACGTTTTAGGCAAGGTCACCAAAAATCTTGAAGTTTTCAGCAAGGTTAAAAGTGGAACAACCATCAAAATTGAAAAATTATAGATATACGCTTTCGTTCCAACTTTTCAAAAGCTTTTCACATTCTTCTTTGACATCTTTTTTGCGTGTCTTCTTTTTCAATTTCTCGAGAAACTCTATACGTTTCTCCACCGAACGCCTTTCGGCTTCTCCGCCATAATACAGCTTTCCTTCAAGATACTCCTTCATGTGGTGTGCCTTCTGCACAAAGAGGCTTGCAGCGTCAACGGGATTTGCCACCGCATACTTATTCGCCCAAATAGAGGCTTCAGACTCCCGAAGCTGTGTAAAACCGTCGATTTCGGTTATACTTTTGATATACGACCTCAAAAAGTCATAGTATCTCGCAGTCTTAACAAGCGCCAATGCGGCTCTAACCTTTTTTTTAAAATCTGGGCTTCCATTGATTGTTAGGCGGTGTCTATAGCCTCTCTTAACAAGTTTTTTGGCCTCCTTAACTTCATTGGTGGTGTATACTCTTTTTGGATAAGCCAAACAGATTCCAGCCGTAAGAGTTTAGATAAGCGGACGCGTTACACAAAATAGTTTAGTCTACAGCCTTGTATATCTTGATGTCGTGATTTCCGGAAATTAGCTGAACCAAACCGTCTTCTTCAAGCTGTTCAAGAAAATCTTTCGCCGCGCTTATTCTTATGTTGAAACGGGTTGCCACAGTATAGGGCGTTAAAACCCGCATCTTCTTTAATTCGTCGAGAATTTTTTCGCCCCTAACATCTGGTACAAATATCCCAGCTGGCTTTTTTTCCTTGGTTGCCGCTTTTTCTTTCTCCTTCTTCTTTTTCTCTTCCTCATCCTTCCGCGTCTGCATGCGTTCCATCTGTTTCAAGCTGAGCTTCTTTTTCCCACCCATTAATTGGCATCTCCTTAAATGGTTTTGCTATGGATAGATTCCGGTTTCGCTTCTTATATACATTGCTAACTGTAACGGCATATTTAAAAAGAAAGAAGGGGAAGCGTTTGTTATCTGCCCATAACTTTTCTGGCGGCAATTTCGATGTCTTCGGCTTTTATAGTCTTTCTTCCAGTGTGCATTGCAAAGTCTAGGGCTTCTTTGGCTATTTTTATCCCTATCTCTTCTAGGGCTTTTGCAAGCTCTCTTGCGGCTGCCTCGCTTACACGGTCAGCTCCAGCCTTTTTACACAATCTGTGCATGGGAGCAATTGCCAACTCTAAATCTGCCATAAAGACTCCTCCGTAGCCTCTTTCTCTATTTAAAGCAATATTTAACGTTTATTGCATCCTATCTTCCAAAATTTGGCATTTAAATCAAACCTTCTTTATTTAAGAGAGGAAATTATAAAAATGCCTAGGCTTGTAGTTTTACGCTCAAAGTGCATCCCTATGAAGCTCTTAAAGTTTGCCGACGCCCACATTCACCTATCAGACGAGGAATATGCCGAGAAAATTGAAGAAATCATTTTAGACGCAAAAAACTCCAACGTGGTGGCGCTAGTTTCAAACTCCATGAACTTGGAGACAAGTATAAAAAGCCTCGAGCTTGCCAAACGCCATGACGGAATGGTTTATGCCGCTTTGGGGATTCACCCATGGAATGTAAACACACTAACCGAAGAAGAACTGCAACAAATAACGGAGCTTACAATGAAGCAGAGGCGGAATAAAGCCCTAATAGCCATAGGTGAAGTTGGCTTAGACTACAAGCACGAGAAAATATGGGAAAAACAGTTAAGGGTTTTTGATGAAATGCTACGCCTAGCTGAAAAACTAAACCTGCCAGCAATAATTCACTCTCGCGGAACCACCGCGCAAATCGTTGACATGCTTCCATCCTACAACTTGAAAAAGGTTCTTCTGCACTGGTTTAGCAACCCCATAAGTGCATTGCCAAAAGCCATTGAAAGAGGATACTACATCAGCGAAGGACCACCTGCAGCCTACTCAAACGGTATACGCGAAGTCGTAAAAAGGATACCGTTAACAAATCTTTTAACAGAAACTGATGGCCCAGTGCGCTACTTTAAAGGTCCCTTTAACGGGAAAATGACAACACCAGCCTTTATTCCAATAGTTGTCGGTGCGATAGCTGAAATTAAAGGGATAAGTGTTGAGGAAGCTGCAGACCAAATAGTTAAGAATTTTGAGGAATTTTTCGGAGTGAAGATAAATTAAAGGGGTTAGCGACGCGTAAATTTAAATTTAGCCTTTTTGTTATGAATGTTTCACTTTAAACCGGCGTAGTGTGAAACGCTAATGGGTGAGAAGCTGCTTGGGAAAAGTTCGCACAGAATACATTAAACGCATAGCCAAAGAACTCATTAGGCGTTTCCCCAACAAGTTTTCCAGTAACTTTGAAGAGAACAAACGTACTGTCACCATGCTTTTGCAAGGAACAACAACGCGGGTGCGAAACCAGATTGCTGGATACATAACCCGCATTTATTCCGGTATGGAAACACCAGCATCCAACGAAAGTCAAGAGGAAGGTGAGTAACTTTATTAGACAGCCTTCCATTTTAGAAAAGGCAAGTAAGGCTGTAAGCTTATGATAGACCAATATAGGCGTGGATGGGCTTTAAGATATTTACGCGAGGCAAAAGCAGAACTGGAAGCCGCAAAGAAAATGCCCTACATGGCTCCAAGCCTGGTTTTAGAAGCCATAAGAAAGGCTAGAAACGCCATATACTACAGTCTAGGAGAACCAGCCTTCATAGAAAATGTTGTGAGAGAGGCTGTTGAGAAAATGCAGTTTGGAAACGACCCAGTTTTGAGGTGCTTAGTGGAAATTGAGGGGATGATGCAGCAAATGGCACAGCTAGAAGAGGTTAACGAGGAAAAAGCCGTAAAGCAAGCAGACAGCCTAATACAGCTAGCCTCAGAAATCGTTGAAACAATGATAGGAGAAAAAGTGGAAGATTAAGGCTTTTCAGCCCTTAACTTTTCAGCTTTTCAACAGCCTTGCTTATACGGTCTAAAGCCTTCTTAATATTTTCAACAGAGTTTGCAAAGGATATACGCAGATAACCCTCACCGTACTTTCCGAAGGAAGTACCAGGTAGAACCGCCACACCAGCCTCGTTGAGCAAGTAATCTGAAAATTCCTTGGATTTCTTTCTTATGCCCTTTATGTTTGGGAAGACGTAGAAGGCGCCTTTAGGCTTCCTACATGTTATGCCCTTAATGTTGTTTAAGCCTGAAACTATGACCTCTCTTCTTTTCCTAAACTCTTCAACCATTTTGTCAACAGAGTCTTGTGGACCTTTCAGGGCTTCAACTCCAGCCATTTGGACGAAGGCACATGTGCAAGAGTTCGAATTAATCATTAGTTGCGTGATTTTTTCAGCTAGGTCTTTCCGCATAACTCCGTAGCCAAGTCTCCAGCCTGTCATGGCGTAGGTTTTCGAAAAGCCATCCAATATTACAGTTTTCTCCTTCATCCCTGGAAGCGAAGCAATACTCTCGTGGGTTCCTTCATAGATTATTCTGCTGTAAATCTCGTCTGAAAGCACTATAACATCATCTTTGTTGGCTACGCAGTCAGCTATAACCTTCAAATCTTCCCTTGTCAATACGCCGCCAGTTGGGTTTTCAGGAGAGTTCAAGATAATCATTTTAGTTTTTTTGGTTATCTTAGCCTTAACATACTCATGGTCCAGCCTGAAATCATTCTCCTCCTTGAGGGGGATGGGCACCGGTTTGGCTCCAACAAAGTTTATCATAGACTCGTAAATTGGAAAGCCGGGATTTGGATACAAGACCTCCTCGCCGCGGTCCACACATGCCAGTATGGCGAAAAACATGATGGGTTTTGCTCCTGGTGTAACAACAACCTCTTCTGGGTTAACTGGGATCTTCCTAGTTTTTGAGATGTACTCGGCTATGGCTTCCCGCACTTCTGGGATGCCAGCTGCGGGCACATAGTGGGTGTAGCCAGCATAAAGAGCCTTAACAGCAGCCTCCTTAATGTTTTTAGGCGTGTCAAAATCTGGTTCGCCTATTTCCAAGTGGATTATGTCTTTGCCTCGTCTTTCAAGGGCTTTTGCGCGGGCAAGCACTTCAAAGGCTGTTTCTGTTCCGAGAGATGCCATTCTATCGGCAAATATGGAAACCATCAGCAACACCAACATCCGAAAGATGGGGATTGAAAGTAGCATTAATAGAGTATTTAACCATTACAGTTAAAAGGGGCTAAAAAGGCACGTTAAAAGAGCTTGGATAATGGGCGTACTTTGACAACGTCTGGGTTAACGAGGTTCGGCGGAGTTTTTCCCTCAAAGAAGGCGACCAAATTTTCCGCAACCATTTCAGCCATCTTTGAGCGGGTTTCATAGCTAGCGCTTGAAATGTGGGGCGCCACAACAACGTTGTCGAGCTTAAGCAAAGGATTATCCGCCGGCGTGGGTTCCTGCTCAAAAACGTCTAGGGCTGCGCCTGCAATCCATCCTTCCTTCAACGCCTTGTATAAGGCTTTTTCATCCACCACGGGTCCTCTGGAGTTGTTGATTAGGTAAGCTGTCCTCTTCATTAGCTTAAGCTTCTCCTCGTTGATTAGGTGGTAGGTTTCTTTCATTAAGGGCACGTGGATGCTTACGAAGTCAGACTCTCTTAATAGCGTGTCTAAGTCCACACGTTTTGCGCCAACCTCTTTCTCTATTTCCGGCGGCATGGGCACGACATCGTAATAGAGAATTTTCATGTTGAAGCCCTTCGCCCTTCGCGCAACAGCCGTTCCTATCCTACCGGCTCCAACAATGCCTAATGTTGCACCGTAAATGTCTCTGCCTAGAAGCATGCTTGGGTGCCAGCTGACCTTCCACTGTCCAGTGCGCACGTATTTATCCGCCTCAACAACGCGTCTTGCAATAGCCATTAACAAAGCCCAAGCAAAATCCGCTGTGGTCTCTGTTAAAACGCCAGGAGTGTTTATTACGTATATGCCCCTTTTCGTGGCTTCGGCAACATCTATGTTGTCAAAGCCAACAGCCATCTGGGCGACAATTTTCAGTTTTAGCGCAGCACCAAAAACCTCAGCGTCAATCTTATCCGACAAGAGCGTGACTAAGGCATCAACATCCCTCGCCTTCCTTATTATTTCCGCCTTCGGCGGTGGACCATACTCAGGCCAGACTTCAGCGTCGAAGTGCTTCTTTATTATTTTCATGCCTCTTTCTGGAAGTTCGCGGGTTACGTAAACTTTAGGCTTTGCCATAATGCCCACCATGCAGTGCAAAACACTTTATTAATACTCAACTTATTACATTTACGATTCCCCGTCTTTAAAAGCGACGACGGTGCCCTTAAATGGCGATTATTAAGAATTTGGAACAATTAGTCCAGAACGGCGAGACAAATCTTGATAGAAGAGCGAGAGAGCTTGCCCTAAAAAGCCTTGAAGCCGCCATAAAAGCTGTAGACCCGAAATCGATAATTAAATCGAAACTTAAGCTTAAGGGCTCCATTCTCCACGTTGATGGGCGCGTTTTTGAACTTAAAAAGTTCAAAAACATATATGTAATAGGTGGGGGAAAGGCAAGCGGTTCGATGGCTGAAGCCTTAGAGGAGATTTTGGGCGGCAAAATCACAAGTGGGCTAGTCAACGTTCCAAAAGAGAACAGGCATAAAACAAGCATAATTAGGCTTCACGGGGCAAGCCACCCAATTCCCGACGAATCTGGAGTTGAGGGAACGAGGAAGATGCTTGAAATAGCAGAAAAAGCTGGAGAAGAAGACTTAATTATATGCCTAATTTCAGGCGGTGGTTCAAGTTTAATGCCAATGCCGAGAGGCGAAATAACGATAGCCGACAAGAGGCAAATAACAGAGGATCTGCTAAAGTGTGGCGCCACAATAAACGAGATAAACACCGTTAGAAAACACATTTCAGAGTTTAAAGGCGGATGGCTTGCGAGGAAGGCTTACCCCGCAACAATTCTGAACCTCATTCTATCGGATGTTTTGGGCGACCCGTTGGATTTCATCGCCTCTGGACCAACAGTTCCAGACTCAACAACCTTTAGCGACGCCATAAAAGTCTTGAAGAAATATAATTTGTGGGATAACGCTCCAAAATCAATAAGGAAAATCTTAACGGGCGGGGAGAAGGGGCTTATCCCAGAAACACCAAAGGCTGGAGATGAAGCCTTCCAAAAAGTTTTCAACGTTGTCATCGGAAACAACAGAGCCGCAAGCATGGCAGCATGTGAAACCCTAAAATCTGAAGGGTTAAATACGCTTCTATTAACATCGCTCCTCGAAGGCGAGGCGAGACACGTTGGAACAGTGCTGGCTTCACTAGCCCAAGAAATTTTGGCATCCGACAACCCTGTTAAAAAGCCTGCTGGCATAGTCGCTGGCGGCGAAACAACAGTCACTGTTACTGGAAAAGGCAAGGGCGGAAGAAACCAAGAAATAGCCTTAGCTGCTTCGCTGAAAATCAGAGGCTTGGAAGGCGTCGTTACAGCCTCATTAAGCACTGATGGGGTGGATGGACCAACAGACGCTGCGGGAGCGATAGCCGACGGAAAAACCATAGCCAGAGCAGAAGCCCTAGGGCTTAAGGCTGAAGAATTCTTAGCAAACAACAACTCCTACAACTTCTTTTTCCAGCTCGGCGACCTAATCTTTACAGGTCCAACGGGCACAAACGTTAACGACGTCTCCGTCATCATAGCACTATAAACGCTTTAGAGAAGTGAAGTGAAAGATGAAGGTAAACTTCAGATTTATTGGCAGTTTCCGCAACATAACCAAGAAGGGCAAAATAACAATGGAATTAAACGAAGGCGTACAACTTAAAGAAGCCATAAAGCAAATCATCGAAGAATTCCCGAAAATAGAAAGAGCCCTAATCGACCCAGAGTTGGGCGACCCGAGACCAAACACCCTGATAATCGTGAATGACCGTGAAATTAGCGTGTTAAGGGGCTTGGAAACGGTCCTTAAAGACGGAGACGAAGTAGTTTTCATTCCAGTTTCTCACGGAGGATAAGCCCTTGAAGCTTTTCCCAATCAAGACGGATGTTATAAAGCAAGGAGATAACATAGTTGACACCATCTTAAAGTCGATGGAAAAACAGGGACTGACATTCGATGATGGTGACATTTTAGCATTGGCATCCAAAATCATAGCCTATGCAGAAAACCGCGTCGTGAAGTTAAAAGAAATCAAACCTTCTGAAGAAGCGAAAAAACTTGCCAACAAATTCGCCATACCGCCAGAACTAGCCGAACTAATCATGCAAGAGGCAGAAAAAATCTACGGAGGAGTTAAAAAGGCTGTATTAACGCTGAAAGATGGAGTTTTGACGCCTAATGCTGGAATAGACAACAAAAACGCCCCAAAAGGCGCTGTCGTTTTGTGGCCGAAAAACCCGGAGAAATGGGCAAAAAACATTAGGGAAGAAATAATGCACAGAACTAGGAAAAAAGTTGCAATTTTAATTGTCGACAGCAACCTTAGACCGTTAAGGCTTGGCACAACCGGCTTAGCATTAGCCGTCGCTGGTTTCAAGCCAATAAAAGATTGCAGAGGCAAAAAGGACATTTTCTGGAAAAAGTTGGCTATCACATTGCATGCGGTAGCAGACGATTTAGCGTCAGCAGCCCACCTTTTGATGGGCGAAACTTCAGAAAAAGTCCCAGCGGTTTTAATCAAAGAAGCACACATAAGTTTGGACAATGGAGTTTATGGCTCAAAGGATATGGCCTTACTGCCCGAACAATGCATTTTCATGAACCAAAATGAAATTTAAATGATGAAGACGCCTTGTCCAGTGTTTCTAGTTTTAAGGCTTTATGTAGTCCAGCGCCGATCAAAGCTGAAGCTAATGCTATAATTACCCTTTCAATGGGGTATAGGAAAGTGACAATTTGCCAGTATGTCCCTATAGCGTTAACGTCCACCGTAAATAATGGCCAGAAGGATAATTCAAACATAAATGAGCCGGCAATTTGCCCGGCTAACGTGGAGACAAGAAATGTTATGAAGAAGCTAAAGACATGTATACTGTCGCTCTTCGTGTTTTTCATATTTTTTATAGCAAAGGACTGTAATGGCGAAATTAGAATTATGAAGCCCAAAATTTGAAACCAAGTTAATGGCGGATAAAGCCATACTGGTCCTACAAAGGGGCAGAAGCCGAAAAGTAACAGAAGCGAGAAATAGGTTAGGGCGCACAAATCCCGCTTACCATTGTAGAGGAAGCTTGCGCAGAGGGCGGCGGCGACGCCAGCAACAAGGCTCGTGTGGGAGAAGAATCCCGTTAGCAATCCAATCGCTCCTCCAACTATTGTTGAGAACGCTCCAAGATAGGGTCCGAGAATCATGCCTATGACTGGTGCCATAACAGCTGCCGCCGTTATTGCTTTGCTGGGCAAACCAATAATCTGGAATATTGGAAATACGCAGAAAACCGCGTATAATGCTGAAAAGCTAATAACTAAAGCCAAACTTCGCGTGTCCATCATCGTAAATCTTCGCTTTTTCATGTTTTCGAAGTTTCGCAAGCGCGCTCCTCACAAATGGTAACTTTTGAAAAATGCTGGCTTGAAACTTGCATATAAATAAATTGTACGATATCGCAAAATTTAACCAACAAGACTGAATACAGTGAAGTAGCAATGACTCCGTTCATAACATTGACGACAGATTTTGGGCTTGCAGACCCTTACGTGGCGGAGATTAAGGCAGTTATTTTAGGCATAAATCCCTCTGTGCGAATAGTTGACATAAGCCATCAGATAGAAAAGTTCAATATAAGAATGGGCGCGTACATTTTAGCGAGCGCGGCGCCATACTTCCTAAAAGGCACAATACATGTGGCTGTCGTAGATCCGGGCGTTGGGACAAAACGCGAACCAATTCTGATAGAAACAGGAAGCGGCTTTTTAATAGGACCAGACAACGGCATCTTAGCCTTGGCAGCCGAGAAACAGGGCATAAAGCATGTTTACGAAATAGCTAATCCCAAATACATGCTTCCTAAGGTTTCAACAACTTTCCATGGAAGAGATATTTTTGCTCCAGCAGCCGCCCACCTATCAAAAGGCGTTCCATCATCAGAGTTTGGACCGGAAATCCGCAGTATTGTGAAACCACGATTCGCAAAAATTGTTAGAAAAGGCTCAACATTGGTTGGCGAAATCATCCACGTGGACGGTTTCGGTAACATCATTACAAACTTCGCGTTGAGGGAGCTGGGGCGTCTTGGAGTAAGGGAAAGTTTGAACATAAAAATTGGAGAGACCACCTGTAGGCTGAAGCTCTGTAAGGCTTATGCCGAGGTAGAAGCCAAAAAGCCGCTAGCGCTGATTGGCAGCCACGACTTTCTAGAGATATCAGTAAACCAAGGAAGTGCTGCTGAAATGTTTAAGGTTAAGGTTGGGGATAGGGTTATACTTTATCGCTCTTAGTTAAGTCTTTAAGCCTTTCGACGCCGCCAATCTCTTTTATTAATTGAGCCACATTTTTTGGGACAAGCTCCTCCCAATTCCCGTCTTTCAGTATTCTTTCCCTTATCTCTGTTGCAGAGTAGACCTTTCGCTTGTGGAAGCGTATTGACTTAACCTTGTAGCCAGCTTCTATGAAAAGCCTCCGTGTTAAGGGCTCATTGGAATAAACAACATCGAAGCGTGGCGTGTAGCCCTCAACGGCTGAAACCCAAACCATGTGTATGTGGACGTCTGGCACGGGCACAATCCATATGCAGCTTAAATCTATTCCAGCCTCCTCTAAAGCCCTTCGAATCATTACTATTCTTTCGCCGGTTGTGAAAGGATTGTCGATGCGGTGGCTGTATTGCGCGCTGCCAATAACTATGACAAGCTCGTCAACCTCTTTCAGGATGTCTTTCACAACCTCAAGGTGTCCCTTATGAAAGGGCTGAAACCTCCCAACAAAAAGACCACGCCTAACCATGAAACCACTCTTTCACTAAATTCGGTCATTAGGGCTTTTATTATTTACGCGATTAAACCTTTACCCCTTTCTTTGAAACCCTTTCTAGGACAAACTCCACCGGGAAAACTTTCAACTTTCTCCCGTTTATGGGTATTTCTCGTTCTTTGCTGTATCCCCTCTTTTCACGGCTTAATATCCTCATTTTAACTTGTAAGCCTCCGCCGTACCCGCCCAATGAAAAGTCTGAAGCCACAACTCTGTGACATGGGACAAACAATGGAAATGGGTTTAAGGCCATAGCTCGCCCAACAGCCCTCGGGCTTCCACCAGCAGCCTTTGCAATCGCTCCATAAGAAGTCACATAGCCTACTGGAATTTGAGCAGTAGCCCTTAGAACCCCTCGCATATAGTTAGACAAGAATTCCATGTTTAAGGAAAACTTGTTATGCGCGTCCTTGCCATTGTAGATGTCCCTTAATGTGGCAACTGCTTGATTGGCAAGAAATGTGCCCTCTTCCAAATATTGAAAGGGAACATTAAATGGGATGCTCTTTAACAAAATGCGGAGAACAAGTTCTCGGTTTGGCGCAAAGGCTGTGGCGAAAACACTTTTGTCGTTGCATGCCACGCCAAACCATACACTCTCATAGGACTTTGCGTGCAAATTTATCATTTTGCTGCCTTCTCAGCGCTGTTATGGCGCTGGTGACTATTTAGCTTTACAGGGTTTATGAGACATTAAGTTTAATAGGTTGTGCTCGCATATCACGTTGAAAGGTGAAAACAGCGTGGAAAAGGAAGGGCAAATGCCCCAGTATCTATGGGTTCCAGGCGCCACAACAGTGGGCATAGTGTGCAGAGACGGCGTCATCCTCGCCTCCGAAAAAAGGGTTTCATATGGATATCTGGTTGTAAGCAGAGGCGGCAAGAAGGTCTTCAAAATAACAGACCACATTGGCGCTGCATGCGCCGGGCTTGTCTCAGACATGCAAATTTTAGTGCGGGAGGTTGAAGCCTATGCAAATTTGTACAGCATGGATGTTGGAAGACCAATATCTGTTAGGTCAGCTGCCAAACTCATGTCAAACTTGCTCTTTGCCAATAGGCTAGCACCGCTGATAACCCAGACAATTGTTGGGGGGATAGACGAAGAGGGCGCTTCACTCTACGTTTTAGACGTTTTGGGCTCGGTCATACCCGACAGGTTCGCCGTTGTGGGTTCAGGCACAGAAATCGCTATGGGCGTCCTTGAGGAAAGCTATAGGGAAGGCTTAAGCATGGATGAGGGCAGAGAACTAGTTATAAGGACAATTAAATCCGCTATAAGCAGAGACATAATGAGCGGCGACGGTATAGATTTCCTCTTCATAACAAAGGATGGAACCCGCGAGGAATCGATAAAATTCTAAAGAAGAC
The DNA here is from genome assembly GCA_038870595.1 of Bathyarchaeia archaeon. Classification (GTDB taxonomy): domain Archaea; phylum Thermoproteota; class Bathyarchaeia; order Bathyarchaeales; family Bathycorpusculaceae; genus JAGTQI01. The sequence goes on from JAVZJU010000001.1 coordinate 44,858, forward strand.
TAGCCTATTAGAATCGGGGATAAACGCGCTTGTCTTTCGATTTAAGTCTAGAGGAGGGTAAAATTCTCGTTAAACTCGCCCGCAACGCCGTAGAGGAATACCTAAAAACGAGAAAGCGCATACGCGTCTCGGAAGGCATATCGGAAAAATTGATGCTGCCTTGCGGTGTGTTCGTAACCATAAACAGCATCGAAAATGGAGAAAAGGAACTGCGTGGATGTATAGGGCTTCCCTACCCAACAACGCCACTAGCCCAAGCAGTTATAGAATCCGCCATAAGCTCAGCAACCCAAGACCCAAGATTTTATCCTCTCTCTATGAACGAATTAGACAAAGTTGTTTTTGAAGTGAGCATACTAACACCGCCACAACTTGTCGAAGTTGAAAAGCCGAATGAGTATCCATTCAAAATCAAGGTCGGTGTGGATGGCCTAATTGTTGAAAGGGGAATTTATAAGGGGCTTCTCTTGCCGCAAGTGCCTGTTGAATGGAATTGGGATGAAGAAGAGTTTTTATGCCAATGCTGTGTAAAGGCGGGGCTACCTCCAGACTGTTGGCTTATGAAAGGCACGAAAGTATACAAGTTCCAAGCCATAATCTTTGAGGAAGAAAAGCCAAAGGGTGAAGTTAAGCGGAAAACCCTCGGCGGGAAATAGACGCATGCGAGTTTACTTCGCCCCATGCGGCATAGGACTTGGGCATGTTGGAAGATGCGTACCGATTGCCAGAAAACTTCAGGAACAAAACATCTGCGTGATTTTTTCAACATACCGGGAAGGAATACCCTACATTACGCAAGAAAAACTCCCCCTTTTCAAGGCGCCGCCAATAGGCTTCCAAGTAAGACCAGACGGAACAATCGACTTTAAGCAGACAGCCATAAATCCAGGGCCATTTCTTTCCTCTTTCACATTAATGAAGCAGATAGACGCTGAGCTTCATTCTATTGGAAATTTCGACCCAGACATTGTTGTATCAGATTCCCGAGTTTCTCCTCTGTTGGCTGCAAAAATCCTAGGAAAACCAAGGGTCTGCATTTTAAACCAGTTCCAACCAATAATACCACGGAGAAAACGCTTTTTAAGGTTGGCAAGGCTCGCGGATTCCATTGCCCTCGCAATAATTGGAAAAATATGGACAAGCGGGAGCGCGGTTTTAATACCAGATTTTCCCCAACCATACACTGTTTGCGCTGGCAACCTGAACATTCCAAAGACTTACCAGAAAAAGGTCCATCTTATAGGACCCATTTTACCAGTTCACCCGGAAAAATTACCAGATAAAAAAGATATTCGAAAGAGGCTGAATCTGCCTCAAAACAAGCTTGTCATCTTTGCCCCCATCAGCGGCAGCATAAAGGAGAAGGCGTTTTTCATTGGAATTTTAAGGAAAATCTTGATGAAGTTTCCAAAGGATTATGAAATTGTCATGTCAATGGGCTATCCAAACGCAGATGCTAATCCCGTGCGCTATAGTAACCTAACAATATACAAGTGGATTCCGAGACGTTTTGAATACTTGAAAGCTTGTGACTTAGTTATAAGCCGAGCTGGGCATGGCACAATAACTCAGTGCATGTGCTACGGCAAACCGATGATTCTGGTGCCTACGCCAAACCATACAGAACAGATAAACAATGCCATCCAAGCCAAGAAACTCGGCGTTGCGAAAGTTATTCGGCAAGAAAATTTAAACCTAGACAAGCTACTTAAAACTGTCGAGCAAACTCTAACAGCGGGAAACGTGGAAAGGCTTGAACAAATTCGAGCTGAAGTTTTAAAGTATAATGGATTAGAAAACGCCGTTAAAATGATAATTGAAGTTGCAAACAAAAGTTGAAATAGCCTGAAAGGTAAATGCTTTTTAAGCTAGCATCCAGAGAGTTGGGAATATGTTCTTGCCGAAGAAGATTTTGGAGGAAAAACTTAGGCAAATACTAACTGAAGACATTGGACAGGGAGACATAACCTCAGCCCTAGTAGTGCCAGAAGCATGCAACGCCGAAGCAGAAATAATTGCAAAAGAAAGCGGTGTAGTTGCTGGAATCGAAGAGGCACGAATCCTTCTAGAAAGCCTAGGCTTGAAGTTTGAAGCTTCAGTCAAAGACGGAGAGAAAATAAAGCCAAAACAGGTGCTGATGAAAATTTACGGCGATGCCAGAACAATATTGGCTGTTGAGCGAACACTACTAAACATAGTTTCAAGAATGAGCGGCATAGCCACAGCTACACGAAAACTCGTTGAAAAAGTCAGAAAGGCTGGATATAAAACCATAATCGCGTGTACGCGAAAAACCGCGCCCGGACTGTTGTACTTTGATAAAAAAGCGGTCTTTTTAGGCGGAGGTGACGCTCATAGGTTTCACTTGGACGACATGATTTTAATAAAGGACAATCACATCAAAATCGCCGGAAGCGTTGAAAAAGCTGTTAAAACCGTTAGAGAAAAAGTTTCCTTTAGCAAGAAGGTTGAAGTTGAAGTATCAAACATTGAGGAGGCTTTAGCAGCGGCTAAAGCCGAAGTGGATATAATAATGCTTGATAATTTTTCGCCAAATCAAATAAAAAAGGCTGTTGAAAAGTTGAAGAAAGCTGGTTTTCTAAAAAGGGTTTTGTTAGAAGCGAGCGGGGGAATAACAGCTGAAAACATTGTCGCATATGCTTCGACTGGAGTTGACATTATAAGTCTTGGAGAAATAACTGACAGCCCAAAGGCTTTAGATGTAAGCCTTGAAATCACAAAAATAAGTACTGGGAGTTTATCGCTGGAATAATGACAATGCCAATACTATAAGGTTCAGTGTTGCGTGGGCGGTTGCGCAAACGGTATAAGAACGCGACCATTGATAGACAAGACCCAACCCAATCCCTATAAGAAATGCAGCAATTACGTAGACACCCTGTGGGTCGAAGTGGAGAAGAAGCCCAAACGTAAAGGCGGATGTAACTAAAGCTATCCATGCGGGATACTTGCTACTTATTGCAGTTTGCAAAAAGCCCCTAAAAGTAAATTCTTCACATATTCCTGCTGAAATGAAGGTGGCGGCAACAAGAATTAGTCCATCAACGGAGCTGGTCATTTCAGCTATTATTCTGCTGCTTTCTTCAACAGCTTTGCTTGGACCAAATAGTGAAGTCAATGCAATTGTTACGAGATAATCAAAATAGACAAGAAGAGACCCAACGGCTACGCCCAACAAAATATTTTTAGGGCTAAGCTCAAGTCTAACGTATTTTTTAATGTCCATCTTCTTTGAAAGCATGTATCCGAAGGGAACAACAGCGAGAAGTATCTCTGCAGCGACCATTGCGACACCATAGTTAAAACTGGCAATATACCCTGCCAAAAAAAGAGAAAGTAAAAGACTTGCAACCACCGCTAATAAAGCTTCGCTAACTTGTATTCGTTGGTCTTCTTTAACTTCGCTTATCATCCTCAATCCTTTCCGGGGTTATCTTTAGCGTTCGGAAGCCCCTCGCAACTGGATTTAAAATTTCTGTAATATTAACTTTCTTTAGAACTCCCTTGTTGTCGATCGCGTGTCCTCTCACATCATGCTCCGCCGCCATCAAGGAATGAACGTAAATCTTGTTTTCAATAAACCTTGGCTGGCATTTTAGCGGCAAACCAAGCATTAATGAGGTGCCTTCTTTTATGGCTTTTTCAGACACGTACATTATAGCGTACGCACCGGCAGTCAGCTCCGCCACTCTCACAGGAATGCTTTCCTTGCCTATCGCTAAGGTTTCAACACCATATTTTTGTGTTATTTCACCCGAAATTTTTCTGAGTCTTGGAAGAATTTTTATTAGGCTGCTTTTGGCTTTGCTGGAGAGTTTCAAGTTTGAAAACTGTATTGGTGAAAGCTGTTCAAGAGAGATGGCTCCCAGCGATATGTCAAGATGCACCACATCAGCCCCGACTCTTGCGACCAGCTGTTTGCATAGCTCCGCCTCCCGCACTATAACTTCGTGGCTGTCTTCAGCGTCTGCAAAAATCGGTTCAGCCAAACACTCACTCGGCTCTCTGTAGGGCGGTTTAACCAAGACAGCGGCAGTAGCCACGATATACATGGGCTCGAGTTTTTCATTTAAAATGGCGGCCGAGGAGTCGGCAGCAATTATATTCAAATGTTTCACCTTTCTATAGTGGGTTTTAAGGGGATTTAGCTCTACCGCTCATCAGCCTTTCAGATGCATTCCTAAAATGAAAATTTCCGAACTTTTCGCTCTGCTCGCCTTAGGCTTTACTATCTTCACATCTTCAAAGTGCCGCCTAACAATGTTCATAAAGTCGTTTAACATGCCTCCTTGGAAAACTTTAACGAAAAAGTTTCCGCCTGGCTTTAGGGTTTCCAAGGCTATTTCAAGAGCTTTTTGTGCAAGGTCTATTTGGCGGGCGTGGTCGAGCTCCCATATCCCAGAAATGTTTGGTGAAACATCTGAAATTATGGTGTCAGCTTTTCCAGGCAGCATCTCCAAAATTTGTTTCGTGGCATCAGAATCTGTTATGTCACATATTATGGTCCTAATGTTTCTCTCCGGAAATGGTTCAATTGGTTTTATGTCCACTCCCAAGACAAAGCCCTTAGCTCCAACAATTTTTCTTGCAGCTTGTGTCCATCCGCCCGGGGCTGCGCCTAAGTCGACGACAACATCCCCATCCTTGATGAAGTGGTATTTTTCTACCGCTTGGAAGAGTTTGTAGGCTGCCCTTGAACGGTATTTCTCTTCTTTCGCTTTTCTATAATAATAGTCTCTTCTGCGTTCTTGTATCCATGCTTTAGGCAAAATTAGCTGTCACCCAATATTTTGTACTCGCTCTCGCTTAGGCGTAAAAGCCAACTCGTCAGTTTTTCACAGCCTTGCGGTGTTATTGCGCCTGTTGGCCCGCATCTTGACGTGTCTGGACACATCATACAGGGACAGTCGGCTATCGAATCTATTGATGCTGGAAGCCTTTTTGGATAAAGCCTATAAGTCCATCTTCCGTTGCGGAGTTCCCTTTCGCGGCGTATTAAGCCCTTGCTTTCAAGTTTTAGGGCTATTCTTGAGCCTTCCCTGCTGCTGGCTCCGAGTTTTCTCCATAGTTCAGACTGGGGGAGACCCTCGTTTCCAGAGCTCATTATTATTTGAAGAGCCTTTTGCTCCAAATCGTTATGTTTCGGCATTTTCCTCTCCGTTTCCACGCAGATATATAGGTGTTCTCAAATAAATTATGCTTGTCCAGAGATAAAATAATTTAGGTGAAAAAGGACGTCAACAGTACCTGCAAAAACGAGAAAAGGTTACTGTCTAGGAATTGAAAGCACAGCAGACGACTTCAGCATTGGAATAGCCACCTTTAAAGGTGAAATTTTGGCAAATGTGATAAGCGCCTACACGCCCCCAGAAGGCGGAATACACCCAAGGGAAGCGGCGCGACACCATGCTGAAGTTGCAAACAAGGTTCTTGAAGGGGCATTCCAAGAGGCGGGAATAAAACCCAAAGATGTAACAGTTATAGCCTTCTCACAGGGACCGGGACTAGGTCCATGCCTCCGAACAGGCGCCACAGTTGCAAGAGCCCTAGCCTCTTATTTAGGTACCCCTCTGGTTGGTGTCAACCATTGCGTGGCGCATATTGAAGTGGGCAAACTAAAAACCGGTGCTGTTGACCCTGTCACGCTTTATGTTTCTGGCGGAAACACCATAGTGGCGGCTTATGATTCCGGACGCTACAGGGTTTTCGGCGAAACATTGGACATAGCTCTTGGAAATTGCTTAGACGTTTTTGCAAGAGAAGCTGGATTAAGGCAAAAGCCTGGCGAACCTTTTGGGGCTGTTATAGAAAAATTCGCAAAAAATGGACGTAGGCTTATTCCACTGCCATATACCGTTAAAGGCATGGACATGTCCTTCAGCGGCTTACTTACGGCGGCAGTTAACCTTCTAAAGAAAGGCGAAAGTAAGCTGGAAGACTTGTGTTATAGTCTCCAAGAGACAGCCTTCTCCATGGTAACAGAAGTCACAGAGAGAGCCCTAGCCCACACGGAAAAGAGGGAAGTTTTGTTAACGGGCGGTGTAGCCGCCAACAAAAGGCTTCAGAAAATGGTCAAGGCAATAGCTGAGGAGCACGACGCCAAATTCTGCGTTGTACCAAGTCAATTCGCCATAGACAACGGCGCCATGATAGCTTGGACTGGTGTTTTAGCCTTCACCCATGGAGTGACAACGCCGATCCATGAGAGCTTTGTAAAGTTAAGGTGGCGGCTTGAAGAGGTTGAAGTTCCTTGGGTGAAATAAGCCAGCCAAGGCTGATTAAAAAAGGAGCTGAAGCGTACCTGTACCTTGCGGACTGGCATGGCAGAAAAGTGGTGATAAAGAGGCGGCTGCCAAAAAAGTATAGGATCTCAGCTCTAGACGAACAAATAAGAACCTATAGAACAATTCATGAGCCACAACTGATGCATGAAGCCAAAAAAGCTGGTGTGCCAACACCAACAATTTATTTGGTTGACTCGAAAAATGCCACAATCATAATGGAGTATATCGAAGGCGAACAATTAAAAAAGTTGTTAGCCAAAGCTTCTGAAAGCACAAGGCAGATGTTATGCCGTAAAATAGGCGAGTTGATTGGTAAACTGCACAAAAACGGGATAATTCACGGCGACTTAACAACCTCCAACATGATTCAAACCATTGAAGGAAAAATCTTCTTTGTAGATTTTGGGCTTGGCGAAAAAACAAAGGAGCTTGAAGCAAGAGGCGTGGATTTACACCTTATGAAAAGAGCGTTACAAAGCACTCATTTCCAGTTTGCAGAAAAATGTTTTGACGCCGTAATTGAGGGTTATGCAAGCGTTTTAGAGGGAGACGAAGTGAAAAACGTTTTAGATAAAATAAGGGAAATAGAGAGAAGAGGACGCTACATAGCCGAAAGAAGAGGTGAGTAAGACACGATAAAAACTGTTTGGTGCATAACCTTCTACGTTTCAGACTTAAGGAAGGCAACGCAATTTTATGAGGGAGCCCTTGGCTTAGAAAAGAAATATGAGTATTCAAGTTATGTTGGTTTCGAGTGCGGCGGGGTTGAAATAGGGCTTATTCCAAAACTTAAGAAGGGGGAACGTGCTTCACTTTCGCCGTCTGTGGAGTTTTTGGTTGATGATGTTGAAAAATTCTATAACGAATTAAAAAGCAAAGGCGTGAAGTTTGTTAAGGAGTTACATGAAGAGCCTTGGGGTGGAAAACAAGCCACTTTCACGGATCCAGACGGAAACATGTTAGAAATTGTGCAGATTAATTGGGAAAAATACTTTAGCGTGTCTGCCGAAGGAGCTAAAAAGAAACGTGAACCGCCATGAGCTTTCAATTGAAGGGTAAAGTCATATTCTTTGCAACAAACAACATCAACAAGTTCAACGAAGCCCGCAAGGTTTTAGGCCGCTACAAAATAGCTGTAGGAATGATAAGGGTCAAAACTCTTGAAATTCAAAGCGAAAGCCTTGAAGAAATTGCAAAAACAAGCGCCACTCATGCCTTTAAGCAGTGCGGTCTTCCCCTCATAGTTGAGGATGCCGGACTATTCGTCGAAGCCTTGAACGGCTTTCCTGGACCCTATTCCTCCTATGTTTACAAGACCATAGGTAACGAAGGCTTATTGAAACTTATGGAGAAAAGCACGAACAGAAAGGCAAAGTTTCAATCAATGGTGGCGTTTTTCTCCGAGGAACTGAATTCTCCAATATGTTTTAAGGGGGAAGTTGTAGGCGAGATAACCAGAGAGCTACGGAGGGAAAGCCACTACGGCTTTGGTTTTGACCCAATATTTAAGCCAGTTAACAGTCAGAAAACCTTCGCTGAAATGAGCATCAGTGAAAAGAACAAGCATTCCCATAGAGCAAGAGCCTTTCGAAAGTTTGCAAAATGGTATAAAAGCCTAAAAGTCTAGCGAACGGTTTAAGTCGCCTTTTCACCAATAAGTTTAAGTGGGAAAAGGGCATCGAAGGTCTTAAATATCCGTCTAACCTCGCTCTTACAAACTAAAAGGGATAATGGTATGCCGAAACAGGAGAAGGGCACATCTCATTCAACAAGACCAGTTAGCAAACGCCCTCCAAGCTGGTGCAAATACCAACCGGAAGAAGTGGAAGCCCTAGTCATAAAACTGGCAAGGGAGGGGCATCCGCCAAGCCGCATAGGAACAATACTTAGGGACCAATATGCCATCCCGTTAGTTAAGCCGTTAACCGGCAAGACCATAACTCAAATTCTCAAGGAGGCTGAACTTGCCCCCTCAATACCCGAAGACCTTGGTAACTTGCTTAAAAAGGCAGCTAAGCTTTCCGCTCATCTTGAAAAGCATAGGAAGGACTTGCACAATAAGAGGGCTTTGCAGCTTGTGGAGGCAAAAATTCACAAACTTGCAAGATATTATAAGCGGGAAGGCGTTTTGCCTCCAAACTGGAAATATGAGCCAAAAATTGCATCAATAGCCTAAACCTAAGCCTCTTGTCCCCTTAGCCTAATCGCCCTTAAATTCTTTAACGTGATTAAATTGTGATGGAAATGGGATTGGACGAAAAACAAACCGCCAGATTCTTTGACAGCGTTTCAGAAGCCGCCCAAACAATTTCGGAAGTTGTTAGAGAGGACGGTTTTATCCATGTTTTCTCACATTTGGATGCCGATGGTGTTGCTGCTGCCGGCATTATTGGAAAAGCCCTTTATAGGCTTGGCGCGAGGTTTCGCGTTAGGATAACCCAGTGGGTTGACGAGAAGCTTGTAGCTGAAATACTCCAAGAAAAGCCTCGAATGGTGGTTTTTTTAGACCTTGGAAGTGACTACGCGAACTTACTGAGGCAGAAAAACCAGGACGTAAAAGTTGTTGTTTTAGACCACCACCAACTCAGCGGAGAACAAAGCATCGATTTTCCATGCGTCAACCCGCATCTGTTTGGCATTGATGGAGCCCGAGACATCAGCAGCGCTGGCGTAACCTATTTTGCGGCTAGAGCAATTGACAAGGTGAACATGGACTTGGCTCCAATAGCTGTTGTTGGGGCACTTGGAGACTTGCAGGACAAGTATGACCAGCGAATGCTTGGAGGACTTAACGAAAAAATAGTGGAAGATGCGAAAAGCCAAGGGCTGCTAACTGTTGAGAAGGACTTAATATTCTTCGGCAGAGAAACACGCCCAATCCATAAAACCTTGGCGTCTACAACAAACCCGTTTATTCCGGGCATAAGTGGAGAAGAAGACAAGAGTTTAGCTTTTCTGGCGAGCATTGACATAAAACCAAAATATGGCGATAAGTGGCGAGCTTTAAGAGACCTTTCAGAAGATGAAAAAAGGAGACTTTGCTCGGCACTGGCAGAGTATCTGCTCTCAAAAGGGCTGCACTATGAAATATCAAATCTCATAGGGCATGTTTACACCCTCAGCAATGAAGAGCCCTGGACACCACTCAGAGATGGAAGGGAGTTCGCTGTCTTGCTTAACGCTGCCGGTCGCATGGACAAGCCGAGTGTTGGCGTGGCGGTTTGCATGGGCGACAGAGGAGCCGCCCTAGAGGAAGCCAGCAAAATCCTTGAGGAGTACAGGCGTACAATTAATAGGTATTTGGGCTGGATTATGGAGAAGCCTGAAAGGATAAAGGAGATGGAAAACATTTACATTGTTTATGGAGAAGATTTTATAGACGATAAGATTGTTGGTGCAATCTCGTCGATTCTCACAACAAGCCTTCCAAACCCAGAAAAGCCTCTCATCGCTTATGCGGACGTCAAGGAAGAGGGAATTGTAAAGGTTTCAGCAAGAACCATAGACACAGTAGCCTACAAAGGCGTAAATCTTGGCGAAGTCATGCAAGTGGCGGCTGAAAAATGCCTAGGGAAAGGTGGAGGTCATAATGTGGCTGCCGGCGCCCAAGTTCCAATAGAAAACGTGGAAACCTTCATAAAACTTGTCAACGAACTTGTTGGGAAGCAGCTGGCTGGGAAGAAGATTGGAAGCTGAAATCACAATTAATTATGATGATGTTGAAAGCGCCGAGGCAGTTGCAAAAGCTATTTCTCCGGACAACTTTAAAGCGCCGATTGGCTTATCTATTAAAACAACAAGGGAAGGCAGAGACGTTATTACTCACATAAAATGTAGGAGAAAGCTTCAAACTTTCATTGCAACGATTGACGATTTGCTTTTTGCCATTTCACTGGCGGAGAAAACTCTAAAAATTACGCGCAAACTTGAATAGTTGGTTTCAAGATGCTGGACATAAAGTTAATTCGAGAAAAACCTGAATTCGTAAGAGAAAACTTGCGGAGAAGAGACGAGCCCAAATTTTTAAGAATGCTTGATGAGCTGATTGCATGCGATAAGCTTTGGCGCCAGCACTTGACAAGGCTTAATGACTTACGGCGAGAGAGAAACCGCATAACAGTGGAAATTGCATCTTTAAAAAGGAAGGGCGTGGACACCGCTGCGGTAGTTTCCAAAGCTAAGGAAATAGACAAGGAAATAGCGAATCTGGAGCAGTTGGTCGGCGAATACGAGGAGAAAGTCCGCTACTATCTTATGAGGCTTCCAAACCTCTTGCACGATTCTGTTCCGATAGGCAAGGACGAGCATGAAAATGTTACCGTGAGGACGTGGGGAGAAATACCCCGCTTCAATTTTCCAGTTAAAGACCATATTGAGCTTGGTTTAGGCCTAGACATAATGGATATTGAAAGGGCTGGAAAAATTGCCGGAGCAAGATTCTTTTACCTTAAAAGGGAAGGCGTTTTGCTTGATATTGCACTGTTAAACTTTGCATTAGAGGAGATGGTTAAGAAAGGTTACACGCCAATAGAACCACCCTTCCTAATGAGACGCAAACCCTACGAGGGAGTTACCGCCCTCAGCGATTTCGAAGACAGCCTATACAAAATCGAAAATGAAGACCTATACCTAATTGCGACTTCAGAGCATCCGATGGCGGCGATGTTTATGGACGAAGTTTTGAAGGCTGAAGATCTGCCCATCAAATTTGTTGGCATAAGCCCAAACTTCAGAAAGGAAGCGGGCGCCCACGGCAAGGACACCCGCGGGATTTTCCGCACCCACCAGTTCAACAAGGTTGAGCAATTCATATTCTGCAAACCAGAAGACTCATGGAAGTTCCATGAAGAGCTTATCAGAAACGCTGAGGAGCTTGTCCAAATGCTCGGCTTGCCATACCGTGTTGTGAACGTTTGCACTGGCGATATTGGAACTGTTGCTGCCAAAAAATATGATGTTGAGGTTTGGATGCCGGCGCAAAATGCCTATAGAGAGATAATTTCATGCAGCAACTGCACTGATTATCAGGCTAGACGATTAAATATTAGGTATAGGGAAAAAGAAGGGGAGCCGCCAAAAGGTTTTGTGCACACACTTAATTCCACAGCCCTAGCCACTGGAAGAACCATTGTGGCTATACTGGAAAACTGCCAGCAAGAGGATGGTTCAGTGGTCATCCCAAAGGTTTTGAGAAAGTACATGGGCGGCTTGGAAAAAATAGAGCCGAAAAGGTAAAGCTTAATACCCTCGTAATGTGACTTTTCTCCGCTATTAAGGATGGAGGTCAGCGTTGTCCACTAAAAAGGTAAGGGATAAGTGGCGCAGCAAAGCATGGCACACGGTAGTTGCTCCACCCTACTTTGGAAATGTGGAGTTAGGCGCGATACCAGCAGACGAGCCAGAAAAACTCATCGGAAGAGTTATGGAGGCAACACTTTACGATGTTACTGGCGACTTTTCCCACCAATACTTGAAATTGTACTTCCAAATAACACAGATAGAGGGAAAAACAGCCCGCACCATTTTTAAGGGACACGAATACTCAAGGGATTACCTTAGAAGTCTTGTGAGGCGGAGAACAACAAAGGTTGATGGAATCTTCAACGTCTCAACAAAAGACGGGTACAGGTTTAGAGTAGCAGTATGCGCCTTCACCCTTACAAGGATAAAGACCTCACAAGAGCATGCCATACGCAAAACCATGGCGAAAATAGTTGAGGAGAAAAGCGCCGCCCTAACAATGGACCAGTTCGTCCAAGAAATGGTTCTTGGAAAAATAGCGTCAGACATTTACAACGAGGCAAGGAAAATTGTTCCCTTACGCCACGTCGGCGTTAGAAAGTCTAAGCTGCTGACACAAGTAGCTCAATTACAAGCGCCACTGCAAGAAGTTGAACAGCAAAGTTAGCCTTCAACAAACTTTTTTGCCGTATTCGTAACCCATTTCAAAGGCTTTTAGGTTTAACTCCTCTGTTCCCTTTGGCACATTAGCCTTAATCGACTCTTTCAAGGCTTCCTTGTTCACCATCCCAGTTATTGCTGCAAAAGCCCCCAACATGACCACATTTGCAACTATTTTTCTTCCAAGCTCTTCAGCCATTCTTGTGGCTGGAACGCGGAAAACTTTTGCGCCTTCAATTTCCCTCTCATTTGGGATCATGTCCGGGTCAAGGATTATTGTTCCTCCCTTTTTCACTGTTTCCGCATACTCGTTATAGGCGTGCTGCGACATCACCACCAATATGTCTGGCTCGGTAACCTTTGGAAAGTCGATTTCATCGTCCGCTATCACAACTTCGGAACGGCATGCTCCGCCCCGTGACTCAGGTCCGTAAGACTGTGTTTGCACGGCGTATTTTCCGCTATATATGCATGCAGCTGTAGCCACCATGACTCCAGACTTAATTATTCCCTGTCCGCCGAAACCCGCAAATCTAATTTCAAAACGCATATTGCCTCACCTACCCTTCTTCGCCCTCCTTCATTATTTGTGCCATTTTATTGTGGAGCAGCTCCTCATAGGTTGGTTTTTGAATGTCCACAAATTCGCCGATAACTATTTTTTCCAAGGTTATTTCCGCCTTGGCCGGGTCTGAGAAGTTGGCTATTACTGCCGTCTTCTTAAACCACTCCATCATTTCAAGTCCTGTTCGCATTCTGTTGCGGCGTCCATAGATTTCTGGGCAAGGCGATATAACCTCTATGAAGGAGAAGCCCTTTCTTTGCAAAAGTTTCTTAATAGACATCGTTAACATTCGCACATGAAGAGTTGTCCACCTAGCTACATAAGTGGCGCCGGCTGCCGCCGCTAAATGAACCAGATTGAAGGGATGCTCTATGTTTCCGTAAGGTGTTGTTGTTGTAAAGGCGTCTAGTGGTGTTGTTGGTCCAACTTGTCCGCCAGTCATTCCGTAGTTGAAGTTGTTGGCGCATATAACCTTAATTCCAATGTTTCTTCGCGCAGCGTGGATAAAGTGGTTTCCCCCTATGGCGAAGAGGTCACCGTCACCGCTTATAACAACAACTTCCAGCTCTGGATTTGCGAGTTTGACACCAGTTGCAAAGGCTATGGGACGTCCGTGGGTTGTGTGGAAAGAATCCACATCCGTATAGCCAGCAGCCCTTCCAATACAGCCTATTCCAGAAACGACAACGAGCTTGTCAAGATTTATTTGCAACTCGTCAAGCGCTTGTATAAAGGCGTTGAGTATTATGCCATTTCCGCATCCTGAACACCATATGTGGGGCATCATGGCAGCTCTCAAATATTTTGAAAGGGGATGCTGCTCAACGACTTCCGTCATTTGCCATACCTCCTTATAGATTCAAGAATCTCCATCGGCGTGTGCGGTTCTTCACCCAATTTTGGTACATGATAAACAGGCGTTCCTTTCGCGGCTCTTTCAACTTCCCTCACCATTTGTCCGCAGTTCATTTCCGGAACAATTATGGCTTTGGCTTTTTCAGCAGCTTTCGTCACGTGCTTTTCTGGGAAAGGCCATAGGGTGATTGGGCGAAGAAGCCCAGCTTTTATGCCTTTTTGTCTCGCTTTTCTTACGGCGCTTAGGGCTGCCCTTGCAACTATTCCATAAGCAAAAACCGTTATTTCGGCGTCATCTAACTTTTGCTCTTCAACGCGGATTATTGTGTCAGCGTTCTTTCTTATCTTGTCGCAGAGCCTCTGTACAAGCCTTGTTTGGGCTTCTGAGCTTTGGGTGCGCGGATAGCCATACTCATCGTGGGTTAAGCCTGTTGCATGAAAACGGAAGCCCTCGCCGAAGCAAGCCATGGGCGGGACCAAATCGTCGTCAGGCATGAAGGGCGCATACTTTTCTGGTGGAGTGTTAGGCTTTTTGCGGTTAACTATCCTTATCTCCTCAGCTGGCGGAATCACCACCCTTTCCCACATGTGAGCAACAACTTCATCCGCCATAACAAGCGTTGGAACACGATAAGTTTCAGCCAAGTTAAAAGCCTCGATTGTCAAGTCAAACATTTCCTGAGCAGAGGAGGGCGCCAAAGCAATGATTTCATAGTCGCCATGGGAACCCCATTTGGCTTGCATGACGTCCTGCTGTCCCGGAAGAGTTGGCTGTCCAGTGCTTGGGCCTCCTCGCATTACATCAACGATCACGCATGGGGCTTCCGTCATGGCGGCTAAGCCTATATTCTCTTGCATCAAGCTAAAGCCCGGTCCAGAAGTGGCTGTCATAGCCTTCAAGCCAGCGTAGGACGCGCCTATTACTGCGGCTATGGAGGCTATTTCATCCTCCATTTGGATGTAAATTCCGCCGATTTTTGGCATTCGTGCTGCAATGTGTTCGGCTATTTCTGTTGCAGGCGTTATGGGATACCCAGCAAAAAATCGGCATCCAGCTGCGATGGCGCCTTCTGCACATGCTATGTCGCCGCTCATAAAGTGTACGCCAGTTAAAACCGTTTTTTCATTTGCCATCTAGCATCCATCCTTACATTGTTTCTCCTTAACGAAGATTGCAAAGTCTGGGCAAACAGCCGCACAAAAGCTACATAATATGCAGCTTTTTTCATCAACAACTCTTGGGGGGTGAACCCCTCTGGCATTAATTTCATCGGATTCCTCTAAAACTTTTTTGGGGCAGTATTGGATGCAGAAGCCGCAACCCTTACACTGATCTTTTAATATGTGAATTTCAGCCTTCGGCCTCGAAACCTTATCAATATCTAATGGAGTTCTCCAAAACCTTTCAGGCATTTTAAGTCCCTCCAGCTCTTGAAAAGGCCTTTTTGGCACGTTCTATTTCCTCCGAGGTTACGCTCTCCACAATCTTTTGCATCTCATAAATTTTGGAAGCGAATCTTTCTCCTTCAGCCGCCGAAGCCCATAAAAGCTGAAGCCTCTCCTTGCGTAGACCGTTCTGTTCCATCTTCTTCCATAAGCGTTCCACGCGTCTTTGAGTATGATGGTTGGCATTGATGTAGTGGCAGTCTCCAGGGTGGCAGCCGGCCACCAAAACTGCGGCAGCCCCTCTTGCGAAGGCTCTTTCAACAAATTTTGGAGCAACCCTTCCCGAGCACATAGTTCTAATTATTCGAACGTTTGGCGGGTACTGCATTCTGCTGACTCCAGCGAAATCCGCGCCTGCGTACGCGCACCAGTTACAGCAAAAAGCGACAATTTTCTTTTCAGCGTCATATTCCGTAACGGCGTCAATTTGAGCTATTATCTGCTCATCAGTGAAGTGGTTCTGGGTTAATGCGTCGGATGGGCATTCTGCAGCACATGTTCCGCATCCTCCACAGGCGGCCTCAACAATTTCAATGCGTTTAAGCTCTTTGTTAAGGGTTATCGCGTTGTAGGGGCAAACCTTTGTGCAAAGCCCACAAGCCTTACATTTTTCCATATCTAAAATTGGCGTAATGGCCTCAACCGTAACTTTACCCTTAGCCATTAGTATGCCGGCTCTGGCTGCAGCTGCACTGGCTTGTGTTACGCTGTCCTTTATATCCTTTGGAGCTTCAGCGCATCCGGCGAAGAATATGCCTCCAGTTGCAGCGTCCACTGGTCTGAGTTTTGGATGGGCTTCCATGAAAAATCCGTCTTGCGTCCTTGAAAGGGTCAACAGTCGCTGTATTACTTCGCTATCTTTCCGCGGCTCCAGACCAACGGATAGAATAACCATGTCAAAGTTCATTTTGTAAGGCTCTTTTAGGAGCGTGTTTTCGCCTATGAGCCAAAGGTTTCGAGTCTTCTTATCCTCAATTATTTCTGCTGGAAGCCCCCTGATGAATATTACGCCTTCCTTTTTAGCCCTCTTGTATAGGTCTTCGAACCCCTTTCCATATGCACGAATGTCAACGTAAAAGACGTAGATTTCAGTTTCAGGCCAGTGCTCTTTGATGAGGAGGCTATCTTTTATGGTGTTCATGCAGCAAACATTGCTGCAGTAGGTTCGCCCAGTCCTATTGGAGCGAGAGCCAACACACTGTATGAAAGCCACACGTTTTGGAACGTTCATGTCGCTAGGCCTAATCAGTCTTCCACCCGAGGGGCCGCCAGCATTAATTAGCCTTTCAAACTCAAGCGATGTAATGACGTTCAGATATTTGCCGTAACCATATTGCGGTAGTGCTGAAGGGTCAAAAACGTCTGCGCCAGTTGCCACTATGATTGTGCCTACCTCCAATTCTATAGTTTCAGGTTTCATTGTGAAGTCTATGGCTTGCCTTTCGCAAGCTTTAATGCATTTGTCGCATACCATTACACCGTCTTTGTTTAGGCATAGGTTCATGTCAATTATGTAGGTGGATGGAACTGCTTGTGCAAAAGGCGTGTAAATGGCGTGTCTTAGGGCTAAGCCAGCGTCAAACTCGTTTGGCGCCGTCATTGGACAAACTTTCGAGCACTCGCCACACGCTGAACAGTCCTCCCTCACATAACGCGGCTTCTTTAACACTTTTACACGGAAGTTGCCAATGTACCCCTTTACGTCTACAACCTCGCTGTTAGCTAATAGTTCAATGTTTGGATGATGCCCCACATCAGACATTTTGGGGGCGAGAATACATATAGAACAGTCCATTGTTGGAAAAGTCTTATCTATTCTCGCCATCATCCCGCCAATGCTCGGCTCCCTCTCCACCAAATAAACCTTATAACCAGTGTCAGCAAGATCCAATGCGGCCTGAATTCCTGCAACGCCGCCGCCAATTACAAGTGCCTTTCTCATAATCGGCACTTCAATTTCCTTGGCTGGTTTTAATAGGGCAGCCTTTGCCACAGCCATTTTCACAAGGTCTTTAGCTTTTTCAGTCGCCGCCTTCCTATCATGGAGGTGAACCCAGCTACACTGCTCCCGTATGTTAGCCATCTCAAAAAGGTACTTATTTAACCCAGCCTCTTCACACACTTTTCGGAATGTGGGCTCGTGGAGGCGAGGAGAACATGAGGCAACAACTACACGGTTAAGCCTATACTCCCTAACATCATTCTTAATGAGCTCTTGCCCTTGGTCCGAACATGTATAACGGTAATCTCTCGCCAAAACAACATGTGGAAGTGTGGAAGCAAATTCTGCAACCTCTTTACAATCAACAGACCCCGCAATATTCAAACCACAGTGGCAAACATAAACCCCTATGCGTACTTCCTCTCTCGCCATTTTCCAGTCACCTCAAATCCGAAGATCTTAGATAACAGTCAATTGAGGCGGCGGCAATTTTTCCGGCACATATAGCCTCAATTATTGAGGCTGGGCCAGTTACAGCGTCTCCACCGGCGAAAACGCCTTGGAGAGTTGTCTCCATAGTTAATGGGTTAACCCATATTGTTCCATCATCATTCAATTCGACCTCTTTGGGTAGAAAGGATAGGTCTGGAGCTTCACCTATCGCTAAAACCACTATATCTACCTCATTAACAAATTCGGAGCCCCCAATAGGAATCGGTTTTCTCCTTCCAGTTTCATCTAGCTCGCCTAACCTCATTCGAACAAATTCAACAGCGGAAACCTTTCCACAGTCACCCAAAATTCTCTTCGGAGAGACCAAAAACTCGATTTTTACACCCTCATTTTCTGCCTCTTTAACTTCCCATGGGTTTGCGGGCATTTCCTCCCTAGACCTTCGATAAAATATAGTCACCTCTTCAGCTCCATGTTTAAGGGCGGTTCTTGCTGAGTCAACTGCAACATTTCCACCACCAATAATAGCAACACGTTTGTCCCTAACATTTGGCGCTTTTCCAGAGTTAAACGTCCAAAGAAAATCTAGGGCATGCACCACCCCCTCTAAACCAACGCCCTCAATCCTCAATTGTTGTCCTTTATGAGCTCCTACGCCAACAAAAATGGCGTTATAACCTTGACTTGGTAAGCCGCTGAAATCAACATCTTTACCGACCGCCACACCAGTCTTTATTTCCACATCAAGATCCTTCAACGCTTGTATATCCATGTCCAAAAATTCCCTTGGAAGGCGATAAGAGGGCAAACACTTTCTCAACATGCCGCCGGGCTCTTTCATAGCCTCAAAAACCGTAGCCTCGTAGTTTTTCAAAGCTAATTCATATGCAACAGTGAGCCCCGCCGGTCCAGAGCCTATAACCGCAACTTTCCCTTTTGCTGAATCTGCCTTAATCACCCTCTTTTTCTCATCTAAAAACTCCTTCCTCAGCTTTTCAGTTTCTTTTATAACTTTGTTTAGGTCTAGCCCCGCGCGTTCCGGATGAAAGCAGGCTAGAATTGTGACTAAGGGGATGGGGGATACCTTAACAATTTTTTGGAGAGCATTTTCAAACGCTTGGCTATATCCAGCCTTGACCGCAAACTTTCGGGCATGGAGGAGTATTTCTGGCGGTTTTAATGCTTGAGGACAATGCCTATAACAACGATAACACCAGGCGCAAAGCCAAATATCATCCGAAGCCAAAGCAGTTTCAACGCTTAAGAAAATCTTTTCGAGGATATTTCTTGGATTATACTCTCCTTTTAGAAGTTCTGCCATGGGACAGCTTGCTGTGCATATTCCGCATTCAAAACAGAATTTAATTTTCTCGGTATCTGGATATTCAGCGAGAACTTCTTTATAAGTTACGGTTTTCTTCGCGCTCAACTTAGCCCGCCTTCCTATTATTGGGGGAAGGCTCATAAATATAAACTTTACAAATGTAAAGTTTTAAATCGTAAGCCAAACTTCTTTTATAGACCACGCCATCAAAATAAACCATAAACCGTGAGGGCCGTCCATGGAAGAGGTTAAAGTTGTCTTGTATGGAGTAGGCGCCGTTGGAAGTTTAATAGCCAAGTCTCTCCTCGAAAGGAAGGGCGTAAAGATCGTCGGCGCAATTGATGTTGCAAAAGATAAGGTGAGCAGGGATCTAGGTGAAGTTTTAGGTTTAAACAAGAGACTGAGCATAATGGTTTCAAGCGATGTTGACGCTGTGATTTCGGAAACAAAGCCGGACATCGCCGTTCACGCCACATCATCCTATCTCAGGGAAACCTACCCTCAAATAGCCTCCATAATCAAAAATGGCGTAAGTGTAATATCAACATGCGAAGAGCTTTCATACCCCTACTATTCGGAGCCAAAAATTGCAAAAGAACTGGATCGACTAGCCAAAAAACATGACGTAACAGTTTTGGGGACAGGAATAAACCCCGGCTTCTTAATGGACACTCTTGTAATAGCGTTGACGGCGGCATGCCAAAGAATAGACAAAATTGAAGCTGTCAGAGTTATGAACGCCGCAACAAGACGTTTACCCTTTCAAAAGAAGATAGGTGCAGGCTTAACGGTAGAAGAGTTTAAACAAAAAATTGAGAAGGGGGAAATAACCGGACATGTGGGACTTGAGCAGTCTATTGCGATGATTGCAGATGCACTGGCATGGGAACTTGATGAAATAAGCGCTGAACCTGTCGAACCAATGATAGCCAAAGAACTAGTGCAAAGTGATTTCATAAAGGTTGAGGCGGGAAAAGTTGCGGGTTTGAGGCAGACAGCGAAGGGCATAATGAAGGGCGAAGAGGTCATAGTTCTAGATTTTCAAGCATACATTGGTGCAAAAGAAGGGTACGACGCCATAACAATAACGGGCGTTCCAACAATCAAGCAGAAAATTCAGCCATGCGTTCACGGGGACGCGGGCACGGTGGCAATAATTATAAACTCTATTCCAAAGGTTTTAAAGGCTCCAGCTGGCTTGCTCACCATGAAGGACCTTCCAATACCATCAGCTGCAACTGAAGATATGAGAAGGTACATTTAATCCAAAACTTCGTTTGAATGTGTGATGATTATGTCCCGCAAGTTTACACATAGGAAAGGGGATCTCAGCATAAAAGACTTGATTAGGGAAGTAAAAGGCTGCGCCGAATTTCAGAAAGCTGGGGCTATAGCGATATTCATGGGAGTTGTTCGTGGGGAAACATCAAAGGGCGAAAAGGTTCGAAAGTTGGAGGTGGAGGCTTATGAGGAAAAAGCCGATGAAGTGTTGTCAAGCATATGCCAAGAATTAAAGGGAAGAAAGGGCATCGTTGACGTCCAAATACACCATTTTCTAGGCGAGTTCAGCGTCGGCGAAGACCTTGTCTACGTTTTAGTCGCTGGCTCCCATAGGAAGAATGTTTTCCCAGTTTTGAGAGAAGCCGTTGAGAGGTATAAGAAGGAAGCCCCAATTTTTAAGAAGGAATATGTAACCACCAAAGAAGGCGAAGAGAAGGCTTACTGGGTTGCAGAAACCGAGGAGTAGTAGCCACCAGTTTTGCAAAGTGTTATTAAGCATTTCATGATAGCTTATTGTTAAGGAGATGCGTTCGGCTTGGAGAAGAAGAGCTACATGTGGTTTGAAAGGCGGAGAAGAACAAAGGCTCTTGATTTGGCGCAAGAGCAGATTACAAAGGCTTTGGACACAGTGACGCTTCTCCATTATGCTATGCAGAAGATGGCTGAAGGCGATAGAAAAGAAGCCATGCAGCACATCGAAAACATTTTCAAGGTTGAGAAGGAAGTTGACAGACTTCGAACAGAAGTCTTCAAAGAACTTTCGAAGGGTGTGGCTCTTTTTGCAGATTACCGTGAAGACCTAATGCACCTTGTGAAAAGGCTTGACACGCTGGCTGACCATGTGAAGGACGCAGCAAGGTGCATAAAAATGCTTGAAAGCGCTAAAATTCCTAAGGAGCTTTGGGAGAACACCGCCCACACAACAATGTTTCTAGTGGATTGCGCCCACGCCTTGAGAGGAAGCCTTGAGAAAATCGCCGTGGATTCTTCTGCGGCTATAAGTGGGGCGAAAAAGGTTGAAGAAATCGAAAGGAAAATTGACGATGAGTACCTTAAAACTAAAGGCTTATTCGTTAAATATGGTGGGCAGATAGATAGCGGCTCAATGGTTATTTTCGACGACCTTGTAGAGTTTATTGAGCATGCCGCTGATATGTGCGCGGACACAGCAGACTACATAGTTATACTTGCAAGCAGAGAATAGCCAAACAGCTTTACCCTACTTTATTCTGTCTCTTTAGATAATAAATTGCCGATGGCGTACGCTGCAGCTGAAACTATGATTATGCCGAAGAAGCCCGCTGCCAATGTCGAGAGATATGGATTTTCAATCGTTGGAAGGGTGTAGTCTGGCATCAGTCCACCCCAGAATGTTTCCGCCTCTTCCACTTGAAGGGTTTCAGCCACCGTTTCCAACCCGTCTGGGTAGGATGAAGCGAAGGGTATTAAAATTGCAAGCCCAACAGCTATTAGGATTAATGCTTTAACATAGCCCTTCAAATGGCTTCCCTCTTTAGGAAAGCTAAACCATTCAGCACTGCTGGTCGCACTCGGTACAGTTGTGTTGTGGCTGTTGTTGTTATTGCCGCTTCACCAATGCCTATCAGCACATGCCAAAAGAGCATGGCTGGGACTGTTACGGTTATTCCGCCCGCCTCTGTGAAGGCTGGTGAAAATCCAATTTGTAAGCCGCATGCCAAGGCTCCTAAAACCACTGATAGCCATGAGGCTGTGAATATGCCTATAAAGAAGCGTTTGCCTTTTGTTGAGTTTCCAGCTATGAGTTTAACTATGTAGAAGCTTAAGCCGCCTATCACTGCCATGTTGAAGATGTTTGCTCCTAGAGCCATTATTCCGCCGTCCGCGAAGAAAAGCGCCTGCATAAGCAGAACTATTGTCATGCTTAGGACTGCCGCGTAGGGGCCTAAAACTATTGAGAGGAATGTTCCGCCCACCAAGTGTCCGCTCGTTCCATATGTTATTGGGAAGTTAATCATTTGGGCTGCGAAGACAAAGGCGCTTGAAACCGCCAGCAATGGGGCTAATGCTTTTGGGTATGTGGTTTTCGCCTTTTTCCATGACAAAACGAGGAATGTGATGGATATTGCGGCCATTATGGCGGCGATTTCTGGGCTTATGTAGCCGTCTGGTATATGCATAGATCGACCTCGGTATTACTTTTTAGTTGAAAAGTATTACTTATAAACTTTGCCTTTCGAAACGCCGAAAATAAGGGCCTAGGAGAGCAGTTCTGTTAGGATTTGGTTTAGCTGGTTTTTGTCTTTTACTTTTTTAAAGATGGCCTTCCCAGTTGCGTATAGGCGTATTTGGGCCTCTTTATATGTTAAATCGAAGATTATTTTTGCTGTGGTTTTTTGTATTGTGGCTTTTTTCAGTATTTTTGTTATTGCCTCCTCTTTTTTGTCGTATTTGAAGTGGATTATGTAATCTTTTTCTTCTCCGCATGCCTCTTCCATCCTTGCTATGTAGGTGTCCAGAACTGTGCTCATAGGGATTTTTCAATCTCCTTTAGGGCTTCTACTAGCCTATCGATTTCTTCTCGGGTGTTGTATATGTAGAAGCTTGCCCTTGCTGATGATTTTAGCCCGAATCTTTGGTGTAAGGGTTGGGCGCAGTGGAAGCCGCTCCTTATCATTATGCCATAAGAATCTAGAAGCAGAGCCAAGTCGTGGGAGTCGAAGCCTTCAAAGTTGAAGGGAACTATGCCACACTTGACTTTCACATCTTTTGGACCGTAAATCTTGACTTTTTGGCACTCTTGTAGGCGTTTTATGGCGTATTCAGTTAAGGCACATTCATGGGCCTTAACGTTTTCCATTCCAAAGTTTTTTAGGTATTTTATGGCTGCCATTAGGCCTACTCCGCCGCATATGTTTGGTGTTCCAGCCTCGAATTTCCATGGAAGTTCGTTCCACGTTATTTTGCAGCTTTTGGTTTTTGGGTTGTAGGAGACCTCCCTTATCATTTCGCCTCCTCCGTGGAAGGGCTCCATTTCTTCTAGGATTTCTCGCTTGCCGTATAGGACGCCTATGCCTGTTGGTCCAAGCATTTTATGCCCAGAAAAGGCTAGGAAGTCGCAGTCCAGTTCTTTCACGTCTATTGGTATGTGGGGCACTGATTGGGCTCCGTCGACTAGGATGAGGGCGTTGTTTTCGTGGGCGAGTTTTGCAGCATACTGCGCATCATTTATCACGCCAGTGACGTTTGAGACGTGTGCCATGCAGACCATTTTCACTTTTGGAGAAAGGGCTTCTTCAAGGGCTTGCTTGTTTAGGGTTCCGTCTTCGTTGACGTCTATGTAGCGTACTTTGAAGCCTTTTATTTTTGAGAGGATTTCCCATGGAACGATGTTGCTGTGGTGTTCCATAAGTGTGACTAGAACCTCGTCGCCTTGTTTGAGGTTTCGCAGCCCCCAAGAGTAAGCGACAGTGTTTATGGCCTCTGTTGTCCCTCTTGTGAAGACTATTTCTTCTATGCTTTCTGCTCCTACGAATTTGGCTGTTTCTTCGTGGGCGCTTTCATATAGCTCTGTTGCCTCCAGTGAAAGCGTGTGCACTGCTCTGTGAACGTTAGCATTATGCAGCTCGTAATACTCTTTTATGGCTTCTATCACTTGTTTTGGTTTCTGGGATGTGGCGGCGTTATCAAAATAGATTAGCGGATGATTGTTTATCTTGCGTTTTAAAATTGGGAAGTCTTCCCTGATCTTGTATGGGTCAAACATTATTTTTCCTCTGCCATCTTCATCTTTTTCTCGAGGATTCTTGCCAACTCTTCCTCCTCAAGGGCTTGTTTCTCTTCGAAAGTTAGGTCTTTTGGAAGCCATTCGGGCGCTGTCTGTTTGTTTTTGTAGTAGGCTCTTATGGCTCGTCTTAGGGCGCCTACGGCTAGGATGCCGCAGTGAAATTTTACCGCTGGGAGTCCGCCGACCTCTTCGGCTACGCTTTTCCATGTGATTTTCCATGCGTCTTCAAGTTTCATTCCCTTTACTTTCTCTGTTACTATGCTGGATGTGGCTATGTTGGCGGCACACCCATAACTTTCAAAGGTTGCCTTTTCAATAACGTCTTGCTCGTTTATTTTTAGGTAGAAGGTTATCATGTCTCCGCATTGAGGGTTTCCAGCCACAGCCGACACAGTGGCATCTTCCATTCTTCCAAGGTTTTTGGGGTTTCTGAAAAGCTCAAGGATTTTTTGGCTGTAGGGCAAGGGTGCACGCGACATTTTATTCCACCACTGTTGTGCCAGTTATCCCCCTAAGCCTTTCAACGGCTTTTGGGAAAACTTCCAAAACATAGTTTACATCCTCTTCAGTGTGGTAGCGGGTAACTTTCATGAGGATGCTTCCATGGGCTTCCTCGAATTTTCTGCCTATGGCTGTTAGGACGTGGCTTGGCTGTAATAGGCGTCTTGTGCATGCGCTTCCGCTTGAAACATAAACGCCGTTTAAGCTTAACTCGATTGTTAGGGCTTCACCTTCACAGCGCAGAAAGCTTATGTTGGCATTGTCGGGCGCCCTTTTCTCGCCCCTTGGACCGTTTAGGCGGACATCGGCTATTTTCTCAAAAATTTCGTTCATGAGCTTGTCTCTTAGTTTTCGCATATGTCGGACGTTTTCTTCAAAGTTTTGAAAGGCGAGTTCAGAGGCTTTTGCAAAACCAACTATTATGGGCGTGTTTTCAACGCCCGGCCAAAGCTTCTGTGTGCCAAGTTGCCCTTCCAATATTCTTTCTATGTTTACGCCTTCTTTTACGTAGAGGGCTCCTATTCCGCGAGGCCCAAGGATTTTATAGCTGCTTATTGTTGCCATGTCCACGCCCAGGTCCCGCACGTTGAATGGTATTTTCCCATAAGCGTCTGAAGCGTCTGTGTGAAATATTGCGTTTGGGTTTTTGTCCTTGACTATTTTTCGGGCTTCTTTTATTGGTTGTATTGTTCCTATTTCGTGATTTACGGCGGAAAGGCTTACGAGAACGGTTTCGCTGTTAACGGCTTCTTTCAGTTTTTCGAGGTTTATGAAGCCTTCACCATCCACAGGGATTTTCGTTACAGTAAAGCCATACTTGGTTAGCATTTCAGCCACATGCAGGACGCTTAAAGGCTCAACTTCAGAAATCACAATTTTCTTGCCCTTACCCCGCATCTGGAGGGTTGCACCCAGTAGGGCGAGGTTGTTGGCTTCCGTTTCTCCAGGCGTAAAGTTAACCTCTTCAAGGTTTTTGCAGCCCATAAAGCTGGCTATTTTTTGGGCTGACTCCATTATGGCTTCGAAGGCTTCCCATCCAGGCTTGTGGGTAAGCGTTGGGTTGCCATAGGCGCGTTGATTGAAGTATGGGAGCATAGCTTCAACAACTTCTGTTGGCACCATGCTTGAGTTTTCAATGTCTAGGTAGACTTCACGCTTTAATCCTTCATGAGCCCTCAAGAGTTCGCGGACATTTTCCACCATAACCCTTCAAGTCCACTTATGCTTGTCAACTCCATATAGGTTTAAGCTTATAGAAAAAGCTATTTGACGCCGTTAAACGCCTAAAGTCATATTTGTGGCTAGTTCCAAACAACAAATACACTACCCCTCTATACATTTTTTGGCGCGAAAAACAACCAATAGTGACCCTCCCCCATATAGATTTCCACCCTAAAACAGTCATACATCAAATTTACAAAAATAAACATTCAAAGTGACCCCTATACTTCAAGTGCCAAAATGTTTTTAACCCGATAAAGAAAAATTAAACCGTATGACGGAATACTGGCTTAACCTTTTTACCGCAGAAACTTGGGAAGAGGCCCGTGAGCGCAATTTTAAGGTTACAGGCTTTAGATTGTCTAGATGGCCTATTGTTTCAAAAATCAAGCTAGGCGATCTCTTTATTTGCTATATAACTAAACTTTCACGGTTTTCCGGAATTTTAAAGGCTGTGTCAATGCCCTATAAAGACGAAGAGAAGGCAAGAAGGATTTGGAAACGCGATTTATTTCCATGTTTGGTAGATGTTGAACCGTTAATTACATTTGATTTATTGCACAGTATTCCCAAAGATGA
Organism: Bathyarchaeia archaeon; assembly: GCA_038870595.1. Classification (GTDB taxonomy): domain Archaea; phylum Thermoproteota; class Bathyarchaeia; order Bathyarchaeales; family Bathycorpusculaceae; genus JAGTQI01. Next base: position 70,997 of record JAVZJU010000001.1, read on the forward strand.
GGTTGTCCCCAAACTCTCCATTGCTTCAAAGTGGGGCGGAATTATCAGAGGTTCTCCCACTAGAATTCCTTTTGATGACGGGGGGCTTATAAAAAGAACTCTGGAAGAGTCAAAGGTTAAAGGTAAAGAGTATCCCATAACAGAAGGAATTACGAAACCAAAGACTGCAAAGGTTAGGCAGATTGTAAAACAAGAATATGGCGCTCCCATTGATTTCAGAGGATTACGGCATGCACCTTTGAATGAGCAAGGTGTGGTTTATGTTTTTGCTCTTGTGGCAAGGGATATCGGCTTTACCGTAGAAGCCATCGGCACTTCTTTTCCAGATTGTGAAGCAAAACGTCAAATGGATAGAAAAGGTGAACGATGGCAAAGAGTTCGTATAGAGTTTGAGTATCTAAGCAGCGACTTTAAGAGACATGGTCATCCCGTTGAGGGTTGTGATTTAATAGTATGCTGGAAGCATGATTGGCCTGAATGCCCTTTAGAAGTGATAGAGCTTTCAGAAGTAATAAAAAACCTCGGGGCGAGATTTGAACATCAGTTATGTAACAGAAGTGGCAATTAATATTCTGCGATTGCTTTCAAGGAAATGCTTTATTAGGTTAGCTTAATAAGTATCGGTGAGCTTTGCTGGCTTGTGAAGCGTGCAGCGTAGAAGAGCTGCTTCTTTGCTTGTTGGTGAAGTTCAGTATAGAAACTAAGTGTTTGGAGGTGAAAAGAGTATGAAGTATATAGGATTTTGGAAGGTTGTCGGAGGCGACGTTATGGATGTCATCGAAAAGTTTAGGAAGATGACGGCTGAAAGGGAAAAGGGAAACGAGAAGTTTGCCAAACTGATTTTCGGGCCTTTCCAGTTCACTGGCGAGAGCAAAGGCTTCACAATGTTTGAGACAGACAACCCGGAGACGCTTACAAACATTGCAAACTTTTACTCGCCAGAAATCAAGTGGAAGTTCTTCTCCATAAACGATCCGACAAAAGCTGTGGACGTTTACACGACCTTGAGGAAATAGCCCGTTTGGCTCCGAATCTAAACTCCGCTAAGCAATGTTGCCAGCATCCTTATTCCAACAATAAGGAGGACTACTCCGAGGATTTTCCTTAAAGTGGCAACCTTCATCCGTCTTGAGATGGCTGGCCCTAACTGGGCGCCAATGACGGCCCCAATGGTTATTGGAACAGCCTTCTCGAGTACAACATTTCCGAGGAAAATGTGGGGTATAAGGGCAGCAGTGTTGGTGAGGGCCATCCCAAACTCGCTTGTTCCAGTGGCAATGTAAGGTGACATCCCCAGCACTAGCACCATAGCTATTATATCAACGGTGCCACCGCCAGCCCCAAACATCCCAGCAACGAAGCCGCTAACAAAGCTTGTTAAAAGGCAGAGGTAAATTGCCCGTCTAGATAGACTGAAATCGCCACTGTTGATTGCGTCTTCGCCGCCATCTTTATTCTTCCTAATAATGTGCATTGATATTATCATGAGTAAACAGCCAAACAAACCAGCAAGAAGGTTAGAGGATAAAAGGGTTGTAATGAAAGCTCCCAAAACTGCGCCTGGGACATCAAGAACATCAAGCAAAACCCCCACCTTATAATTAATCCTTTTTTGCCTAGCATAGGCTACGGTTGCGGATATTGTGGTAAAAGTCATCATCAGCAAACTGACACCAATAGCATGCTGGGTTCTAAGGCCGAAACCTAAAACAAGTATAGGAACTATGAGAATCCCCCCGCCTAAACCAACTAAACTGCAAACCGTGGCCACCATCAAACCAGTCAGGAGTAGAAGTAACTCAATCATCTCTATTCCAGTTTCCTTCTCTAAGCCTAAAGTTTCTCTATTAAAAAGCTTTACACTGCTCCTTTAATCCAAATCATAATGGTGCTTGCGGCTTTTGGGTTCTCGCGTAACGTTTTAAACTGTTGTTACTCTTTATTGTGCTGTAAAGAGCATAAACAGGCGTGTATAGGTGAAGATTGCTGATTTGCCAGTTCCAGAGTCTGTTAAGGAAGTTCTTATTAAAGGCGGGATTGTTGAGCTTTATCCACCCCAAGAAGAAGCCATAAAGGCTGGTGCCTTGGATGGACGAAACCTCGTTTTGGCTAGTCCAACAGCTTCTGGCAAAACCTTGATTGCCGAGCTTTGCGCCTTAAAGCATATTCTGGAAGGCGACGGTAAAGTCCTTTATTTGACGCCTTTGAGGGCTTTAGCCAGCGAGAAATATGAAGAGTTTAAGAAGTATTCGGCTATAACCAAGCCAGATGGAAAACGTGTAAGCGTTGGCATTTCCACTGGCGATTATGACAGTTCTGACCCGTGGTTGGAACGCTACGATATCATTGTGGCTACAAACGAGAAGGTGGACTCGCTTCTGAGGCACAAAGCCAAGTGGATGGACGATATAAGTCTTGTAGTGGCAGATGAAGTGCACCTGCTAAACGAGGCGGAGCGCGGACCCACCCTCGAAGTAGTTTTGGCTAGGCTTATGCAGACAAGCCCAGAAATCCAAATTTTGGCTTTAAGCGCCACAATAAACAACGTCCAAGAAATTGCAGAGTGGCTGAAAGCCGAATACATAACAACAGATTGGCGCCCCATATCCCTAAAAGAGGGCGTATTACTTCACAATGAAATCCAGTTTAGGGACGGCGAATCAAGAAAAATCGAGAAAGAAGTCAAAAACCCGGCCATAAACTTGGCACTACACACTGTTAAAACTGGCGGGCAAGCCCTAATTTTTGCGGCTACTAGGAAAAGTGCTGTTGCACTAGCGAAGAAGACAGCGGCGAAAATTGGAGAAATCCTATCCAAACCCGTTAAAAGGGCTTTGGAACGCGAAGCAGAACGTATTCTGGCGGCTGGCGAAAAAACAAGGATAAGTGAACTCCTAGCCGAACTAGTCAAGTGTGGAGTGGCTTTCCACCATGCCGGTTTAGGCGGCGCCCACAGAAAAATAATCGAGGACGCTTTCCGCGAGGGAAAAATTAAAATTTTAACAGCCACGCCCACATTGGCTTTCGGCGTCAATCTCCCGGCAAGAACCGTCATAATATATGATTATAGGCGTTATGAGCCCGGTTATGGCTATTACCCAATCAGCGTTTTGGAGTACAAGCAGATGTGCGGAAGAGCCGGACGCCCAAAATATGACAAAATCGGTGAAGCCGTATTAATTGCAAGAACAGACGACGAAGCCGACTACCTAATGGAAAGCTATGTGCTGGCAAAGCTTGAGCGCATATGGTCAAGGCTTGCTGTTGAGCGCATACTGCGGGGGCACGTGCTTGCAACGATAGCCGCAGACTATGCGCATACGGAAGCTGGCATATACGATTTTTTCGGCAAAACCTTCTACGCTTATCAATACGACATCGCCGCAATAAAGAATGTTATCGCCAAAATACTGCGCTTCCTATACGAAGAGGAAATGATTGATGTAAGCGGCACAAACATTTACGCCACAAGATTCGGCAAACGCGTCAGCGAACTCTACATAGACCCAGTTTCAGCCGTCATAATCCGCGACGCCCTACGCCAAAAACCGCCAATCCTAACGGATTTAAGCCTCCTCCAAATGATTGCCCACACGCCAGACATGCGCCCGCTCTTCAGACCAAGCACAAGCGAACTAGACAAAGTGGCAGTCTTCGCAGAAGAACACCGCGAAGAGTTCCTAACACCAATGCCAAACGAGTGGGAAGACCAAATAAACTACGAAGAGTTCCTAGCAGAAGCAAAAACAGCCATGGTTTTGAAGGCTTGGATAGAAGAGGCAAGCGAAGACGAAATAATAGAAAAGTTCCGCGTACAGCCAGGCGACCTCTACAGAACCGTTGAAAATGCAAAATGGCTCCTTTACGCCACCCACGAATTAGCGGTTTTATTCAACAACAAGGAAGCCCAACCACTAACCATGGAACTGATGGAAAGGGTGGAAAAGGGCGTCAAAAAAGAGCTCCTACCAATAGTAAGGCTGGAAGGCATAGGAAGGGTTCGCGGACGCATACTATACAATGCGGGATACAAAACAATAGAGGACATAAAACACGCCCAAATTGAAGAACTAATGAATCTGCCACTCATAGGACCAAAACTGGCAAAAAAGATTAAAGAGCAAGTGGGAGGCTTCGTCAAAAAAGAGGCATGGGAAAAACTCGAAAAGGAAGAGGAGTGGAAGCAAAAAGCCCTAACAGAATATTAACAAGCTTCAACGTGTATTAAGGCAAATATAAATTTGGACACGTATATCGATTAAGAATGTTTCAACTGCTGTTGAGTGGCTACTGGGTGAGTTACATGGTGAGAGGCTACGAAATATTGGTTCATATAAATCTTAAATGAGCAGGTTAGGTTCGTCATGGCTTATCAGCGGATGAGTGCTGCAAGTAGCACGTTTTGGATGCTTTGTGCTATGGGATTTTTCGCAATCTTAAGTTCTACGATGTCTAAGAGTCCCGTTTTGAAGCCTTTCTCGCTTAGTCTTGGAACGCCAACCGATTGCACCGGAGTTGTCGCTTCTGCTTCAACGATTCCCGGGATTCTGGTTAGTTTACCTGCTGCCTCGCTTTCCGACGTTTTTGGCAGAAAGAAATTCTTGTTAATTGCTGGTTTTGTCTTTGCCTCTGCTCCATTTCTTTATCTATTGATAACTGTTTGGTGGCAGCTCATCCTCGTTAGATTTTATCACGGATTTGCAACTGCAATTTTTGTGCCGGTAGCCGAGGCTTCTATAGCTGAATTATTTCCTACAAGGCGTGGAGAACGAATTTCGCTTTTCCATTCAGCAACATATATTGGAAGAGTTATAGCGCCTACTTTGGGCGGCTACATACTTTTCGCAACCGCAGATAACTTTCATATGCTTTACTTGTCTGTGGCTGTTGCGGGTATGACTGCGCTTGTTGTGTCCCTTCCATTCGTAAAGGGAGGAGAGCGGTTATCAATTAAAGGGCAATTTGGTGCTGCGCAAACTGTTAAAAGGTTGTTTCATGGGTGGCGCATTATCCTTCATAATCGTGGAGTGCTGTTAGTCAGCTTCGTCCAGGCAAGCCTATACTATGCATATGGCTCTGCAGAATTCTTTTTGACTGGTTATCTGCCAGAAGTGGCTGGTTTAGACAAGTTTTCTACAGGTATAATACTCACAAGCATAATTGTCATTGCAATTTTCGCAAAGCCCTACATGGGAAGAGTTTCAGACAAGATTGGAAGACGAATTCCAATAGTGTTAGGCTGCATAATTTCAGCGCTACCTATGCTTGCAATGCCCTTCACTACAAACTTCCCTATTATCTTTCTATTAGCCATGGTTTACGGATTCGGCTTCGCAACCGTAACTTCCTCTACGCCAGCCCTCATAAGCGAACTAACACCCAGAGAACTCGTTGGAACATCCATGGGATTCCTTGACACAACAATGGATGTTGGACAAACCATCGGACCCATAATAAGCGGTTTAATACTTACAACAAACCTAGGCTACATTGGAGTTTTTGCTTCACTCAGCATTCTACTATTGCTTGCAAGCGCAATCTTTGCTTTATCTAAAGTTGGAAAGCAAAATAAAAGTCTAAAGAACAATCTAGAAAGATAAAGGACATAAATGTTATTAGGATTTCAAAATAGACGATTTTTAAAATCCTAATAAGAGAAGATAAATGTCAGCGTTTTTTCTCTCGCATTTTCGCTGTTAAGAATTCAAACTGCTGTTTTCTGCCCATTCGCTCTAACTCTTTTTTATACTTTTCACGAAGCAACTTATATTTGCAATAACTATAAAGTGCATCATAAATATATGCGGCTTTTTCTACCGCCTCAAAGTCATCTTTCACGTTGAACCTTGCGCCAGTCATTATTGCATTTAACCCTACTCCTTCAAGCGCTACTTCAACCTCGCCTGTATCCGCCGAATGAACAATCTTTGCAAGTTCATGAAGTACAGGGTCATCTAACCCATATTCTTCTATTATGGTTTCAAAACTACATTTTCCATCTTTATGTCCAAGCTTAACTCCCGGCACATCAAAAGGTATTGCCCCTTGTGTTCTTGCAATTTCTTCTATCTTTTCTGTGTGTGCAAAAATGAATTCTGCCTCTGGATCTATAAACTTCTTAATAAGCCATGGACATGCTGTTCTGTCAACATGCACATATTCCCGTGTAATCCATTTCATCTGCATTCACCATAAATAATACTTACAATCTGAATACTTCAATTTTATTACTTACGCATGCCACTTGCCTTATGGTTATCAACTAATTCAAGGAAAAGCTATAATTCTTTTAGCGTTTCTTAACAGTAAAATTTTAGTCTGTCAATTTTCTATTTTTGCGTTCCTTCCTTGTTTTCTCCACCATGAGTTCGACTTGCTTCAATGCCGTTCCAAGATAGTTCCGAGGGTTCAATGCTTCATCTATTTCTCTTTCGCTTAATTTTTCGCTTACAATTTTATCCTCCAACAAGATCTTTTTAAAAGGAGCCTTCTCCAACTCGCTTTTTATGGTTAGTTTCCTAAGCAGTTCATGGGCTTCTTGGCGGCTTAAGCCTTTCTTTGTTAGGGCTATCATTACGGCTTCTGACATGGCGCGCCCTTGGGTTAGCTCAATGTTTTGGCGCATTCGTTCCTCGTTCACGTATAGGTTAGCCACAACATTTGTCATTAGAAATAGCATGTAGTCTACCAGTATGCAGGCTTCTGGGATTATGAAGCGTTCAGCGGAAGACTGGGTCAAGTCGCGTTCATGCCAAGTCACAACATTCTCTAAGGCTGGAACCGTTAGGCTTCGCACTATTCTGGCCAAGCCGCAGACACGTTCACATATCTCTGGGTTCCGTTTATGGGGCATCGTTGAACTGCCAACTTGCCTTTCAGCTTCGAAGGGCTCCGCCAACTCGCCTATTTCCGGTCTTTGCAGTTCACGGATTTCTGTGGCGAAGTTTTCGAGGGTCGAAGCAATCAAGGCCAATAGGCAGACAAGCTCGGCGTGGCGGTCTCGCTGCACGATCTGGGTGGAAATGTCAGCCGCTTTTATGCCAAGCCTTTGCATCACAAGCTCTTGGATTCGCATGGCATTTTCGCTTAAGCCAGCTTGGGTGCCTACAGCTCCGCTCATCTTGCCAACGATGACGCGTTCGCGGCACTGCCTAAGCCTCTCAATGTGCCTTGAAACTTCCCTCATCCAAACAGCAAACTTAAAACCTAAAGTTATTGGGAGGGCGTGTTGCCCGTGGGTTCGCCCCATCATTAATGTTTCCTTATGGCGTAGTGCCTTCTCCATCAAAACCTTCTCGAAATCATTCAGCCTTCGCTCAATAAGCTCTAAAGCCTCTTTAAGTTGGAGGGCAGTTGCTGTGTCAACAATGTCGTAGCTTGTGGCGCCGAGATGCACATAAGCCCCGCTAGGACCGCTTGCCTCGGCTAAAGCTTTAACAAGAGCCATGACATCATGCTTAATTTCGCGTTCAATCTCTTTTATGCGCTCAAGTTTGACGTGCTTAAGTGAAGCCATAGCCATAATTCGCTTTGCATCTTCGCGTGGTATGTTGCCAACCTCGGCGTGTGCCCAAGCCAAGGCAGCCTCAACATCTAGCATTTTCTGAACTCGGTTTTCCTCCTCGAAAATCCGCCGCATTTCCGGAGTCCCATAACGTCCAGTGTCAATTGGGAGGATTGGCAATTCTATTCCCTCTGAAAAGATAGCATGCTTAAGGATTAATGCTTTTCCAGTTCTCTAACAACCTGTTCCAGTAAACCTATTCTAGGGATTATGTAAACCTTCCAGCTTGAAAGCTTAACAACACCATCCACATTCTCGTCAATTAGCACAGCATTCATGTGGGAAAGCACAGCGCCAACCAAATCCTCAAAAACACCGTCGCCAACATGCAAAGCCTCATGCGGCTGAACATTAAACCTTGAAAGCATCTTTGCAAAAATTTCTGGTTTCGGCTTTGAAACCCCCAACTCATCAGCATAAAACTGCTCATCAATAAACATGGCCAAACCGGCTTTCTCAAGCAGAATTCTATTGTAGCTTCCAGGCCAAAAAACCACATTACCCACCACCACAACTTTAAGTCCTAGCTCTTTAACGCGGCGAACAGCCTCCTTCGCACCTTCCATTAAATGCTGCTCTGATGGATGGCTTTCTATTGCGGCGAGAATAGCCCTCGAAACCGTTCCAGAGTCCACGTCTAGAAAATTGGCTATCGCCTCAAGAGCTGATGGAACAATTTCAGAATCGCTAAAGCCGCCAGCCCTCCTGATAGCCCTAACTTTTCTATATCCTTCAACAAGTTTGTCTGCGATGGTTTCCGGCGCCAAATTCACGGATTTTGCCAACTCCAAGGCGATGCTTTGATAATAGGACCTCACAGATAGCAGGGTGTCCCAAACATCAAAACTCACAAGCTTAACACTTGACATCAGTTTTTCCTCTCCGGGGTTTATGCACGCCGATGCAATTCTTTTAAACATTCCTTCGCAGACATCCTAATTTAAATGGTTATTTATTCAGAGTATAGCTTAAGCGACTGCAAAGGTTTAGCGGCATGAAAGCAATTGCGGCAGTTCTTGATAGGAAAGGAGAGAACGCTGTTCAAAAGGCAGTTTCTATGCTGGCTGTTTTGTGGCGGGAAAGTGCAGATGCCTTTGGCATAGCGACACAAAACCATGTCATAGTGAAAGAGTCTCTGGAAAAGCTGCAAATCGAAGGTTTGAAGTCGTCAACAGCCATGGGACACGTTTTCCTAAAGATTCTTGCTCAAGACGAGCCCCAGCCAAAAAAAATTGGGAATGCAGCTTTCATCTTTGACGGGAGAATTTACATTCCCAGCTTTGGACTCTTACAAGTCGATTATGTTGCACAAAAACTTGAAAAGGACATTGAAGTCGGCGCAGAAGCGCTAATCAGAGAATTTGACGGCTGTTTCGCTTTCGCCATAGTCAAAGACGAAAAACTTGTTGTTGGAAGAGACGCTTTGGGCTTGTACCCACTCTATTACGGTGAAGGTGGCGACGTGTTTGCTTTTGCATCCGAGCGCAAGGCATTATGGAAAATAGGCATAGAAAGAGTGCAGTCCTTTCCACCGGGGCATCTGTTGATGGCAGACGAGAAGGGGTTCAAGATAAAACCAGTCAAACTTCTTAGTCGTTCCGTAATCACGCCTATACTAATAAAGGATGTGGCCAAAAAGCTTCAGACACTTTTGGAGCAGTCAACAATGGAAAGAATACGTGGCTTAGGCGAGGTTGCAGTGGCTTTTTCCGGAGGCTTGGACAGCAGTCTAATCGCATGGCTTGCAAAAAAGGCTGGGGTTGAAGTTCACCTAATCCATGTAAGCCTTAAAAGCCAACCGGAAACTGAGCAAGCGGAAAAGGCTGCCAGTCTACTTAATTTGCCATTTCACGCTTACTTGTACGATGAGGGGGATGTGGAGCGGACGCTTCGCAAGGTTTTGCTGGCAATTGAAGACTACAACCCCATTACGGCAAGCATTGGCGTGCCAATCTTTTGGGCTTCTGAAAGGGCAGCTGAGCTTGGTTTTAAGGTTCTTTTCGCCGGGCAAGGAGCGGACGAGTATTTTGGAGGGTATAAGCGTTACCTAAACATTTATAAACGCTTAGGCGAGGACGCTGCTGAAAAAGCGCTTACCCACGACATCCTAACAATGCATGAGAACAACTTTGAAAGGGACAGCAAAATATGCGCCTTCAATAACGTGGAACTTCGCCTACCTTTCGCCTCATATTCCATTGCACAATTTGCTCTTAACCTACCATTAAGTATGAAAATAGAGTCGCCAAGCGACCCGCTTAGAAAAGCCGTGCTGAGAAAAGCTGCTGAAAAAGCTGGGCTGCCCCATCAAATAGTTAGTAGACCAAAGAAGGCGGTTCAATACGCTACTGGTGTTGCTAAGGCTATTGGGCGGCTGGCTAAAAAGGAGAAGTTGTCAGTCAAGTCGTTTCTGCAAAAGCTGTTCTTTAAGGCTTATGAAGAATTCAGGATGCTTTAAAAGAAAGGGAATAGAGTGGGTGTTTATTCGATTACTTGGATGGCGTTTTCTGGACACTGGGCTTCGCATGCCCTACAAACAAGGCACTCTTCCACTTTTACTGGAACGGATTTTCCATCTTTTATTTCATAAACGCCCACGGGACATGTGTCGACGCATGTGCCGCATCCGGTGCACTTGTGGTTGTCAACCACTATCTTTACCATTTTATTCCCCCTTCAATCAGATTTCCTTCAAATTTTAGGGGTGAAATAAAAGCCTTTAGGTTCGTTAGCGAATTTCTTCACGTATCCTTAACAGAATTCCGCTTATGGTGGTTTCAGCCTTCTCCCTTCTGCTATCGTAGTCCGCCAAAAGTTTGCGGTAAGCCTCCAAGGTTAGGTCTCCTTTACGATGGCGGGCTTCAATGCTCCTAATGTTGGATTCAACCTCGTTAAGTTCTGTTTCCGCAACTTCCAGCTGATGCATTAAATCCGCGTAACGCCCGCCTGCAGACCTAAGCTTCAGCTTCAAATCATCCAAGCTTCTGGACAAAGCCGCAAGCCTTGTCTCTAAAGTTTTCCTCTGCACCTTATACCTCTGTCTTGGGATTCTTCCCTTGCTAACTGCAACTTCAAGAGACTTTATATCCGAGGTTATCCGCCGCTTCTCCTCGTAGGATTTCACAAACCTTCTGAGAATTTCTGGGCTTAGCCTAACAGCAACGGTTGGCACAACAACCTCCGCCGCTTTTGGCCTCTTCCAGACAGCGACAATGGCACATCCGAAAACTGCTATAGCCCAAACCCATAATGTGGGACGGAAAGCCAGCCACAAAGGATTACACTCGTATGCTAATTTTATTGAGAAGCTGTCCAAGGATAAAACTCCCTGCTTGCTTATGATGATTTTTTCTTGGAATACGTCCCTTGAAACGCCATATGTGCCGATGGGCAAAGCGCTTTCATAGCGTAAACTTGTGATTTTGGCGCCCTCGGGCAAAGTGATAATTATAGACGCTTTTTCAATGTAGTAGTTTATTTCTTGGAAAAATGTAAAACTCATGTTTTTTGGCAAGTTGTACTTTACAATGAACCTTGTTGATTTGCCGCTTTCAACGGGTAGGGATAAGCTTACCGTATACATGCCTGTCCTAGTGTCTAGCGTTATTTTGCCTTTCCTACCAAACTCATCTTCAACCCAAACACTTGAAGCGTTCTGTGGAACAGCTACCTTAACAGAGGTCATTTGCTGTGGCGATTCATTCTTTATGTAATAGCTGTCTGAAACCATGATTTCACCCGTGCTGCCAATATTAATTTCGCGTTTAAACTCCATCACGGTGAATAGCTGTATATCACCCGTGGTTAATTGGAAAGTCAAATTTGCCGGCTCATATGTAAATTGTGGCAGCGTCTTTTTCACTGAATAGTTTGTTGCATTAACCGTGCCTGTGCCACTTACAAATTTTGCATTTGGGGGCAGAACAACTGAAGCATTACATGAAGATGCATCTGCTGTGAGGCTTGGATAAGCTGGAAAATCTAAGGTATAAAGAGTTGTGTTTTGCGGGTTCTGCCTAAGAAGGCTGTTTGAAAGCACAAAAATGACGCTGAAAACTCCATTTTCTGGCTGCGGGTTTAAGGTGACCTTGAAACCGTGAAAGCCCATACGATTATCTAATGGCACACCGCTGACAACAATATATCGCTGAGTGAAATTGGCGGTGTTGTAGGCTATGTAGCGGAGAACATAAGATGCATACTTGTATGGAAAACCAATAAGGATGCCGTTTTGCATATTTCCATTCACTTTTATCGTGTCGTTTATGAGGATGTAGCCGTTATAGAGAATTTTTACTTGGTGATCAACCCACTCAACAGTGTATGAAGGGGCATCCGCCTTAGCATCTCCTACATAAACCATGTTTAAAACGAAAATTAACAGCGTAGCCGTCAAGACTACGAAAGCCATAGCTTTTCTTTTCAAGCTTTTTCCTCCGCCGCTTAATCCTTGAAGTCTGGCTTTCTAATATCAAAAGACCTATTTATTTACTTTTAGAAACGACCGGTTTTTCAACAGCGTTTAATGAAAAAGAAACAGATGCAGACACTCTCTTGAGCTTATAAAGAAACGCTTTTCTTTTTTGCCCCTTTATGTCCGGCTGGAATTCCACATGGACTGATAACACGCTGTACTGTCCCAGGAACATGTATTTACCAGGCGCCTTCTTCTCGAAGACAAAGATTGGATGGCCTTTCGTCATCTGCCTTTTTAATGCAAGGTTTCCTTTCTCCATTTTTTGGTTTCCAACACGCCCCTCACCAGTGTAGAAGAGTATGTCGTTTTCCAAACGGTCATTGTATGGGTTACGTAAGCTTTCTTCCGGCGTCTTGTGCAAAACCGTTACCAAAACAATATGCTTAATTCCCTCTTGTAGGCTCCCGCTGTACCTTATCCCTCGCTGAGCGCAGACACCGAAAATTCTTGAAATTTCGCGGTTGCTGAGGACATCGCCAAATTTCAACAACATCACCAAAATCAGTGTATAGGGTAACAATTTAAGACTAGCCTTCGCCCTTAATCATCTGTTAAAGGCTGATTTAGTTTGGTAACATTCTACGACCCTGTCAAGAGGCACATAGCCATAGAAAAACTGGTTACGCGTACTGGTCCAGAGGGGCTGGAGAGAAAGTATTACCGCATAAGACCCGCAAGATGGTACGGCGGTATAGTCACAGCTGACTGTGTTGGTTGCGGTTTGCTTTGCCGTTTCTGTTGGGTTTCAGATATCGTTATGAACCGCCCCCATGATGTTGGCACATTTTACACGCCTAAAAAAGTTGCTGAAAGCTTAGTTTCCCTCGCCAGAAAATGCAAACTTAATCTGCTTAGGCTGAGCGGCGGAGAACCAACAATTGGGAAACAGCACTTGTTCATGTTACTGGAAAACCTCAAGGGTAAGGGATGTCGATTCATCCTTGAAACAAACGGCATCCTCATAGCCTACGATGAAGACTATGCGGAGAGCCTCGTAAAATATAACTTCATACATGTTAGGGTTTCGCTTAAGGGCTGTAATGAAGAGGAATTCGCATCACTCACAGGCGCCAAATCCGAAGGGTTCAGGTTGCAGCTTAAGGCATTAGAGAATTTGGTGAATGCAAAAGTGAGCTGCCACCCATCAGTTATGGCGTCTTTCTCTTCCCAAAATAGCTTGCAATCTCTCATAGAACGAATTGGGCAGATTAGCCCAAAGTTAGCTGAAGAAATCGAAATTGAAGAGTTAATACTTTACCCGCACGTGGTTCAAAGACTTCAAAATTACAGACTGAAGTATTATACAGGTTATGCTCCTGATAGGGTGCCGCCAGAGCAAGTTTAAAAGGTGCTACTTTACAACTCCAGCGCGTCTTAAATAGTAGTTTTCCTCTTTTTTGGGTCCGAAGCTTCTGACGCCTTTCTCTTTTAACTGCTTTCTCAGTTTTGCAGCGTATTCCTCGCCTATTTCGCCCCTCCGCTCCATGTAGGCTATTATTTCTTCTGCTTGCTCTGCTGTGTCGCATCGGCGGAGAAAATCTATAACGTCTGGGTCATAGTGGACAAAGTTTCGCGACACTGCCCTTTCTCCGGATTTGGTATCTGTTCTGACTGAGCTTACCGCAACTTTGCTTTCGTCGAATTCCATTTCCCTTGCGAGGTTTGGGAATAACCTTTTGAAGGTTTCCTTATCAAGCTCCAATTGAATGCCTTCAAATTTTACTAATTCATATTTTGGAAGCTCAGATATTTAAGCGTCTAGTAGAAAAGCCATTTTCAGAATGGAACAAACCTCTTTGTGGGATTTTCTGCAAGCACTTTTTTAAGTTCTTGGATGGTAAGCCCAGATATAGTGTCGCCGTATATTTCGCAAATTTCTTTAACGCCGAAATCCTCAACGCCCCGAACGGTTATTTCGGCTTTTTCACCGCTAGGCAATTCAATAAGTACGCGGAAGGTTTTCTTTGGTTTTCCCCTTTTTGTTACAGCAGTCCAACCGTACTCCAACGCTTTGAACTTCTTTTCTAACAATCTTAAAATTTCATACGGCTCGTTGTGGTAAGCGATTATATCTATGTCGCTTTCACGGGAAATGGTTCCCCGCCAAACGCTTCCAACAAGCACTGGACTAAACTTCTCCAGTAGTTTCATTAAGTTTAGGGCTTCCTTCCGCATCTTAGCGAGGCGCTCCGTTCGGGCGGCGCCCTCGCTTCCCTCGGCTATTCTATCAAGTTCTATAGCGACTTCGATGTTTGTTGGCAAAAAGTGGACACCTAGGGTCTTAGCCGCCCTCAATTTCGCCTGCTTATACTCCTTCTCTAATCCGAAATAGAGTAGGGTCGCGGCTTCCCTCGCGACGTTTTTTCGCATGTTAGCCTCAGCGGTTAAGAAGCCCAAGGCTCACCAGTCTGCATTAACGTTTTATTACACGTTCATAAAGTTCAATTGTTCTTTCCGCTATCTTGTCCCATGTGAACTCGTTTAGAACTCGGCGCCTCCCATTCTTTCCAAGCCATTTCCGCTTTTCCGGATTCTCCAAAGCGCTGACAACACCCCAAGCTATGTCTGCCGGATTGTTCGGGTTTATATGATAGCCGCACTGCTCTTCTCCGCACGGTATCACTATTTCCCTCATTCCACTGACGCCTGCGGCGCCGACAACCACCGGACGTTCCATACTCATGGCTTCAAGGGCAACTATACCAAAGGGCTCGTATAGGCTTGGAAACACTGCCACGTCGCACGCCGCATAGTGGAGGATGCGCTCCTCTTCTGGTACGAATTCAAAGTTAAATTTTACAACGTCTTGAAGCTTCATCATCCTTACAAGGTTAACCAGATAATCTTGCAAGTCGCCTAAACCAACAATAACGAGTTTTGCATTTGGGATCTTCTGTAGTATGTGGGGCATAGCCATAACCAGTTTGTCAACACCCTTGACTCCAACAAGTCTTCCAAGAAAAAGAATCATGGAGTCTTCTGGCTTTATGCCGTAAAACTCCCTAACCTGCCTTATCTGGTCTGGGCTTACATCTTCTGGGTTGTACTTTTGTGGGTCAACACCGTTATAGCAGACCTCAATTTTGTCCCGTGGAAAACCAAGCTTTATCAACTCATCCTTCATAGCGTATGAAACCGTGATGACAAGGTCGGCTGCTTGCGCTCCGCGAAGCTCAATGTTGCTTACAACTTCTGAGCCGTTTCCGAGGGTTCGCCCCTTCTCAGTTGAGTGGACATGAAAAACCAGTGGGAGACCAGTCTCCTTCTTTACGGTTATCCCAGCTATGACTGAAAGCCAATCATGAGCAACCACAACATCGTATTTGAAGCTCTCCTTCCCAATCAGCTCGTTAACAAGCTTTGAAGCGCTCAAATAATTGTAGACGAGAATTTTTGAGAAGAGCTGTATGCCCCTACCCCACTTCTTAACATCTTCAGCTACCACGTCTGGAAGCGAATCTGAAATGTCAATATGCAACGGACGATGGATTTCAATGCCGCGCCAAATTTCCCTTGTTGGAAGGCTTCCCTCATCATCATTCATCGTGAAAACAGTAACGTCATGGTCCATTAAGACAAATTTCCGCGTGATTTCAGCCGCATAAGTGCCTAAACCACCAACAATTTTCGGCGGATACTCATAGACAAGCACAGCCATCTTCATAGCAGTTCCCAGTTTTCGTTTACCTTTAAGCACACTGACTTATTTGCGTTTTCTAAAGTAGAAATATCATATTTTGGCATAGGTCTTTATAAGTTAACCTCAAAATTCATCATTTCCATTAAAAGAAAGTAACGTTCTCAGCGGGAAAGAAGGGTTCATGAATGTTCCAGTTTTTATGGTTGTGCTGTGTGTCCGAAGTGTTTGCAGGCGTAGCCTATGTCTCTCATGTCGATCCTGCGGTCTCCGTAGACATCTGGCCCGCCTACTCCGTATGTGCCTACCCACTTTGAGGTCGGTGTTTTTCCCGGTTCTGGCGCTTTTGCTCCGAAGCGTTGGGCGACGTAGCCTATGTCTCTCATGTTACACGCCCCGTCTGGTGTGCCCGCTGTTTGACCTGTTACATCAGCCCAGCATGTGCCTTCCTTATAAATCGAGTAATAGTAATCTCCGGGATGTAATGGATTATAGTACCAGCCTTTAACCCAGTACCACTGCCATCTGCGGGTTAATGGTTGCGCAATAGGTATAAACGGTGCATCTTGATAATATATCCATTGCAAGTCTTCGTATAGAATTTTCCTTTCCGGGCCGTCTGGTGTTTTGAGGGCCTTTTCTATTATTTCGTCCTTTGTAAGACCTGTTTTCGGACCCTTAGTTGTCCATCCGTTCCATGCTGTGTAGTTTTGGATATAGGCAAAGTCTCCGCAACTGTACATATATGCACTTGCAAAGTTGTCTGCATCAGCAAAATCCACAAGCCATCCTACGATCCATGTTGGCCAAGACCCATCTACGAATCCGCCAAAAGGAGCATTTGCATAGATTTGTATTTCAAACTGTGGTCCTAGGTCTTGAAAGAACGCTTTTATCATTTCACACGCTTTTCTTTCACTTTCACTTCCTACGTAGTAAGTCAATGTTGCTGTAAAGCCCGTTTCATATAGCGTTTTGCCATCTGGGAACACTACTGCCTGTAGTTCCTCCATGGCTTTGGTGGAGTTTATGTCGTACCCTGGGATTGTTGTGTTGTAGTAGTCTGGAACAAGCCCATAGATTAGCATGTTATTTCTGCATACAGCCTCGCCGAAATATACTTCGTCTATGTATTTCTTGTGGTCAAAGGCGTAACAGAAGGCCTTTCTAACATGCGTGTTGTTGAAGAAGTTTGGCAGCGGCTCGCTTGTATCCTTCCTCTTTGCTATGAATGGGCTTTCCGGAGATAGCGTGAATTCGAAATGTAGCGCAGACATTTCTATGACTGGGCTAATCCTCTTTATTGTTATTATGCCCGGTTTCCATGGTTCGCCTGTTTCTGGGTCTAGAAGGTCGAACATTACTTGTCTTGGCACTGCGCATACGTCTACTTCACCATTTAGGAAGGTTTCACGCCGCTTCGTCCACTCTGTAATGTACAGTATGACTATTTTTTCTAGGTGTTTGCCCTCCCATCCGCCCCAGTAGTATGAGTTCTTTGCTAATTCAATTTTGTAGTTTATTGCGTCAAAGGTTATTACGCGATACGGCCCTGTTCCAACATAGCGATAACCGTTTGTGAAGGTTACGCCTGGAGGCCTTGGTATAGTTTCTATTTTGTCATATGGCGATCTAAGTATACGTCTAACACTTGTCCACCAGTCTGGGTAGCCGTCTCCATCACTGTCTGTATATAGGTCTCCGTCCCAGCATCCTATGCTTATTGAAAATTCCCTGCTTACTATAGATCCCCATGTCTGGCTTAGGATTTGCTTGAAGGCTATTTCTGGGAAGAGCATACCAAGGTTGATTATTAGGTCGTTGCCATCAACCTCTATGGCGTTGTCTATCAAGTGAGCTAAGTCCATAGCTGTTGGGTGGGTTACGTTGCTGTCGAAGGAATCGCTGTTCATTTGATCGAATAAGGGTTTGTAGAACATCCACATCGGAAGCTGGTCCTGGACTAGACCGCGCTCAAGGGAATATTCTGCATCATATACGTCAAAAGTATCTGCCACGCTTCCGCCTTCATCAACGAAGCGTATAGGGTTTTCATCTAAGCTTTGTGTTCTAATGTGAAATATCCACTTCTGCCTAATCAGCGTGACAGAAACTGGCGGACCAACCGTTAAGGTTTGAACCTGCCAAGTCCTATATGAGCCGTCCGACTCAATCATGTACATGCCATCTATTTCGTCCAACTCACCGTTGGTGTGACTGTCAACCCATCCAATGCATGTGGAGCCATCACTCCATGTTGAGCCCGTCGGATCAGCTAAATTAACATCCGTTGAAGTGACGGTCTTCGTTACGTCAACAATTGTGCCATCGGCTTTGCTTGGAACGTTTGTTGCAAGTCTAGGCTCAAACTCCCAGTACAATTCACCCTTAAAGAATATTAGCGTGTCATAAACGTTGAATAGTAGCGCGCCGCTACCAGTATCATAAACTCTAACAGGATCGGCCCTACGAGGACCAAAAATACTAGTGCCAACATACATTGTCGTCGTGATTACTGGAGGCTGTACAGGCTGCTGAGCGGCAGTTTCCGGAATAGAACTCGTACTTATAACAAGGAAAACAGCTAGCAAGAAAACAACAAACAAAACCTTAAGTTTCACTTCTCCTCTCTCCAAAGGCTCCATATTATATCAATCTCCGCTTTTTCTTAAACCTTGTGGCAATTATTACCACGGGCTCTTATACGGCCATATCCATAACAGTCCCCAATTTTCAAGACATCTGGTAGGCAACTCTAGACTTAATGATGAGAAAGAGCCCATAACATAAAGCCGGAAGAACCGCTAAAATTTTTGAAGCCACTCATTTATCTGCTGGTCCAGTCTTTTACTTTTGGGATTTCTCCTTCTCAATAGGGCTGGATGACCTCCAATTGTTTCGTGGGCTTTTATGGCTAGGGTGTCGGCTTCTCCTTTTTGGAAGTTTCGCCATGTTTGGTTATGCCTAAAGCTTGATGGTTTTATCCATTCTGGAGAGAATTCATCAATCTCGTTTGGTTTTAGGCAGACGCATACCACGTCTAGTTGGCGATGCAGACTTAATGGGCATGTGAATACCCTTCCGGCATCCATTCTGTTTTCAACCTTTACGTTTCCAGCTTCTAGGCTCTCAATTATTTTTGGCGCAGCCTTGGCGTTTATGTACTCCACTATGGCGTAGGCAAAGTCTAATGGATGAGCCTTGCTGATTACCGCTTCTGATATGGCTTCCTCATGGATGTGGATGTGGCATCCGTTTCCAGACCACTTAACGTAAACGGAATTTTTTACGCCCTCGCTTTCCAAAATGGAGAGAATTTCCTTCGCCACGGCTATTGTTTCTCGCCAGTTTTGAAGGGTCCCGTCAATGTCCCATGTTGGAGTGCAAAGATAAACCTTTGAAAGGTCGACGTCTTCTACGTGCTCCACTGTAGGGTACTTGTTTGCGGTGGCGTAGAAGACTCTAGCCTTGTTCCCCAGCCTTTGAAGAAGCATGGCGAATTCTTCTTTGCTTTTGATTGCCATTGGTTTGCCGCCCAGATAACGCCTGAAAACTAGTTTTCCAGATTCGTCTATACAGTGGGTTGCCATCCACCTTCCTCTGCAAAATTCAGCTATTTCCTTTTGCACTTCAGCCCTTGAATAGTGCTCAATCGCCATGTTTTGGGGTTTCGACATCCCGCTTCTCCGTTGCCTTTTGTATTCTCTCCATCACTTTTCTTGGAAGGGCTATGTCTTCCTTTCGCTCTTCAACTGGTCCGAGAATTACCAATCCTTTTCCATGCTCTATGGTGATTTCATGCATTTGGAGGCTGTGGGGTGTCTGCCTCATCTTTTCAACAAGCACATAGCGCCTCAAAACACCGTTTCTAACGAAACGCCTAAACCTTATTATGCCGTCGGCTATGTGTTCAACACCCCAGCCGAAAGCCTCGGAAGTTGTTATAGCATACTGTGAAGTTGCCAAGATTGTGAAGCCCCATTTTGAAAGAACCTTCTTTACAAAGTATGAGTGGCGCCTCGCCATGGCTGGTTTGTCAAGCCAGAAAGCAGAAAGTGAATCAATAACTAGGCGGGCTCTCCCATAACCCAGAGCCTTCTTTGCCTCAATAACCTTGTTTACCAGCTCTTCAACACTTAACGCCTTAATAGTCCACTGGTCCTCCGTCCCCATCAATGCATCAATCAATATCAGTTTGCCGCCCTTTATGGCTGCCGAAAAGTCGAAACCGAACTGGCTGGCTTGGTTTATTATGGATTCGCGGCTTTCCTCCGTTGTCACATAAATGCATTTGTCGCCGTCGACTATGCCTTGTGCTATAAAATGAATGCATAGAATAGTCTTGCCAGCGCCTGGTTCTCCGGTAACAGCCACAGAAAAGCCTCTTGGAATTCCGCCTGCAATCATCTTATCGAGGGCTGGCACTCCGGTTGAAAGCCTCTCCACAGACAAGCCCGAGCCCTAATTATTCTATTAGTGGAGCTCTCTATAAATTATCTGTTCTAAGCTAGCCCGAGGTTTGGATAAGCGAAAGTCTGAAAAGCTGAACCCTCAAAATATAGGCAATTGAGGGTATGAGTGTGAGTTTATCGCCTGTGAAAAGGCTTGTTCTTGAAACCATATGGCTGCTTAACAAGCCAGTAAAACCAATGGAAGTGGCAGAAGAGGTGGGATTAGGCTTTCCAACAGTTATGATGCATGTTGTTGGTCTCGCAAAAATTGGTTATGTCAGGGCTGTGGAGAAAGGATATTACGTTATAACCAATAAGGGGCGGGAAGCCCTAGGCTTGCCGATAATTAATGGTGAAAAAGCTCGTCAGATTTTGGAGTACGTTCCAGCAGACAAAGCCTTCTACTTTTACGTAGATATAGGCAAACCCTTGGGTGTTTATGCTGTAAGCTTGGGAGATTTCTGCGATAAAATCCAGAAGATTGACTTAGGTTCAATAGAGTTCCACTTATACCGCGGAGACTTCGAGGCTTGGTTCACTGGGTTAGGCGACACAGAACTTGCCAAGAAAACAGCGCTCATAAGAGAACGAAAAATATCCGGGGAAGAGTTGCGGAGTAAGCTCTACCAAGTTGTGAAGGGCCGTTGTGAAGAGTTGGCGAGAATAAGGCAGCAGTGAGCAACGACGCTTAAATGGGCGTGAACCTTTCCTTCAGCTTTTCAATTATCTGCGGGAGTGTCGTATACTCCATGGACTCGGCACTTAGGCGGGCTGGCTCAAACTCTCCCATACGCCTGAGCATAGCGGCATACTTCAACGCCTCTTTTCTTGCAAGTGCAAAAGCCGGGTCAGCGAAAAAGTCCGTTATCATGGGCTTGCCTTCATCGTCGCTTGCTATGGTGCCATCTGCAACTTGAAAGCCCAAAGCCACCATCCGCGGTGGGCCATCAAAAAGTGTACATTTGGCATCCTTCAAGCCAACAGGCATCAG
This sequence comes from Bathyarchaeia archaeon, assembly GCA_038870595.1. Lineage (GTDB taxonomy): Archaea > Thermoproteota > Bathyarchaeia > Bathyarchaeales > Bathycorpusculaceae > JAGTQI01. The sequence continues at coordinate 92,117 of JAVZJU010000001.1, forward strand.
CGGTCCCCAGTGGCTTCCCCTCATCCAACCAGCCACCAGATAACTATGCATAAAAGGCGCAAGAACCTCTCCTACGGCTGGCAGACCATGCTGTGTCCGCACAATCATCACCGGGTCATCTTTTCCAACATATTTCCCAGCAATCAGCGAAAGTCTTGTCACACTGCCAGAGGCACATATTAAATCGTCTCTACGGCGCCAAACCCTAGAAACTATATAGCGCTCAACAGTCCCGATTAAGGCGATGAGTTCATACATTTCTTCTGGGCATCCAAGCACAACCTTTTTTCCCTCTTGGGTGTCGACAACCTCGAACTTGAAGCCGCCAGCCATGTTTGGATCAATCACAAGCCCAGCAGTATTCATCGGGTCGGCGAATATCCGGAAGAGGGGAAGATTAAAACTTCCAGCTGATGTCTTGTCGGCTGCAAATATAACTATGGGTTCAGATTTTCGCTCTTCAATTTCTATTTCAGCCAATCCGGGACCAAGCCCGCGGACCGTACCACTGAAAGCATTTTTCAACAAGTCTTGTCCGGCGCCGTAAAGCTTCAGCTCTAAGGCTTTGTTAGCAGCATCTTGAAAAGTGTTCCATGCAAGCTTGTGAATTTCGGGGTTTGACTCGCCCCGCTCATGCACCATTAAAAGCTCCAAATCGTCTCCAACATTGAAAACATAATAACTGTTGATTAGGTCTTCCTCCTTAGCTTTTTTCAGGTTTTTCTCTGCAATGTTTAGTATGGGTTTAGGAACAACATGGTGTCCCGCTAGGGAGCCCACATCACATTTTATAAGGGAAATTGTGGTTCTTCTAGGCATAACATACCACTTTGAATCGGAACTCGGTCTAGAGTTTACCCTCTAGCTTTTAAAAGATTTCCGAAAGAAATAAAGAACAACCAAACAATAACGAACATCACATTTTATAAGAGACGTGCAAGCTATGAGCGAGTTGAAAGTAATATCCGTAAAAATACCGGAAGAGGTTTACAAAGAGCTTCTTTTGCGCGTCCCGGAAGGCGAAAGAAGCAACTTCATAAGAGACGCCATAATAGAAAAACTTCAAAAAACACCCAAACCAGACAAAATTCTGGAACTGGAAAGGCGACTGGAAAAGCTTGAGGCTGAATTCTCCCAGATAAGGAAGTATCTCGCAGACTTGGAGCTGCTAACCTACGAGAGGGGCAAAACAAACCCGCACACCTTCTGCATAGATGAATTAGACCACAAAATAGTCGACTACCTAATGCACTACAAAGGCGCAACAACACCAGAACTAGCCGAATACACAAAAACAAACAGATGGCTAATCCTAAACCGCCTAAGAAGAATAGAGAAAGCCTCAAAAAAACAGTTGGGCAAACCTATAATTGAGTATTATCCGGGAGAAAAGGGCGGAAAGAAAAAGGCATGGTGGATAAACGAGGAACTAATAGAAATCTAGCCAACAACAAACAATTAATTCTGGCAGATTGCTAACTTATCCTTGGGGCCCGTAGCCCAGTATGGATTAAGGCGCCGAACATGCATGCACAAACATGCATATGTGCAAGCCTCCGGAGCCGGAGAACAGGGGTTCAAATCCCCTCGGGCCCGCCAAACAATTTTCGCTTTTTGAATCTTATTTGTGTCTTCTTTTGCGTGAAGAGTTCCGCGAACATCGTATTTACGCATGTTTTAGAGAAATAGGCATGCAAAGGGAAGGGAGCCTTCGCTGGCGTAAGTGGACAAAAGGAAAAATGGCGTGACTCGCTAGTATAGCCGCCGAATTTTTAACATCAGAATTTAAACCTAAGCTTACCCGCTTTCATTTTTCTTGCCAAGGTAATAGATGATGTTGTGATAGTGTGGCGTATTGTGGAAGTCAAGTTCCAATCCTTTTAGATGAATGATTGTTTGCATACCCGAAAACAGTCTTTTGATTTCTTTATAAGTAAAGTAATGAACATAAGTACCCATACGTGGAACGTAGAAAGTATTCTCCTCTGTAGGAACTTGTTGTGCCCTCAGTTTTTTACAATGAGGATCATCAGCTGATGCGACAGAGACAAAAACAAAACCGCCCTTTTTGACGCCTCTTGTAATTTTTTTCGCAACGTTTTCAATTTCGTTTTTTCTTAAAAAGTTAAGAGATGCTCCAGCCGCTATAATAAGTGAATATTTTTCTTCAGCTATCTTAAAATCTCTTAAATCACCTACAGATGCATTTATGACCACATTTCTTTCCTTAGCAAGTCTGATGCATCGGTCAATGGCAGTTTTAGATATATCGATACATTCAACCTCAAATCCCTTTTCAGCAAGAAAAATGGCGTTTCTACCTTCACCTGCCCCTAAATCCAAAACAACACCTTTTGGAAAAAGCTCAAGGAAATGCGCCAATATGAAGTCAGGTTTAAGTCCCCATTTACAAGATGTTTCAGCATATAACCCTTCAAAGTATTCTGCCAAGGTCTTGCACCACATGCAATTATCCGGAGACTCTATAATTAATAATTGCGCACTGCATAGAATTTAAATGGAAACTTAAACCTACCCAGTTGCCAATCGACTTGACAATTGTTATTTTACTGCTACAACACAATTCCCTTTGGTAATGTAGACTTCTCTAAACCCAACTTCTCTTAATGCTTTGTTAAAATCTTTGAACGTCCACTTAATTCTTGGATTCGTGATGGATGCTATCTCAGCTCTTAACGATTCCCGCTGTTCAATTAGAAAAATGTTGTTTTCAAGAATACCTTCTGGAGTTTTTCCTGCAACTACAATGCGTGTGACCTTCACAGAATCTTTCTTGTAAGGTGGATATACATCAAAGCGTTTCCTCTTTTTCCATTCCTTTTCAATCATCTTTTTCAAATCTTTTTCAGATGCAGCTACAAAAACGAATTTTCCATCATGGTTAAGTACCGAGTAAATACTTCTAGCTGCGGTTTTAAGATATTCGTATGTACTTATCTCATCAAAATTGTCACTCCACACGCAATCATATCTGCGTCGACATTTCTCACTCAATTCTTCATAGCGTGAACGGAAAAATCTAATCTTAACCCCTTCACTCTTAGCCAGCAAGGGCGCATATTTGATTGCAATGGCACTAGCGTCAGAACCTTCCACTTCATAACCTGCCTTAGCAAAAAGAACCGTCTTGTAACCCAGCCCACACGAACAATCTAGGATTGATTTAACCTTTAATTCGTAGAGTAGAGGGAAAACTGGTTTTAAGGCAAGTTGCTCTTCTTTCCAATATTCAGATTCCTAAACTTTTCGTGTGAACCACAACCATTTCCAAAGAACGTCCCAAGCTTCTGCTTCGTCTTTACAAACATGAATTTCTACTTTAGTCACGATCAGAAATCAGTTTGAACCTATTTAATAAATTTTCTTTAAAATATTCCTTTTCTCGCATTTTGAAGCTTAGTGCCTTAATCCAAGAGAAACTTTCAATTTAGTAATGTCCCACGCGACAATTTCGATTGACCGATAGTAGGTCTTCCCTGAATATTGCTCTTTTAACCTTTTAACTGCTTGACGGTGAATTTTGTCTGGGACTTCTAGTTGATACGAAGCACCTTTTTCTTCTATCATAGACAAAGTTCTGTTTGCCTCGAATGCTATGTCTGAGACAGCGAGTATAGACTTCGTTGGCTGAATTATTCTTTTTAACTCTGCCTCTGAAATCCCACGCTGTGGAACCACGTAACCGTATTCTCTCAGAAATTCCTGATATTTCTCATGGATGATGTTAGGAGTTGTGTACGCTGGGGATATCAGCACATTCCGTGTAACCCTCGTTATTTCTTGCAATGCTGCATCCCATTTCCTAATAAGGTGAAGAACAAACCCGCTTATAGTGGCGTCGAAGGAAAGATCCTTGAAAGGGAGACAACAGATATCCCCCAACAATAGCTTTTTCACACCCTTTTCTGCAGCCTTTCTCAACATTTTTGCGGAAACATCTAAACCCACAATGTCAAATCCGAAATCCTGTAGAGGCCTAGCAAATCTACCTGTGCCGACACCAGCATCTAAAATTCGCTCATAACCTCCCAGCTCATAAGCCAGCATCTTTACCAGCTTTTCCATAACTTCTTGTGGTAGCCCACGAGTTCTGTCATAAATGTCGGCAAGGCGGTCAAAAAGGCTCAAATGGAGATTCCTCATGTCTATAATTTGCCACCATAATTAAATTGTGCTGTTTTCTGCTCGACCCGCCAATACATTTAACTTCTCTTTTTTGGTTGCTCAGCACCGCAGTATGGGCAATATTCGGAAGCTATTGGAATATCCTTTCCACATTTAACGCATTTTTTCAAAAACTGCCTAGGCGTTATCTTAAGCAGAGACTGCATCGACTTTTCATCAGCGAAAAACCTAACCTCTCCACATTTTGGACATACATAAAGGTCAAATGACAAAAGCTCTTCGCCAAGCTCAGCTAATTCTCTGAACAGAAGTTTCCACATGCCCGGCGTTCCCTTAATTCTAAAGGGAATTTTCTGCGCGAACTGCAACTCAACATTACAAGAAGCACATTTTCTTACGCTGTACCCACTCATATTTGATCATCTTTTGTGGTGCGGCCGCCGGGATTCGAACCCGGGATCGCAGGCTTGGAAGGCTTCCACACATGCTGTAAAGCGCTTTACAGCGTCTGTGTCCTAACCAGACTAGACGACGGCCGCACAACACTTTCTAAATTCAAAACGGATAGATAAAAATTCTTCACTCAGTTCTCCGCTTAAAAACTCGCTTTTCCTGTGCTGGTTTTGGCTTGAAGCCTCCTCTAAACTTTTGCGGGGCAACCCTCTGCCTTTCCAGGTTCTTAAGTCTAGCATAAAGCTTTGCAATCTTTGTTTTCGAAGGCTTTTTGCGGTGCATAATCCTTGAAGGCGGAGGTGTAAACGGTTTTTTAGGTTTCTTAACCTCTTTTTTCTTTTGGAAAACCAAGCCTCGATGGCTTTTCACCTTCCGGAAGATTACATAGCCCTCTTTTAGGTTTACCTCGCTAGCTTCCCATCCAGCGTCAAGCCAAGCCTTGGCATGTACATTGTCTGGCGAATTTGTCCACCAGTTTTCGGAGCGGAAAGCCTCTATTGGAAGGTTATCCCCAATAATTCCGTCTATTTGGGTGAAGGAAAGTTTAACAGAGTTCGTGAAGGCCGCCCTAAACTTCAAATATCCCTTCAGAGGCTCGTATTTGGCTTTACGTCTTGGAGAAACCATCCTCCTTGCACAATTTAAGCAGAGCAGCCTCGCAGTGTCTCCTGTCGACACTTCTGGAACCATACAGTCTATGCAGAAAAGTCTGCCACACTTCCAACAACGTCTAAGATAATTGTATGGAAGAACCCTTCCGCAGAGGTAACACTCATCCTTGAAGGGCATCAGACCACTTAGCTATTACGTAAACGACTAAATTATAATTGCGCATATAGACTTTTCTAAGCCTTAACCAGCGCTGATAGCTGTTAAAGTGTACTAGAATTCGGAATCTAAAATAACATTTATAGCCATCTGTTCCACGTCACAAATCGTGAAATTAATGCTTTTCAGCGAATACCTCCATGAAAAGGCTGAAGAATCAAGGCATAATGAGACAATAGGATACCTAATAACCATAATAGGCTCAATACTCTTCGTCGGAGGGCTCCTAGAAACCGTCATAACAGTCGAAAACCCAGAATGGTTCCTAATAATACCATACCATTTAACATCCCATCCCTATAGCCTTTTAGGCTTATCCCTAACACTAGCAGGCATGGTGCTCCTAATTTTAGGCATAGCCCTAAGCATTCACTACGCAAGAGAAAGGGCATGGTACATGAAACAACTCCAAAAAGCACACGCAATCGAAGAACTAAAACTTAAGGGGAAAGAAGAAAAGGATAAGGGGAAAGCAAATTAATACAGCCCTCCCTTGATATTATTTCGGTGGAGGCTCCGGTAGTATAGTCCGGTCAAGTATAGCGGCCTCTCGAGCCGCGGACCCGGGTTCAAATCCCGGCCGGAGCACCATGTTTCATTTATAATCAATGCTGCGGACTGTTTATTAAGGGAGTGTTCATATGCATGTTCCTGTTATGAGCGACTATGTTGTTCGTTTTCTCGACCCTAAAGCCAATGAGAATTTTGTTGATTGCACAGTGGGTGAAGGCGGTCACGCTATGGCTATTTTGGAGCGTACTAAGCCTTCTGGCATGGTTTTGGGGCTGGATGCTGACCCTATAATTTTGGAGGGGCTTAAGCGGAAGGTTGAAGGTACAGATTATGGAAGGCGGTTGGTTCTTGTTTGCGGTAACTTTGCGAACTTAAATGATATCGTTGAGAAGTATGCCTTTAAACGTGTTTCTGGGGTTTTGTTTGATTTAGGTTTGTCAAGTTGGCATTTAGAGGAAAGCCGTCGAGGGTTTTCTTTTCTTCGGAACGAGCCTCTTGACATGCGGTATAACCCAGAGAATCCATTAACCGCTGAGGCTATAGTGAATTTTTGGAATGTAAAAGATATTGAGAGGGTTTTGAGGGTTTATGGGCAGGAGAGGTTTGCGCGAAGAATTGCTGGGGAAATCGCTCGTTCCAGACCTTTGAGGACGACTGTGGATTTGGTTATGGCTGTTGAGAGGGCGACCCCCTCATGGTATCATAGGGGGCGAATCCATTTTGCCACTAAAACCTTTCAAGCTTTGAGAATAGCCGTAAACAATGAGTTGGAAAATTTAGAGAGGGCTCTACCTCAAGCTGTTGACATAATGGATAAGGGAGGCAAACTTGTGGTTATCTCTTTTCATTCTTTGGAAGATCGTATTGTCAAAAATTTTCTGAAAGAAAAGGCTAAAGAGGGTGTTGTAAAAATTTTGACGAAAAAGCCTGTTCGGCCGTCTAAAAAGGAGATTTCTGGAAATCCTAGGGCTAGGTCGGCTAGGCTGAGGGCTGCCTCGAAGGTTTAACTCCTTCAAAAGCTGTATAGGTGAGAGTTATAGCTTTCAATGCTGGTTCAAGTTCTTTGATCTTTTCGAGGATTATGTCAGAGTGGGTGATTATCCACGGGCTTGGGTTTCTGATTTTGCATATACATATGGTTTTCTTACCTTTCATTTTTGCGTAGAAGAGTTCCATGCATGTTCCAGCAGAGAGTCTGGGCATGTAGGCGATTAAAACGTCACATTTCTCTATGTCTTCCAAATCTCTTTTAATGAAGTCTGCTGCCGGCACTTTTTCCCACCAATTGTGTTCTATACCTTTGTAGATTATTTTTTCACGTTGCCATGGGTCAACTGGCTCGTATCCACAGTGAATACAGATGCGCCTTATGGTCCCTCTGTAGGATTGTTTTGTTTCCATGCCTTGGATTGGGCCGGAGATGAAAGCCTTTCTCTTCATGTGGTTGCGCCTCGTGCAGTGTTTTATGGAAAGGATTAAGTGTTTGACGTATATTTTGGTTTTTAAGCGTTGAAGGGATGCCTTGGCTTGGGACTGCTTGATCCTTTGATTGCCGTGGTGGTTTCCTTTTGTTTCCTTGGTGTGCTGCTTTATAGGCGTGTTAATTTAGGGATAACTTTAAACGCAACTGCCTTTCTTTTGGCTTTGCTTTCGCTGGATTGGTGGGGCATTCCAAGCATAGCGTATGCGACTGTTGACCCTTTGAAAAGTGAGGGGCTTCTAGCAATATCTGTTATCCTTGCGACTTTTGGCATAATGTGGTTGAGCCAACTCTATAAAGAGACAGGGGAAATAACAAAATTAAGCAGGAGCCTGAGCCGGCTGGTTAAGAATCCAAAAATTGTCCTAAGTGTGCTTCCAGCCGTGATAGGTTTTCTTCCGGTGGCCGGTGGGGCGCTGATGTCAGCACCTATAGTGGATTCGGAGGGGGAGAAGCTGAAGTTGAAGCCGGAGAGGAAAGCTTATGTGAATTTGTGGTTTAGGCATACAATTTTCCCTGTTTATCCCTTAGGCCAAGTGCTTATAGTTACGGCTGCTTTAACAGGAGTAACGTTATTTTCAATTATTTTGTTCCAAATTCCAACAGTTATTGTGATGGTTGTTGTCGGATTTTTGGTGGGTTTCTGGAATGTTCCAAACGTAAAGGATGGAAAAAAATCTGAAAAGGCAGCGGATAAAGCTAGTTTGGAGTTTAGGCGGTTCCTTATTTCATTCTCTCCTATAGTAGCCACTATTGTTGTAGCTGTTTTTTTGAGTGCGTTGAGTTACGGCTTGTCTAAGCAAGGTTTTGATGTTCTAGTAGCGACTTTCATCGGCTTGGTGGTTTTAGCCGTAATTTCCCGTTTAAATAGCAAAATGTTGGTGAAGCCGCTTAGAGGCTGGGGGATTTACGGGGTGACTTTTGCTGTTTATGGGGCTTTTCTACTTAGAAACGTGATGGGTGCTGCCGGAGTTTCAGATGTTTTTAAACAATTTGTAGCCAACGGAAGCGTAGACATCACGCTGCTGTTGACGGTTATCCCCGCAGTTTTGGGTTTTCTTACGGGCTCCCCGCACGGGGCAATAGCTATAAGTGTGCCAATTTTAACCAGCGTTCTAACTTTTTCGGCAAAAACTGCTGCGCTTCTGTATATTAGTGCTTATCTTGGCTATACTATTTCGCCCACTCATCTTTGTTTTACATTTACGGCTGACTATTTCAAGAGTCCTTTAGGAAGGGTTTACAGGTACGTGATTCCATCATTCATAGCGACTTTTGCAACAGCCCTACTGGTTTATTCTCTTCCCTTTGGTGTTTAAGAATGCTTAAAAGTTTGAAATGTTAAGGCGTAAATTGGGATGAGAATGGCTTTGACGCTGGATGTTGGTTTGATTTACGAGTTGGGCATAATCATAATTTTCATAGGTATCATAATTGTTATTGCAGCTTTTTTTCTGCTTTTTCTCTCAAGCGTAAAACGTGGAAAAGTGCGGGGAGGCGGAGCATTAATCATTGGGCCTTTCCCAATAGTTTTTGGCAGTGACAGAGAATCCGTTAAGACTGTATTGTGGCTTTCAATAGCACTTACAGCACTTCTCTTCATAGTTTTCATCATGCTTTATTTTTTGGGCAGGTAGGTGAAACTAAATGGCGTCTAAAGAAGACGAAAGCGGAGAACGCGTAGAAAACGAGTGGATTAGGCGCTTTATTATGCTTTTCTTTATAGGCTTTTTTATAATTTTGGTAGGCATCATAATAACGGTGGTTGCCGCATTGCTATTTGGCGAGGGCATAGGAAGCTTTGGCGGTTTCATACTTATAGGACCTATTCCCATTGTTTTTGGCGCCGGTCCAGGAGCTACATGGCTTGCATTGTTTGCCATAATTCTTGGAATTTTAAGTATTTTATTACTCTTTATATTATGGCGAAAGAGAAGTTGAGAAAGGCTGCTTTAAGGGTTCAGCTTTTCTTCTCTTCTCTGCCGTAGAATATGTAGAGAAATATTAGGACTAGAACGACGAATGCTGCCGTCATCAGCACATATTTTAGGGTCTCAAAGTATGCCCCAATATCCAAGGCCATAGCGAATCCCTTTTACACGTTTCCTAATTCTAAGTTGTGGTATTTAAGGAGTTGGTTTCTTCCATTCCATCATTAATGGCTCGTATAATTCGTCGTGTTCCTCTATTTTCTCGTACCATTCTAGGATGCTGGCTATTTTTTGGGCTATTAAATGATAGCATAGGTGGATTTTTCTGTCCAGAACTCGGAAATAAAAGTCGTCGCACGAGCAGAACTCAGCGTCCGGCATTATCAGATAGTCACGTTCTTTGCCAACAACCACCCAAACGACTCTTCCGCTGGGCTTGAAAGTGTACTTTTTCACCCTATTTTCCTTTAGGGCTTCAAACGCCTTTGTGAACCGTTGTCCAAACGCCTCATAAAGCTTAGTGAGATTTTTCCCCGTTAACTTGCCCTCTGCCTTAACCTCTTTGCAGATAACATTCAGAATATCACTTTCGGAGTCCGCGCCCATAGAAGCACAAGCTTGGAATTAACCGTGCCGCTTGCTGTGAGTTATTTTATTCGATTTTTAGGGGCTCGCCCTTAGGTTTCTTTTCCTTTATCTTTGGAAGCGTAACCTCTAAAACCCCATTTTTATACTGGGTTTTCGCCTCTTTCACATTAACCTTCGCTGGAAGTGTTAACTCCTTATAATATTTCCGCTGGGGTGTGTCAACGCTTATTGTTAGTGTGTCTTCTGTGCCGTGAAGCTTAATATCCTCTTTCTCAACACCTGGCAGTTCAGCTACAACATGGATTTCGTTGTCCGTTTCAACTATGTCTACTAGTGGCTCGCGTTCCTCTTTGACTTTTGGTCCAAGGCGCGTTGGCTTGACATTTCCAAACTCTTGGATTTCGGGTTTGCCGTCCGGTCCTATTTTTATGCTGTAGCCGTAAACGAAGGGTCCCCACTCCTTTATTGTTGAGCCGTTTGGTAGTTTGCGCTCCCTAACATAGTCCCTTGGAATTCTTGATGTGAATTCTTTGAATTCTTCTTCCATCCATTTCTCCATTTCTCTGAACATTCTGTCTATGTCTTCGAAGAACCAGCTTCTGAAGAATGGATAGCGTCTCCTTCTAAACCATTCTGGGAAATCTTCTTCAGAAGGCATCTTTTCACCTAGTTTAGTGTGGAAAACTTCAGTCTATAAAATCTTTGCGCTATGCTAATGCTTTAAGCTGGCTTAAAGTTCCAAGAAATGTTCCGTCTAGAAGATATATTTCAGCATTTTCTAAGTCAACAACACCCGTTCTCAATATTGGTCCAACAATTTTCTCGCCTCTTGCTCTTTCACCAGAGTTTTTCTCGTTTAACGGTTTTCCTCCCAAATATTCGTTGAAGGACGGCATTATGAAAAGCTGGGAAGTTTTGGGCTTAATACCATAATGTTTAAGGGATGTTTCTTGTGGGCTGTTTTCAATTTTTATTTTATTCTTTTCCAGCAAAATCCTTGTCAGCTTTTCCTTGTTGCAGTTTGCCTTAACCCAAACTTGCCTTGTTATTCTAAAACCGGCAGGGTCACGAAAGCCCACGACTGGGTGCACGTGTCCCATTACAAGGGTTTTGCACTTTAAAAGCGCTGGTGATGGCCAACGGTGGCCGTGGAAAAACCCCACATCCTCTATGATGGTTCCAGATGATGGTAGAGTTTTTATGCCTTCTGGAAGTAGTGGGTCAAGGTTTCCGTCGTGGTTTCCCCGAATTACTTGTATTTCTTGGACGAGTGTTTTTAATTCTGTGAAGAAGTCTGGGACATCGTGCCATTCGCCTATTTCTGCTGTTGCCACCGTATGTTTGACATCGCCTATTATTAGAAGTTTTTCAGGCTTATACAGGCCTACGAGAGTTTTTAGCTTTTGCAAGAGTTTTGGCATTTGAGTTGGAACATGGATGCCCTTTTCTGATAGGGCTATTTCCCACCCTATGTGCAAATCCGCCACGACCAAAATTCTAGTTTCCCTTGTCTTTACGAGGGCTGCGGGGTGAGGCATTAAAGGCGTTATCATCAGCTACTCTTCAACCCTTTTAATTAGGCTTAAAATTTTCTCGTGAATTTGCTGGTTGGCGGAAGCCACAAAGGTTAGCTTTTCCTTTGGGTCTAGTTTGGCGTTTAAAGGCTTTCCGTCTGGCGTTGTTAGTAGTGCTCCAGCCTCCTTTATTATTAGCCACGCAGCTGCTGTGTCTGTTGTTCTGAGTTTTCCGCGGATGTCTATGAAGGCGTCTGTCGTGCCATCAGCCACATAGCATAACTCTAGGGCGTTGGCTCCTAGGTGGCGTATATGCTTTGCTTTTTCAATGAGACTTGTTAGGCGTGGGGCAATTTCATGCGCCTTGTAGGTGTTTAGGTCTATGCCTATCACTGCATCTTCCAAGCTTATCTGTTTTGAAGGGGCTATTTTCTCGTCGTTGCGGTATGCTCCTTTACCCTTTTCCGCTGTGTATGTTGTGCCGTGGAAGAGGTCTGCCACCAATGCGGTGTGAATCGTGTTTAGCTTCGGTTTTGTGGACACTGCTATGGATGTTGCGTAGAATGGTATGCCCCTTGTTAGGTTTGTTGTCCCATCTATTGGGTCTGCTATTACATAATTTTCGTTTGGATTTTCGCCATATTCTCTTAAGCCAGACTCTTCGCTTATCAAGGTGAATGATATGCCCTGCCTAACAAGGGTTTCCACGATGGCTTTTTCAGCTTCCATGTCGATCTGTTTTATTGGGTCGCCTCCAGCTCCAATGCCGAGGCTTGGCTGCTGTTGTCCGCGAGCAGCTTCCAAAAGCGGGGTTATCCGCTTTTTCACGTTGTCTCTGCAATGGATTAGTACTGTTATCCAGTCGATCTCTTTCTTCATGTCTTTTCCGTTTCCATTAAAGTTTTCGTTTGATAAAGACTTTGCTGGATAAGGCGGAGTTTAACATTAAATTAGCATGGTGAGGGCGGCAAAAAATATATGAAAACAGATGTAACAACAAAATTCAAAACCGGTAGGAGAGAATGCCGTTGGACATTATTGTTTGTGTTAAGCATGTTCCAGAGACAGCAGAAGCGGAACTTAGAATTGACGCGACTGGAAAGGGTATAGAAAAGGCTGGTTTGGTCTTTGACATTAACGAGTGGGACGACTACGCCTTGGAGGAGGCTGTACGTATAAAAGAGAAGTTCGGCGGAACAGTAACAGCCATAACGGTTGGACCAGAAGACTCTGAAAGCACACTTCGAAAATGTCTCGCCAGAGGCGCCGACAAGGCTATACGCCTTACAGACCCAAAGTTCGCCGGCTCAGACGCCTATGCAACCGCAAAAATCCTTTACAGCGTTATCAAAAATCTCCACTTTGATTTTATCCTCACAGGAGCACAAGCTGGTGATGATGGGAGTGCTGTTGTTGGTCCCGTCTTAGCCGAGTTGCTTGGCATTCCACATGCCACTATGGTTAAGAAGATTGAGTTTAGCAACGGGAAAGCCATTGTTAACCGAGAGTTGGAGGGCGGCTTAGAAGAACGCTTAGAAGTTAAGTTGCCAGCGCTTTTCGCTGTTCAAACGGGCATTAATGAGCCGCGTTACGTCTCCATTATGGGAATTCGCAAGGCTATGCAGAAAGAGGTCAGAGTTATGGGGTTGGCGGACATAGGCTTGAGCGAAAACGACGTTGGCGAGGCTGGCTCATGGCTTAGAATAGATAGGCTCTATGTTCCACCAGTTGAGAAGCAGGCGGAGTTCCTCAAGGGAAGCCCAGACGAAATAGCCACAAAAATTGTTGAAATCTTAAAGTCTAGGGGGCTGATTTAGGATATGACTGAAATTTTTGTGTTAGCTGAGCATAGGCAAGGACAATTAAGAGATATAACCTTTGAAATGCTGACGAAAGCCAGAGAACTAGCTGAGAAAACAAACGCTGAGCCGGTGGCTGTTATTTTGGGCAAGAATGTTGGTGAACACGCCAAAAACTTGGCTGAGCATGCAAAAAAAGTTCTGCTTGTTGAGGATGAAAAGCTCGAAAACTTCAACTCCGAAGCCTACCAAAAGGTTCTTTCTCATCTAATCAAGGAGCATAAGCCCCTTCTGACAATTATTGGGCACACATCTTATGGTGTTGAACTTGCTCCTAGACTTGCGGTAGCCCTAAATATTCCGTTGGCGACAGACTGCATAGACGTGGCTTTTGAAGGCGACACATTAACCATTACGAGGCAAATGTACGGCGGCAAAGTAAACGTTAAGGCGACGCTCCGCAAGGCTGAAAGTTACATGGTCACAGTACGCCAAGCAGCCTTCCAAGCGCAGAAACCGCCCGCACCACTAAACGGGCAAATAGTTGAAGTTCCATCACCCTTAACAGAGGAAATAGCCACCAAACGGTTCTTGGAATATGTTTTGCCACCGCCCGGAGGCGTTGACATAACAGCCGCAGAAGTGCTTGTAGGCATTGGAAGAGGCATTAAAGACCAGAGTAACATACCATTGGTTGAAGAGTTGGCAAAAACCCTTGGCGGAGTTCTAGCGTGTTCGCGTCCAATTGTTGATAAGGGTTGGCTTCCAAGCGATCGGCAGGTGGGAACTTCTGGAAAAACAGTTAAGCCAAAGCTTTACATAGCCCTAGGCATAAGCGGAGCCTTCCAACACGTCTTAGGAATGAAAAACTCTGACTTGATAATAGCTGTGAACAAAGACCCGAAGGCACCGATATTCAGCTTTTCAGATTACGGTGTTGTTGAAGACTTGTTCAAGGTTGTGCCAGTGCTGAAAAACAAAATCAGCGAGTTAAAAGCTCAAAAAGCATAGTTTAGCATGGAGGCGCCGGCATGGACTTTAAACTAACCGAAGAGCAAATGGAGATTAAACGGGCTGCCCGCGAGTTCGCCGAAAAAGAGTTCACACCAGAACTAGCCCTAGAATATGACCAGAAAGAAGAGTTTCCGATGGAGCTTTACAAGAAAGCCGCCAAACTGGGCTTCACGGGCATGCGTATACCCCAAGAGTATGATGGGCAAGGCTACGGAGTTCTAGAAGAATGCTTAGTCGTTGAAGAGTTCTGCCGTGTTGACCCCGGGTTGGGAGTGGCTGTCTCCCTCGGAAACTTAATGGTTCCGGACGTCTTGCTTAAGCACGGTACGGAGGAGCAGAAGGAAAAGTATGTTCCACCACTGGCTAGGGGCGATAAAATTGCTGCTGCAGCTTTCACCGAGCCGGAACACGGAAGCGACATAACCAAGATGGACACAACAGCCGTCAGAGTGGGCGACGAGTGGGTTATTAATGGCTCAAAACAGTTCATTACAAATGCACCAATAGCCGACACTTTCATAATCCTATGCCAAACAGACCCCAACGCGACCCCGTCCCACCGTGGGCAAAGCCTCTTCTTGGCAGAAAAGGGCATGCCCGGCTTGGAGGCAACAAAACTTCAAGGCAAGATGGGCATAAGACCATGTGTTACCGGTTCATTAGCTTTAAGCGACCTCCGCGTGCCCGCAAACAATCTTGTGGGCGAACTAAATAGGGGCTTTTATTATGCGCTTGAGCTTTTTGATGGAACCCGAATAACCGTGGCTGCCCAAGCCGTCGGCATAGCTCAAGGAGCCTTTGAAAGAGCCCTAAACTATGCTAAAACCCGCAAACAATTCGGACAGCCCATAATAAATTTCCAAGGCGTCTCCTTTAAGCTGGCTGAGATGGCTATGAAAATTGAAACAGCCCGTCTGCTTACATATAAGGCGGCTTGGATATACGACCATGAAAAACCCAGCCCATCTGCAACTTCAATGGCTAAGGCCTATGCAAGCCGCATTGCCATGGAAGTCACAGATGACGCCATCCAAATATTTGGTGGTTACGGCTATTTGGCAGACTACCACGTGGAACGCTTCCATAGATGCGCAAAAATAACTGAAATTTACGAAGGCACAAGCGAAATCCAAAAGCTGACCATCGTCAACTTCTTAATGAAATAGCCGTTTCTCTCCCCTATTTTTCTTGACGGTTGTTGGCTGATTCTCAAAAGTTTTATTACACATGCCGTCTACTCATTTTACTCTATGTTGGGAGAGGATTTGTTTGGCTGAAAAATTGAAGAAAGCCGCTGTAATTGGTTCTGGAGCAATGGGGCATGGAATAACACAGCTTTTGGCGATGAGCGGCATCGAAGTGGCAATGGTGGACATCAGCGACGAACTATTGCAAAAGGGCATGGAGAAAATCAGGTGGAGCCTAGGCAAGTTTGTCGAAAAGAGGAGAATTAGGCAGGAGGACGCAGATGCTACCCTCTCAAGAATAAGGACGACAACAAGTTATGAAGAGGCAGCCAAAGACATAGACATCGCCATAGAGGCGGTCCCAGAAAATATAGAGCTTAAAAAGCAGGTTTTCGCAAAACTTGACAGCATTGCGCCGCCACCTGCAATTTTAGCATCTAACACCTCGACATTAAGCATAACGGAAATGGGGAACGCCACAAAACGCCCAGAAAAAGTGGCTGGGATGCACTTCTTCAATCCACCGCAAATGATGGCTCTAGTAGAGGTCATTAAAGGCGAAAAAACAAGTCAAGAGACGCTAGACACCCTTGTGGAGCTAGCCAAAAAACTTGGAAAAACCCCTGTGGTTGTCAAGAAGGATGTGCGGGGCTTCATAGTCAACCGTGTTCTCGGAGCAGTTTTCAACGAGGCTTTCTGGGCTTACCACCGCGGCGAAGCAACAAAGGAGGGCATAGACGCCTCAGTCAAATATAGCGGCGGCTTCCCGATGGGGTGGTTTGAACTGGCAGACTTCGTTGGGCTTGACATAGCCTATGAAGTTGGAAAAATCCTTTACGAAGCCTATGGTGAGCGCTTTAAACCATGCGCAGAGGTCATAGAGCCCCTCGTCAAGGAGAAGAAGCTTGGACAAAAAACAGGCGTCGGCTTCTACGACTGGACTAAGGGAAGACCAAGAATACCCTTCAACTTGATGGAAGAATACGATGTTGAAAGGTCTTGGGCTGTAGCTGTAAACGAGGCTGCATGGCTAATACACGAAGGCGCAGCAACACCAGCAGACATAGACACCGGAATGAAGCTTGGCACTTATTGGCCTTCTGGTCCATGCGAGTATGCGGATAGAACGGGCATAGACGTCATTGTCAACAAGTTGAAAGCGCTTTACGCCAAATACAACATGGAAATGTATAAGCCTTGCCCGCTGCTAGAGGAGTATGTTAGTAAGGGCTGGCTTGGTAAGAAAACTGGAAGGGGGTTCTACTAAATGAAGTTTGAATTAACAGAGGAGCAGATTGGAATAAAAAGCGCTGTTAGAGAGTTCTGCGATAAGGAGTTCAAACCAGAACTAGCCTTGGAACTTGATAGAAAAGAAGAATTTCCCATGGAACTTTACAAGAAAGCCGCCAAACTAGGCTTTACAAGCATGTTCTTCCCCCAAGAGTATGGCGGCCAAGGATATGGGCTTCTGGAAACATGCCTTGTAATAGAGGAAATGTGCAGGGCGGACTCGTCGCTTGGCGTTGCTATTTCAAGCGGAAACTTCGGCAGCGAACTGATACTAGCTTATGGCAGTAAGGAGCAGAAGGAGAAGTATCTCCCGCCAATCTGCAAAGGCGACTATATCTCTGCTGCAGCCTTCACAGAGCCAAACGTCAGCGGAAGCGATATAACCCGCATGGAGACAACAGCCACAAAGTACGGAAACGAGTGGTGGATTAACGGCACAAAAACCTTCATAACAAACGCCACAATAGCCGACTTCATAGTCGTCTTAACTCAGACAGACACAAAGGTTAGGCCAACATATCGCGGCGAAACCCTCTTTGTTGTTGATAGGGGAACGCCTGGGCTGGAAACAACAAAGCTTCATAACAAGATGGGAATACGGTGTTCCATAACTGGTGAGGTGCGCTTTGACAATGTTAAGGTTACTGACTGGCATATTGTAGGCGAGCTTAACAGAGGCTTCTACCACTCCATGGAGTTCTTCGACAAAACAAGGGTTGGTGTGGCAGCCCAAGCCGTTGGCATGGCCCAAGGAGCATGGGAAATAGCCTTCAAATACTCAAAACAAAGGGAAGCCTTCGGACAACCTATAATCCAGCATGAAGCTATAGGCTGCACATTGGCGGAGTTAGCCACAAAAATAGAGGCTGCAAGGCTTCTAACCTACAAGGCTGCTTGGCTCATAGACGTCGGGAAAATGGACCCTATGGCAACAGCCATGGCAAAACAGTACGCAAGCCGTGTAGCAATGGAAGCCACAGACTTCGCCATCCAAACATTAGGCGGTTATGGTTATTTGGGCGAATACCGTGTTGAAAGATACCACAGAGACGCAAAAATAACCGAGATTTACGAGGGCACAAGCGAGATACAAAAGCTGACAGTGCTCAAGTATCTCCTAAGAAAGTTCTAAATCTCCCAAAAGTAATATAGGCTATTCCATAAAACGTGGTTTGGTGAAATTATGAGCAAAGCGTATGAAACCATAAAAATTGAGAGGGAAGACAGCGTTCTGTGGATGATCCTAAACAGACCGCATAGGTTGAACGCCTTCAACGACGTTTTAATGGAGGAACTTGCAGACGCCCTAGACACAGCCGACAAAGACCCATCCGTTAGATGCGTTGTAATAACAGGCGAAGGCGATAGGTCCTTCAGCGCAGGCGCAGATGTGACAATGTTTCCAAAGGCTACTCCTGTTAAAGCTGAAGAGTTTTCTAGGCTTGGGCAGAAGGTTTTCAGTAAAATTGAAGAGATGTCAAAGCCGGTTATAGCAGCAATTAATGGCTTTGCCTTAGGCGGAGGTTTAGAACTGGCGTTGGCCTGCGACTTCAGAATAGCCGCAGAACATGCAGAGCTTGGAAGCCCAGAAGTAAACTTAGGGCTTATTCCTGGATGGGGTGGAACCCAAAGGCTTGTGAGGATTGTTGGCTTGGCAAAGGCTAAGGAGATGGTTATGCTTGGAACAAGGCTTAAGGCTGAAGAAGCCCTAAAAATCGGCTTGGTTCACAAGGTTGTACATTACGAGAAGCTTAGAGACGAGGTTCGCGATTTAGCCAAAAAACTAAGCGAGGGACCACCAATAGCGCTGAAGTACGCGAAATTCGCCATAAACTTTGGAACACAAGTGCCATTAGACGCTGGTTTGCGCATTGAGTCTGGGCTTATGGCTTTAACCTTCTCAACAGAAGACCTAAAAGAGGGCGTAGAAGCCTTCATGTCAAGGCGGAAGGCCGAATTCAAAGGAAAGTGAAAACACTCAAGCATTTCCTATATTTTTTATTGTTCAAAATTTGAATGGCAAATGGAAGAGTGGTGATATGAGGAAAGTTGCAATCATCGGTGTTGGAAGCTCCAAGTTTGGAGTTAGAAACGATGTAAATGTGGCGGAACTCGCCTTTGAAGCTTTCAAACCCTCAATTGAAGATGCTGGGATAACGCCAAAAGACATAGAATTTGTAGCCGTGGGCTCAACAGGAGCAGGAGCATGGTATGAAGAGCTTCTCCCAGCCGTGGTTTCAGCCGAGTATTGTGGTTTAACTGGGGCTGGGCTTTTGCGCTGTGAAGCCGCCTGTGCAAGTGGAAGCGCAGCCTTCGCTACAGCCTACTGGGCTGTGGCAAGCGGGCAAGTCGAAATTGCAGCGGCTTTGGGTGTTGAGAAGATGCGGGAGATTGATACTCCGACGATGATGGAGTGGATTGGTAGAGCTGGATACTACCTATGGGAGTTCCATAACTTCGGCTTGACTTTCCCAGCTTATTATGCTTTATATGCAACCGCCCACATGGCGAGGTTCGGCACAACAGAAGAGGATTTGGCTTTGGTTGCTGTTAAAAACCACAAGTACGCTTCAATGAACCCGATAGCGCATCTCCAAAACAGAATAACAGTTGACGACGTGTTATCCTCAATGGTTATTGCCGCACCTCTAAAACTCTTCGACTGCTGCCCAGTGTCCGATGGAGCCGCCTCAGTAATCCTAGCCTCTGAAGAGAAGGTTAAGGAACTTAAGGTTGATACGCCAGTTTGGGTTGCCGGTATAGGATTTGCCTCTGGAACAGCCAACATGAGCAAGAGGCTTGATTATGTCGGATTAGAAGCCAGCGTGGCAGCAGCCCAAAGAGCCTACAAAATGGCAGATGTGATGCCAGACCAGCTTGACGTTGCAGTGGTCCACGACTGCTTCACGATAGCCGAAATAATGGCATACGAAGATTTGGGCTTCTGCAAGAAGGGCGAAGGCGCCAAACTAATCAGAGAGGGACAAACCGAAATAGGCGGAAAAATCCCAGTGAACGTCGACGGCGGCTTAAAAGCCAAAGGTCATCCGATTGGCACTACAGGATGCTCAATGATATACGAGTTGACAAAACAGCTAAGGGAAGAGACTGTTGAGAAGAGCAGACAAGCCCCAATGAAAAATTACATAGCCCTAGCCCACAATGTGGGCGGAACCGGACACTACTGTTACGTGACAATTTTAAGGAGATGAGAAAATGGCTGCTATGCCCTCCATAAAATCGAGAGAAGTAAAAATCGTACAGGATATTCCCATAAGCAAGACGCTTCAGTTTTGGGAAGCCCTTAAACAGGGGAAAATCCTAGCCACAAAATGCAGAAAATGTGGAAAACTGTATTTTCCGCCCGTTGCTGACTGCTCAAACTGCTTGGCTTCAGACATGGAGTGGGTTGAACTCAGCAAGGAGGCGACAATAGAAACCTTCACCCACGTGGTTGTTAGACCAACAACCTTTCAGCAGGAAAAGCCCTACACTGTAGCCATAGGCAGACTAAAAGAAGGCGTTAGGGTGCTTGCGTGGCTTACGGGTTTTAAGCTTTCAGAGGTTAAAGTGGGAATGAGAGCCAAACTTGTAGCAAAGCTGACACCCGAAGGACGTCCAACATACGAGTTCACCCGACCAGAATAAAACCATGGAAAGTATTATTACTCCAAAAACCGCAAATATCTCTAATAGGGTTTAATATGCCAGCGAAAAGGAAAAAGAAGGTTGAAGAGGAGAAAATTGAAAAGCCACCGGAAAAGCCATGGTACAAATTTTGGCCTCCAGGCGTTAGAAAACACATAGACTATCCCGAGGTGCCCCTCTTCGAGTTTTTGAGGGATTCTGCCAGAAAATATCCAGATAAGACCTCGATCATCTACTTTGACAGAAAAATAACCTTTAGAGAGCTGGATTTGCTTTCCGACAAGTTCGCAACAGCCCTAGTAAATTTGGGAGTGAAAAAGGGAGACAAAGTTGCCATATTTCTTCCAAACATTCCGCAGTTTGTAATTTCCTATTATGGTGCTTTGAAGGCTGGGGCAGTTGTAACAGCGATAAGTCCACTCTACAAGGAACGGGAGGTTGAGCATCAATTAAATGATTCAGAAGCCGAAACAATAGTTGTTCTTGACATGCTTTATCCAATTGTTGAGAAGGTTTGGGAGAAAACAAAGCTTCGAAACGTTATAGTGGCAGGCCTAAAGGATTACATGCCAACTTTTAAGGCTGTTCTTGGTTCTCTGTTGAAAAAGATTCCATCCCGTAAAGTTGAGCGTAGAGCAAACGTCTACCTCTTCACGGAGCTAATGGCGAGATATGAGGCTAAACCGCCAAAAGTTGAAATAAACCCAAGAGAGGATTTGGCTGCCCTCCAATACACTGGCGGAACCACTGGCATCTCTAAGGGAGCCATGCTTACCCATATGAATCTTGTCTCAAACGCCGTTATGTGCAAAGAATGGCTTCAAGCCAACGAGGGCGAAGAGGTCGTTTTAACGGTGCTTCCGCTCTTCCACATTTACGGCATGACAACAAGCATGAACGCTCCAATATTCTTTGCGGGAACAATGGTTATGCTGCCCCGCTTCGACCCAGTAGCCGTCTTAGAAGCCATCCACAAATACAGAGTGACGGTGTTCTGCGGCGCGCCGACAATGTATGCAATGCTTCTTGCGCATCCAGATCTGAAGAAGTATGATTGCACATCAATAAAGTTCTGCGTATCCGGTGCGGCTCCACTTCCACCAGAGGTCCAGAAAAAGTTCATGGAGGTTACCGGCGGCGTTTTGGTTGAGGGTTACGGGCTCACGGAGTCATCGCCAGTAACACACGCTAACCCTCTTGACAAGACTATGAAAACCGTTAAGATAGGCTCAATTGGGATACCTTGGCCTGACACCGACGCGAAAATAGTTGACATAGAGACAGGCGAAAAGGAGCTCCCGCCGGGAGAAGTTGGTGAACTAATAGTTAAGGGTCCACAGGTGATGAAGGGTTACTGGAAAATGCCAGAGGAAACGGCCGAAGTCTTAAGAAATGGCTGGCTTTACACCGGTGATATTGGCAAAATGGATGAGGACGGCTACTTCTACATAACAGACCGGAAGAAAGACTTAATCAAGTATAAGGGTTACAGCGTCTACCCGAGGGAGCTTGAAGATGTCTTATACGAGCATCCAGCCGTGAAACTCTGCGGGGTTATTGGCAAACCAGATCCTATTGCCGGTGAAATACCAAAGGCTTTCGTTGTGCTGAAGGAGGGGATGACTGCCACCGAGGAGGAGCTTATGAAATTTGTGAATGAGAAGGTTGCACCCTACAAGGCGATTAGGGAGTTGGAGATTCGCAAGGAACTTCCGCTAAGTGCTGTTGGCAAGGTTCTCCGCAGAGTCTTGCGGGAAGAAGAGCTTAAAAAACTGGCTGCTAAGACTTAGTCTTCCCCTTTTTCTCTACGACTGACTGTTTTAAACTGGCTCGCTTAGCTTCTTTCTAGACTTTTCCGTCCACTCGCTAACAGATAGAGCGAACTGTTTTTCCACATTGTTCCTATGGATGCTGTTGTATGTGCAGAAGGGTCTAACCTTGCCGTCGGGTGTTGCGTAGTGTATGACGCATCTCTGTACGCGGTCTAGGTCAAAGTTCCAAACATCCATAAAATGCATTATTCCAATCATGATTATTTTTCGCATAAACCTTCCAAGCGCCTCATAACTTCCCTTCGTTATAACATCTTTAAGCAAGCCTCTGACAAGCGGTGACTTCACTAGGGGAAGCAACTCCAACATTTTCATTTTCGCCATTGTCCTCTTTCCTTTTACGCCAGAATAGTAGATATTCCAGAAGATTTCTGCGAAACGGTCGACATCCACATACTGCGTAATAGGCTTGTAAGAGCCATCCTTTTCAACAACAATGAATGTTGCTGCTCCACACATGGGATGCATAGTGAACTCTGGATAAACCCTGTTTTTTACAATACCCATGCCCTTAGAGATTGGAACAGGCCAGTTGACTGGACGCCAATCCCAGCGTGTGACAATTCCGTTTGTCTGCTCTTCTATCAGTTTGATGGTGTCTGGCACTGTTATGCGCATTTTTCGCATTTCGTCTTTGCGGGCTCTTCCAGCCATGGAGATAGGCTGAATATTTATACATCTAATGACGTCGTGATTTTCAACCGCGTAGCGCACTATGTCGCCCAGGTCTCTGTCGTTCACCCCCCTTGCAAGGGTGACAACCAAAACTATTGAGTCCAAGCCTATTCTTCTAGCATTTTCTAAAACCTTATGCTTAACTTGAACGAGGTCTGTTCTGCCCCTTGTTTTCTTGTAAATTTCTTCCCTTAAACCGTCAAACTGGAGATAAAGTGTGCTCATGCCAGCGTCTAAAAGCCTTTTGAAATAATCTATATCTTCTGCAAGGCGCAGGCCGTTAGTGTTCACTTCCACATGCTCCACCCCAGCCTTTTTAGCTTCCGCAATAAGCTGTGGCAAGTCATTCCTTATCGTAGGTTCACCACCACTGAATTGAAGGGCATTACACGCCCAGGGCTTATTGTTTCTAAGCAGTTTAATCATGTCTACAATCTGCTGGTATGTTGGCTCATAAACATAATTGACTGCTCCAGCGTAAGCAAAGCAGACGGGGCAAGCCATATTGCAACGGTTTGTAACATCTATTATACCCAAAACCGTGTAAGACTTGTGTTGAGTGCACAACCCGCAGTCGTAGGGGCATCCTTTAGCAATTTTTGTGTGGGGGTTCTCCAAACCGCTTCCGACGTATTTAGCGTTATACCATTCCTTGTAAATCCACTTGAAAAGTTCAGCGTCTCCCCAGTAAACATCTTCAAACCTTCCATGCTCGGGGCATGTCTTTTCAAGATAGATTGCACCGTTTTCTTCGTAGATTTTCATGGGAATCTTGTTTAGGCACTCCGGGCATAGACTTGTTGAATAAACTTCAAACTTTAATTCTTCTTGCTGCTGTTTTGCCATTTCGATCGCCATTTATGGTTCTAGGTCTTGGCTGTGGCTATATTAAAATTTCCATAATTTTAATAGGGTGAAAAGTATTATTCCAAAAACATGAGCGAAAAAACAAAAACCCTGCTTAGAAAAGTCGGGCTTACAAACTACGAGGCAGACGCATACATTCTCCTTCTAGAAAAGGGCACATTAACAGCCAAACAGATAAGCTACGGGGCACAGATACCCTACTCAAAAGTTTACCAGGTCCTAAACAATTTAGAACAGAAAGGCTGGATAGAGTCAGCTAAGAAAAGACCGAGCAAGTATTTTCCAAAATCGCCTGAAACCGCCCTAAAAACGGCGAGGGCAGCCTTTGAAAATGAGTGGTTGCAAATTGAGAAAACGATCACTGATGAATTGCTTCCTATCTATGGAAAACTAAAAACCAAAGAGAAATACGATGTTTGGATTTTGAGGGGCGCGTTGAACATTATTTCAAAGTTTAAGGAAATGACTAAAAAATGTAGGCAGGAGATGCTCATTGCTCTACCATTTGTTAAAGAAGAGTTTTTAATGGATTTTCATCAGCTGCTTCACTCCTTTGTCGGCGAAAAGTTGCAAGTACGCTTTATGATGTTAAAGGGAATGAGCGAAAGCATGTATAAGATGCTTTCAAAAATCGGCGAAGTGCGATGTCGAACAAAAATGTTTGGCGGTGGAGCCATATCCGACGGCAGCGAAGTCTTACTACTCTTCAGCGATGAAAGGAGTGAAATAAGTGCCATATGGTCCGACCATCCAGGGTTAGCGGCGCTGGCAAAAGATTATTTCAACTATTTGTGGAAGGAATCTGAAGAGTGAAACTTTAAAACCAGCGTTTTAAATGTGAATAGCTTCCAGAGATGGACGATGTGCGTGTAAAAGTCAGGGTCACTGGCATAATTCAAGGGGTTGGATTTCGCCCCTTCATATACCGTATAGCCGTAAAAAACGGCTTAAAAGGCTACGTTAGAAACATGGGTGACGCGGGCGTTGAAATTCTCCTAGAAGGTGAAGAAAGCTCCATCAACAGTTTCTTAAAAGATTTGAGGGAAAAGAAGCCGCCACTGGCGCATATTCACGAAATTATTACATTAAAACTGGAGGACGAAAACCAGTATGTAAGCTTTACAATTGAGAAAAGCTCCGAGGAGTCTGAGCTTTCTGGCTCTGTTATTCCGCCAGACATAGCCATATGCGACGAGTGCCTGAAAGAATTGAGGGAGAAAAGCAACCCTAGATATGAATACTTTTTTATAACGTGCACCGACTGCGGTCCAAGATACACCATTATTGAGGGGCTACCTTACGACCGTGAAAACACCACCATGCGGGACTTTCCCATGTGCAGCTTTTGTCAAAAAGAGTACAAGGATCCATTGAATAGACGTTTCCATGCGCAAACTGTGGCTTGTCCAAAATGTGGTCCAAAAGTTTACTTAACCACAAACAAAGGTGAGCTTGTCTCAACCGGCGACCCAGTAAGGGAGGTTGGCAAATTGCTTGCTGAAGGCTTTATTGTTGCCATCAAGGGGTATGGCGGTTTTCACGTGGCGGCTGCAACAACAAAGGATGAGCCTCTAATAAGGCTTAGAAGGGCGAAGCATAGGAGGCAAAAGCCCTTCGCTATTATGGCGCGAAGCCTTGAGGCTGTGCGATCCTTCGCCGAAGTCAGCCCAAAAGAACTCGAGCTTATAACCTCTTATACGCGTCCCATAGTGCTTCTGAAAAAGAGTAGCAAATATTATCTTTCAGATTTGATTGCTCCCGGCTTGCATAATGTTGGTGTCATGCTTCCCTACACCGCATTGCATTACATGTTGTTTGACAGCGTAGAAGAGCCAGCCTTTGTCATGACAAGTGCCAATTCACCCAACCAACCCATAGTCAAAGATGACGGTGAAGCCTTAAAAACGCTTGGCGACATCGTTGATTACTTTCTTTTCCATAATAGGCGGATAGCCTACAGATGCGACGACTCGGTTGTGCGAGTGCACGGCGAAAAACTGGTTTTTATTAGGCGTTCAAGGGGTTATGCGCCAGCACCCGTAATTTTAAAGGAAAAAGCCAAAAAATGTGTGTTAGCTTTGGGCGGGGAGCTTAATAATACTGCTTGTGTTTTGCTTGGCAACAAAGCCTTCATATCTCAGCATATAGGCGACGTGGAAAACATAGAAACGCTGGACTTTTTGGAAAGCGCCGCCAAACACCTAATTCGTTTAACAAACAGTAATGTGAACGTTGTTGCATGTGATTTGCATCCGAAATTCACAACAACAAAGCTTGCACGAGACTTAGCCGAAAAGAACGGCTGGCAGTTTTTCCAAATTCAACATCACTACGCACATGTCGCAGCCTTAATGGCTGAACACGGCGCATCCGAAATCGTTGGCGTTTGCTGTGACGGCTACGGATACGGCGCTGATGGCGAAGCATGGGGAGGCGAAATAATATTAGGCTTAAAAGACTCGATGGAATTTAAACGTCTAGCTCACCTAGAAGAGCAGCCCATGATTGGCGCGGATTTAGCCACCCGCTATCCGCTTAGAATGGCTGCTGGAATACTATGCAAAAAAGGGAACGTGGAGGAGTGGCTCATGCAGAATAGGAGGTATTTTCCCCACGGCGGAAAAGAGGTCCAATTGATTCTCCAACAACTGAAAAGGGGACGCGGCACAGTTAAAACAACAAGTTGTGGGAGGATTTTAGACGCTGTTGCAGCTGTTTTAGGTGTGTGTTTTGAGCGGACATACGAGGGCGAGCCAGCCATGAAACTTGAATCAACAGCCATGAAAGGAAAGGACATGCTAAATTTAAAGCCGATAGTTGAGGGTGATATCTTAAACACTACAGAACTACTACTGGAGATATTTGAAAATAGAGAAAAATATGCCATACATGACTTGGCTTTTTCCACCCACACCTATCTAGCCCAAGGCTTGGCTGAACTAGCCATCGAAAAAGCCTTAGAAAATGGCGTTGAAGCGGTCGGATTTTCCGGCGGGGTTGCTTGCAACGAGATATTAACCAAAATTATGCGGGAAACTGTTGAGGCGGCCGGCTTAAAATTTCTTGTACACGAGGCGGTTCCACCGGGCGATGGCGGCTCATCCTTCGGTCAAGCCTTCGCAGCTGGATTCTCGCCCTCTTAAGCCATAAACGATTTATCTCCGTTTGTTTTGCTATTTCGCAGATAATAATGTGTTTGGCCATCCCCGCAAAAGTTGTAAGTGTTCAAGGCAATTTTGCCAAAGTAGATTTTGGAGGAGGCCTAACAAGAGAGGTGGATGTAAGCCTCGTAGACGTGAAAGTTAACGATTACGTGCTTGTCCACGCTGGATATGCCATCCAAGTGCTAAGCAAAGAAGAAGCTGAAGAAACATTACGCTTGTGGAGCGAAATTTTAGAAGTTGAAGAAAAGCTTGAGCGAAAATGATTTGCGATGAGCCGAAATGTTTGAGAATTTTAAAAAACTTAGAGACCCAAAATTGGCAAAACGTGTCGTCGAAAAAATCCATAAAATTGCCCCGAAACGTGACACCATAAAGATATGCCACGTGTGCGGCACTCACGAGTGGACAATAACCCATTTCGGGCTGAGAAGCCTCCTGCCTCAAAACGTTGAGGTTATAGCTGGACCAGGATGTCCGGTATGCGTGACACCAGCCTCTGAAATAGATGAGGCTGTACAACTTGCCCTAAAAGGCGTTGTCGTCACATGTTTTGGGGATGCCCTCCGCGTGCCGGGCTCTGAAAAATCGTTGTTAGGCACTAAAGTTGAAGGCGTCGACGTCAGAGTTGTCTACAGCCCATTAGACGCCGTTAGAATGGCTGAAAAGGAGCCGGATAAAGAATTCGCCTTTTTCGCTATAGGTTTTGAAACAACAGCCCCGTCAACTGCCATAGAAATCTTGAAAAAGCCGCCAAAAAACCTAAGCTTTCTAGTTTCTCATCGTTTGATTCCACCAGCAATGGAGCTTCTCCTCGGAATAGGCGACCTCTACATAGACGGTTTCATCGCTCCTGGACATGTAAGCACTATCATTGGCTTGAAGGCTTATGAAATATTTCCAAAAGCCTACCGTATGCCAACAGTGGTGGCTGGATTTGAACCATTAGACGTTCTACTCGCCATTTACATGGTTCTTAAACAACTGGGCGAGGGAAAGCCGCGCCTAGAAAACGAGTACGCCCGCGCGGTAACATATGAGGGGAACGTGAAAGCGCAGCAAATTATGAATGAAGTTTTCGAAGTTGTGGGAGGAAACTGGCGCGGTCTCGGGAAATTACCTAACTCCGCGTTTAAACTAAAAAGTGAATATGCAAATTACGATGCACGGGAAAGATTCAATGTCGAAATTAAAAATGGAATGGATCTGCTGCCGGGCTGCCAATGCCATTTGGTGATGATCGGCAAAATTAAACCAACGGAATGCCCACTTTTCATGAAAGCTTGTACTCCGCAAAAGCCAAAGGGCGCATGCATGGTAAGCATTGAAGGAACATGCCAAATATGGGCAAAACACTTACCGGCTTACAAATAAAAAAGGATAGTGAAAAGAGCTACGCTACGTTCGCTTGACTTCTGCTGAAGGAGGCGGAGGAGGCGGCGGTGGAGCCGCTGCCGGTATTTGTGCAGAAAATTGACTTGCAGTCGAGACCAGCGGTATTATTGAAGCTATTAATGTCATTATGCCGCCTATTCCTAGGAATATCATCCCAACTACGCTTATCCACAAAACTGACAGTAACGGTACAACGGAAGTTATGGGTCCAAGTATGTTGCTGATGCTTGAAGCTGATGTAAAGTTGAAGTACATGACGCCTATGGAAAAAAGCAGTCCGCTAATAGCCAAAATTACACCAGTGATGGCGTACTGCATTTTCTCACCGAAAACTCGAAGGGCGAACAATAGTGCACCTATAACCGCTAACAGCAAAGCAACAAACTCAAGCGTTGGCTCTGAAAAGAGATAAGATACTGGAAAAACCTCTGTTAGTAAAGCCATTATGGGATTGTAGCCGTATGGGTAACCATATGGATAGCCGTAGGGGTAGCCGTAACCTCCCCTAAATAAAGCGTTGAGAATTGACTGAGGAGTTGCTATAAAGTATATGAGGATTAATGATACTAGCATTAGAATCGCGCCCATGAGTTTAGATTCGCTTGCCGCTCCACTTTGATACGTTCTGAAACCCATCAGAAGCAAGACTGCTCCAACAATCCCACAGATTGGTCCAACAAGCGATGCTCCAAGAGCCGATGCCATAACAGTATTACCTATGCTATATAGTAGTATCATTATTGTGAACATGGAAACTGGTGATGCTATGGAATTGAGACTTATTTCCTGTGTTCTCATAGTCTTCGCGTTTCTGGTGATGGATGCGCCGAAAATTATTGCAAATATCATGGCGATAAGGTACATCACTAAACTTGCAGTAAACAATGGCATATACTGAAGCGCTGGACCAGCCGCCACGAGTATCATTATGATTAGGATTAGAATGCCTATGAATGTTAAGATGTATCCGACTCCATATAATAGGGCAGCGTAGTAGCCTATGTTTCGCCCTTGACTAATTAAACCAGAAGCTGCGCTCTTTTCTTCGCCCATCTCTTTCCCCAGCCTATGATTTAATCCATTTCACTTTAAAAAACTTTGCAAAACACCATTCTTAATCAAGAAATCCGACGATGCAACACCATCATCACCATTGTATAAGCAACTCGTGTGCAAGAAATTTATTTAAACTAAAACCTAGAAATATTATTTCCAACAATATGATTGAGAGGTGAAGGTGATATGGCTAAACAGGAAAAAGGCGTTACTAAAGATATGCTTCTCGGAATGCAAGTTATAGATGCTGAAGGACGCATAGTTGGGACAGTCAAAGACGTCTCATTTATAGTTGGAAGGGCAGGCATATCCCTATACGTGGAGAGCAAAAAGGGCGAAAGCAGAAACATCCTATGGGATGAAGTGCAAGCCGTCGGAGATTTTGTGCTCCTAAAACCCGAACAAACACAGCCAACATGCCCGACGTGCAAAGGACCGCTAACGTATATTCCGCAATATCAAAGATGGTACTGCTACACATGCAAAAAATACGCATAACATAACGTTCAGAACATCAACCAATACAGGCAGTCTGAACCTCATCATAACCTAACTCCATATTTTGGATTTTATTCATCGTTAACATATCCTAGGAACGGGGTCTCCCAACGGTCTGGCCACAACCCTCTTTCCACCAACAGTTGTTTGCATCGCCACTCCACTGAATTCCTTTGTAGTTTCGCCTATGATCTCCGCTTCTTTGCCTTCTTCTGTGGCTTTTAAAAATTGTAAAACTTCTTGGGCTTTTTCGTTTATAACGCCTATAACTATTTTTCCTTCATTGCCGACCTCAAGCGGGTCTAAGCCTAGCATTTCGCATGCCGCTCTTACATTTTCTCTTATTGGAATTTTATCTTCGTGAATTAGTATGCCCACTTTTGATTTTTCGCTAAACTCGTTTAGGGCGTCCGCCAATCCACCGCGTGTTGGGTCTTTCATGGCAACTATGCCGCCTACCTCCTCTAATAAGCGCTGGATAAGGCGGTTTAAGGGTTTCACATCGGATTTTATTTCGCCTCCAAAGCTTAAGCCCTCTTGGGCTGACAAAACCGCCAAGCCATGGTCGCCTATCGTGCCGGACAAAATTATCTTGTCTCCGAGGCTGAGGTTTGAATCCAAAATCCAGCGCACTTTGAAGTCGTCTCTAAATCGTTTAACAACAGCCAGATTTTTTTCTAGGGCTTCTGTTCTTCTGCCAATTCCAGAAACGTTTACTACGCATCCGCCTAGGCTTCCCTTCTCCACAACCTTTGTGTCGCCTGTGATAATGCTGACGCCAGCTTCTCGGCATGTCTGCATCATGCTTGCCAAAATTCTCTCAAAATCGGATAGGGCTAGTCCTTCTTCCAATATAAAGCCACACGCCAAAGCGTATGGTTCAGCTCCCAAAACAGCAATATCATTAACGGTGCCGGAAACAGCTAAGCGTCCAATGTCCCCGCCTGGGAAAAAAATTGGCTTTACGGCGTGGGAGTCGCTTTTCAAAACGACGTCGCCGACAACTGCAGCATCGTCCAAAGCCTCAAGGGGCACTTCAAAACTTATGTTTTCAGCGCCGCCAAAGTATTTTAGAATGTAGTTTTTGACGAGGTCGTGCATGACTGTTCCGCCGGCGCCATGCAGCATCGTGATGTGCTCGTTCTTCTTCATCGGAGTCACCGTTTGGTGTCAATAAAGTCTTAGGTTAAACATAAATGCATCGAGGGTTTCGCGAGCTGTTGTTGGGCGCGACGCTCACGGACCTAATTCGGAAATTTGTTAAATGGGTTGTGTTTTGTTGGTGTTAGGCTAACTTTAAAATGTACTGGTTTATGGAAAACCATATAAACCGCCATGTAGCTGTTCAATTGCACAGTTGGAGAGTCTATTGAGTGCCAAAATGGGGATACTCCATACCAGAAGAAGCATTAGACCCGGAGAAAACGGTTAAGGCAAGCGGGCGAGAGGTTAGGGTATCCCATAAATCCGCCCGTGAAGTATGCAGTGCAATAAAGGGCATGATGCTTACAGAAGCCAAAAAGTTCTTGAGGGATGTAATAGCCAAAAAGAGGGCTGTCCCATTCACAAGGTTTAAGAAGAAAGCCGCCCACCGCCACGGACTGGAAAAGGCTTACGCCGGCAGATACCCAATAAAAGCGGCAAAACAGATTCTAAAAGTTCTAGAGGGTGCAGAAGCGAACGCTGAAAACAAGGGACTAGACACAGAAAGACTCAGAATAATTCACGCTTCAGCTTATCCAGGAATGAAGATCAGGCGTTATATGCCCAGAGCTTTTGGAAGATCCACCCCAAAATTTGAAACCCTAACCCACATTGAACTAGCCTTGGAAGAGCAGCCAGAAACCGTCACGGAGGAAGCCTAATGTCTGTTGTAAAACATTTTATCTCAAAGTCTAGGAAAAGAGCGGAAATCGACGAGTTTCTGCAGAAAAAACTTGAGAGGGCTGGTTATGGCGGGGTAAACATTTCAGAAACCCCTCTTGGAACTCACGTGGTCATTTATGCCATGCGCCCTGGACTCGTGATAGGGAGAAGCGGTGAAACCATAAGGGAACTTGCAAAAATATTGGAAGAAAAATTTAATGTCTCAAACCCCCAAATTTCGGTTTCCGAAATAGAAGTTCCGGAGCTGAACCCATACATTGTTGCCACGCGTGTAGCTTCAGCCCTACAAAGGGGCGTACACTTCAGACGGGCTGGCTTCTGGGCTTTAAACCAGGTTATGGAGGCTGGAGCCTTAGGGGTAGAGATAATCATTAGTGGAAAACTGCGAACCGAACGCGCCAGATATGAGAAGTTTAGAAGTGGCTACTTGCCAAAGTGTGGAGACCCAGCCTTAAAGTATATGCGTAAAGCCGAGGTTCACGTCCAGCTTAAGCCGGGCATTTACGGCGTCAAGGTTAGGATAATGCCTCCAGACGCCAAGTTTCCAGACAAAATCCAAATAGTTGAAGCTCCGCCAGCAGAGGAAAAGCTTGAGGAGGCTGTTGAAGAAGCCCCAATAAAGGGAACTGAAGAGGCAAGCAGCGAAGAAGAGAAAGGGGAAGAGGAGGCAGCCGAGTAAATGCCCATAATTAGGGTTAAGGAAATAAGGGAAATGTCCCCCGAAGAGCGGCGTAAAAAGCTTAACGAATTTAGAACAGAACTTCTTAGGCTAAAAACCATGGTTAAGGCTGGCGGCACAGTAGAAAACCCTGCTAGAATAAAGGAACTGCGGAGGGCGATTGCCAGAATATTAACCATAGAGAACGAGCAAAAACCGGAGGCTAAAACAGCAGAAAGCGAGGGGAGGATGGGCAAGTGAGGGTGACGCCGGACATAATACGCTGCGAGTTTATTGGAACCGAGGCGAAAGTTGCCCGAAGTACCCATCGAGGTTATGTTGGGTTGCGCGGCAAGATAATCGACGAGACACGGAACACGTTTACTATACTCCATAACGGTGAAAGAAAAATCGTTATAAAAGAATCCTCCGTTTTTCATTTCAAGTTTTCCGACGGAACGGTTGTTGAAATTGATGGTAAACTTCTTGTTGGAAGACCTGAAGACCGCCTCAAAAAACGTGTTAGGAGGCTTTGGTGATGGCAATAACCCTTAAAAAGCCCAAGAAAACCTGCAATGACAGAAACTGCCCATTCCATGGGAGTCTTCCAATAAGAGGCCGCGTATTGGAAGGTGTGGTTGTAAGCGCTAAAATGGACAAAACTGTGATAGTGCGCCACGATTATCTGAAGTATGTTCCAAAGTTCATGCGATATGAAAGGCGGCGCAGTCGCATTCCATCCCACAACCCGCCGTGCATAGATGCAAAAGAAGGCGACCGTGTCGTAATAGCTGAATGTCGACCAATAAGCAAGACGGTCTCCTTTGTTGTTGTGGAGAAGAAGGGGGAAGCGAAATAGAATGGCTGCAAAAGCAAAAACAAGAGGCTTGGTTGCAAGAGGAGTAATTGGTCAAAGACCAAAACTCTCTAAGGGGTTGCCAGCCGGCTCCATTTTGAAATGCGCGGACAATACTGGAGCCCGAGAACTGCGCCTAATACAGGTTATGGGTTATAAAGGTAGGCTTAGACGTGTGCCTTCCGCTGCTGTCGGCGACCGCATAACCGTTTCAGTTAGGCATGGCACGCCGGACATGCGGAAGAAAATCTTCCAAGCAGTTGTTGTTAGGCAGAGGATGCCCTTCCGAAGGGCCGACGGCATCTGGGTTCAATTTGAAGATAATGCAGCAGTGATAATAACTCCGGAAGGCGAGATGAAAGGCTCTGAAATCCGCGGACCAGTGGCAAAGGAGGCAGCTGAAAGATGGCCAAGAATAGCAAGCGCCGCCAGCATCATAATATAGCGTGGTGAAATCTGTATGCAGACAATAGCTCAAACATCAAAACCTTCAAAACAAAGGAAAATGCTGTTTCAAGCCCCAGACCACATACGTTACAAGCATTTCGCCGCTCCTTTGACACCAGAGCTAAGAAAATCCTATGGAACTAGAAGTCTTCCAGTAAGAAGCGGTGACACCGTCCGAGTCTTGAGAGGGGACCATAAAGGGTTTGAAGGAAAAGTTGCCCGCGTGGATAGGAAAAAGTTCAGAATTTATGTTGAAGGCTTAACCCGTGAGAAGGTCGACGGCTCAACAGTTTTTGTTCCAATTCACCCTTCAAAGGTTATGATAACAAAACTTAACCTTGACGATAAGTGGCGAAAGAATGTTCTCGAAAGACGGAAGAAAGCTAAAGAAGCCGAGGAAAAAATCGTGGAGAAACCCCCAGAGAAAGTGGTAGAGGCTGTTGGAGAAAAACCAGTTGAGGAAACGCCTCCAGCCGTAGAAGAACTGCCAGCCAAAGAGAAGAAGCCAGCTAGGAGAAAAAGAGCTGCAAGAAAGATGAAGGAAAAAGGCGAAGAAAAAACGGAGGAAAAAGCGCTGAAGAAAGGGAAAAGATCCGTAAAAAGGCGCAAGAAAACGGAGGAATCTGAACTTGGGTAGGAAAGGTGGCTCAACAACCCTTAAACGTAAGCCAGCGCCGAAAATTTGGCCAATACATAGGAAAGAGCTTGTCTGGGTTGTGAAGCCAACCCCAGGCCCACATTCTTTGGAGAGCTGTCTGCCTACAACATTGCTTTTGCGTGACATTTTGGAGGTTGCAAAAACAAGGAAGGAGGCAAAAATAATAACTGCACAGGGGAAGGTTTACGTTGACGGGATAGTTAGGAGAGACGATAAGTTTCCAACGGGGCTTATGGATGTGGTCTCACTTCCCGACATGGATAAGCACTTCCGCATTTTGCCCTCCCATAAAGGATTAATTCTTCACCCAATAAGCAAGGAGGAAGCTAACTTCAAACTCTGCCGGATAGAGAACAAAACTGTAGTTGAGAATGGGCATACACAGTTGAATCTCCACGACGGCTCAAACTTGCTTGTTAAGGTTGCCGACCCAAAGAACCCGCAGGAAGATGTTTACAGCACCTTTGACACGATTAAAGTTAGCCTTCCAGATAGGCAACTTCTCGAACACATCAAGATGAAAGAGAACGATTACGTGATAATAACAGGCGGCAAAAACATGGGAAAATATGGCAGAGTTATCGAGATTGAGAAAGTTAAGGGCAAAAAACGCAAAGACGCCATAGTAACGGTGGAAGACGAGAAGGGCAACCGCTACCAAACAGTGATGGAGTTTGTTTTTGCAATTGGCGAAACAAAACCACTAATATCCTTGCCGGAGGCTTCATAGAGTGTCTGAGGATGAAATCAGGAAAAAGTGGGAAGAAAATCCAATGCTTAAACCAAGGATAGACAAAGTTGTTGTCAACATAAGTGTTGGAAAATCCGGAGAGCCCCTTGAGAAAGCCTCAAAAGTGCTGAAAGATTTAACTGGACAGACGCCGTGCAAAAGGAAGGCAAAGAAAACCATTAGGGATTTTGGATTAAGAAGGGGCGAACCAATGGCTTGCATCGTCACGCTTAGAAAGCAGAAAGCCATAGAATTCTTGAAAAAAGTTTTACATGTGGTTGATTACAAGATTCCCAAAAGCTGTTTTGACAATTATGGAAATTTTGCCTTTGGAATAAAAGAGCATATAGAAATTCCAGGGGTCAAGTATGACCCGGAAATAGGAATATTCGGCATGGACATATGTGTTTCGTTAAGCCGACCAGGATGGCGTGTTAAAAATAGACGCAGATGCAAAGCGAAAATAGGTTCAAGCCATGTCTTAACACCAGAAGAAGCTATGGTTTTTGTTAAAGACGCCTTGGGGGTTGAAATAGTCTAGTTGGTTGTGAAGAGGTAGTTTTATGGGTAAAAAGAAGCCTAAAAAGGAAAGAAAATATGGCAAGGGTGCCAGACCATGCGTCAGATGCGGTTCATATGGGCCTGTTATCCGGCGTTATAATTTATATTTGTGTAGGCATTGTTTTAGGGAAGTAGCAAAAAAACTTGGGTTCAAAAAATATGAGTGATGAGGAAAGCATGATGGATGTGCTGTCAAACGGCTTGACAACAATCCTTAACAACGAGATGCGCAACAAACGCGAATGTGTAATTAGCCCAGCCTCTAAACTTTTGGGCAAGGTTTTGAGAGTTATGCAGTTAAACGGCTACATCGGCGAATTTGAATTCATAGACGATGGGCGCTCCGGAAAATTCAAAGTCCAACTTTTGGGCAGGATAAACAAGTGCGGCGCCATAAGACCGCGCTTTGCCGTTAAAGTTTACGAGCTTGAAGATTGGGAGAAGAAGTTTCTGCCATCAAGAGAGGTGGGGCTATTAATAATCTCAACTTCGAGAGGAGTATTATCCCACAAAGAGGCTAAAGAAAAAGGCATCGGAGGCAGACTCTTAGCCTACATCTACTAAAGAGGGTTGGGCAAATGCGGGCTGTGGAAGTCTCAAAAGTCGTTCAAGTCCCAGACGACGTGGAAGTAACACTTGAAGGCAAAAAAGTGACAGTTAAAGGCGCCAAAGGAACCCTAACCAGAGACTTTTCATACGCCCCAATCTCGATGGAGCTTCAAGGCAAAAGCCTTCGCATTTGGGCTAATTGGCCTCGCAAAAAGGAGAGCGCTCTAGTTGGCACAATTCACGCGCATATCAATAACATGATTACCGGAGTTAGGAAAGGCTTCACATGCAAATTAAAGATAGTTTTCTCCCACTTTCCAATTTCGGTTAAAGTTCAAGATGGAATGGTGCTGATTGAGAACTTTACTGGTGAAAGAAACCCGAGAAAAGCAAAAATTGTTGGCAGCGCCGAGGTGAAGGTTTCCGGCGATGATGTTATTG
Source organism: Bathyarchaeia archaeon (assembly GCA_038870595.1). Classification (GTDB taxonomy): domain Archaea; phylum Thermoproteota; class Bathyarchaeia; order Bathyarchaeales; family Bathycorpusculaceae; genus JAGTQI01. The sequence goes on from JAVZJU010000001.1 coordinate 128,779, forward strand.
TTCAAGGAATAAATCTTGAAGAAGTAAGTCAAACAGCCGCAAACATAGAACAAGCCACAAAGGTGCGGAGGAAAGACCCTCGAGTCTTCTTGGACGGCATATACCTATACGAAAAAAGTGAGGGAATGGAAGCATGAAAGAGCAGAACATCGCCACTGTTGAAAAAGCCTTAAAGATAAGGGCCAGACTGAAAAAGAAAAAGCCCGAGTTTGTGCGGCAGGAAAGCTGGCGTTACGACCGGTTAAGGGAGAACTGGCGCAGACCAAAAGGCATAGACAACAAAATGCGGAGAAAAATCAAGGGATGGCCCCAAACCGTAAACGTTGGATATAGGGGGCCAAAAGCCGCGAGAGGTCTTCATCCATCCGGTTATGAAGAGGTTTTGGTACATAATGTTGATGAGCTTAAGAAGGTGAATCCTAAAACCCAAGCTGTGCGAATTGCCCATACCGTTGGAAGAAAATCTAGACTGCAAATTCTCGCGGAGGCGAGGAAGAAGAAAATAACAGTCCTAAATGTTGGGGTTAGGGAAGAGGAAAAGAAGGAGGAAGCGGAGAAAGCCGAAGCTGAAGAAGGAAAAAAAGCTGAAAAAGAGGTTGGGGAGGAAAAAGAAAAGGAAAAGCCAGTTGAAGAGGAGAAACCTAAGCCCAAGCGGAAGAGGGCGAAGAAAAGCAATGGAGGGAAGGAAGAACAGTGACAAGTTTGAAAAGTCAGAGGAGGCTGGCGGCTCAAATACTGAAGGTTGGAGAAGATAGGATTTGGATGGACCCTAATAGGATTGAGGATGTTGAAGCCGCCATAACCCGCGAGGAGGTTAGGAAGCTTATCCATGAAGGCGTGATTAGGCCCTTAAAGGAGAAGGGCGTCAGCCGGGCAAGAGCAAGAATCATCCACCAAAAAAAGAAGAAGGGCTTAAGGCGGGGATCCGGAAGCAGAAGTGGTGCAGCCAAAGCTAAAATTTCTAAGAAGGAAGCTTGGATGAACAAGGTTCGAGCCTTAAGGAAGAGGCTTCGCGAGCTGAAGGCTAACAAAACAATTACTGAAAGCACCTACAGAACGCTTTACACAATGGTTAAAAGTGGGCGGTTCACGTCCATCGCTGACATGGAGAGGTTTCTAAAGGCTCATGACCTTTGGAGGAAACGTTGATGGCGAAGGGTTCCAGTTATGGTGTACCATACCGCCGAAGAAAGGAAGGCAAAACAGCTTATCATAAACGAAAAGCCTTAATCCTTTCCAGAAAGCCTAGGCTTGTGGTTCGCGGCGCACTCAAAAACATTATTGTCCAAATGGTCGCCGCCAAACCTCACGGAGACGAAGTTTTGGTTTCAGCCCACAGCAGGGAGCTCTTAAAAAGTTATGGTTGGAAAGCCCCTAGTGGTAATCTCCCAGCAGCTTATCTAACAGGGCTTTTATGCGGTTTAAAAGCCAAAGCAAAAGGCATAGAAGAAGCTGTTCTCGATATCGGGCTGCACTCCCCGACGAAAGGTGCGAGGGTTTTTGCAGCCCTTAAAGGCGTTTTAGACGCTGGCTTAAGTGTTCCACATGGGGAGGAGAAGCTGCCAGACGAGAAGAGAATTCAAGGAATGCACATAGTCCAGTACGCAAAAATGCTTTCGGCAAACACTGAAAAGTATATGGCGGTGTTTTCAAGATATCTTAAGAATAAGGTTTCTCCGGAAAGTCTTCCCGAACATTTTGCAGAGGTTAAGAAGGCTGTAGTTGCCGCTTTTAAGAGTGGAGGTAAAAGCCGTGGCAGTGGATAGAGCTAGAAGCTTAGAAGAGTGGGTTCCTAAAACACGTCTTGGAAAACTGATCCAAGAGGGAAAAGTAACATCTATTGAAGAGGTTTTTATGGAAGGCTTATCCATACGGGAGCCCCAGATTGTTGATGCCTTGCTTCCAGACCTTCAAGAAGAGGTTATAAACATAAATCTTGTACAGAAGCAGACAGACGCCGGCGAAAAGTCGAGGTTTAAGGCGATAGTTGCCATTGGGAACAGGGACGGCTACATCGGGCTTGGGGCTGGAAAAGCAAGCCAGGTGCGAACAGCAATAGAAAAGGCGGCCGCCGACGCCAGACTAAAACTTGTCCCAATAAGGCGGGGATGCGGTAGCTGGGAATGCGGATGCGGAAAGCCCCACTCTGTCCCATTCCAAGTTGAGGGAAAATGCGGAGGCGTAAAAGTCGTTATTGTCCCCGGACCGAGGGGCTTAGGCTTGGTTGCCAGCGAAGTTGCAAAAGTTATTCTTGGACTTGCAGGAATAAAGGATTGTTGGACAAGGAGCTATGGCTCAACAAGAACTGTTCCATCCTTCGCATACGCGGTTTTTGACGCTTTAAAGAAGACCTACAGCCTAATAACACCAATGGATTGGGTGAGATAGCTTGTCAGAAAAGACCGGAAGCCGCAAATGCATAGCAGCCATACGCGTCCGCGGAACAATAAGTGCGCCATTACAAGTTAGGGAAGCCCTAAAAATGCTAAACTTGAAAAGGAACAACTATGCCGTTTTGATCGACAATAGGCCCTCTTTTGTTGGAATGTTGAAAACAGCTCAAAGCTTTGTCACGTGGGGTGAAATTTCGAAGGAGACCTTGACGGTGCTTTTGAAGGAGAGGGGCAAACTTGTTGGTAACAAAAAGTTGACGGATGATTACGCCAAAGAGCTTGGATATACTTCCTTAGAAGAGCTTGCAGAAGCAATATACGGCTGTAAAGTTGAGTATTGGAAACTTCCAAACATCCAGCCATATTTTAGGTTGCATCCGCCAACTAAGGGTTTTAGGGATAAGATAAAGAAGGGCTACGGTATGGGCGGCGAGCTTGGATACCGCGGCGAAAAAATCAACGAGCTTTTGGAGAGAATGATTTAAAGGCTCGCTTATGATGTGGCGATACCTTTTATAACTTGTTTGGAAATGCTTTTGTGTTTATGAGGAGGAGAAACCAGCGTGAGATGGCGTAGAAGCGAGAAGCGCCCAAAGTGGTTTAGAACTGTGAGAAAAACGAACAGAAACGAGGCTACGGTTTTCAAGTTTGAAAATTTAAGAGTTTCAAAGCAACATTTTCATAGGTATAAGAGTTTTAAGGCTTTTAAAGTTAAAAAATGGAGAGAGCCCGAGCCGCTGGTGGATGTTTTTAGAGAGAAGGACAAAATAGTTGTTGTTGCTGAGCTTAAAGGCTTCAATAGGGAAAACATAAAGGTTCAAGCCGAAAAACAGCGGCTAACCTTGACGGCGAAGGTTCAAGGGCGCAGATACTATAAAAGTTTAAATCTTCCAGAGGCTGTGATTCCAGAAGAAGCCCGCATAACATATAAGAATGGAGTCCTCGAAATACAGTTAAAGAAAGCCATAGCGGAGAAGCCACTAAACAAGGTTGCTGGTTAAAGATGCCCCATAGCCTTAGGAAAATCCGCAAAAAGCGCGGTTCAAGAACATGCGGCTACGGAAGAGTAGGACAGCATAGAAAATCCGGCTCCAAAGGCTACCGTAGAGCTGGGCGCCACAAGCACGGCTGGACGTACGTTATAAAATACGAACCAGAATACTTTGGGAAAAAAGGTTTCACTTCACTTAAAAGTTTGAGGCGGGAAGTCAAAATCATAAACGTTGGAGAACTTGAAGAGATAGCCAAAAAATGTGGAGGAAAAACAGAGGAAGGCAAAATTCTCATAGACCTGGAAGGTTTAGGCTACACAAAGCTTTTAGGCGCTGGAAAAGTGACAAAACCCTTAGTTGTTAAGGTTGCCTCCTGCTCCAAACTGGCGGCTGAAAAAATAGAGGAGGCTGGAGGACAGGTTCTGACGGGAGCAAAAGAAAGCGAGGAGTAGCTGTAGTCCATGGCTGGAAGATTCTTAAACATGTTCAAACCCCTTGCACGTTTCATCCCAGAGGTGAAGGTTCCAGAGCGTAGAGTAAGTTTTAATGAAAAACTCTTCTGGACAGCCATCGCCCTAATAATATACCTGGTAATGGCCAGCAACGCGTGCAGCCTTTATGGTATTCAAAGGTCAGAGGAGTTTGCTCCTTTAAGAATAATTTTTGCTTCAAGCCGCGGCACCTTAATGGAGTTGGGCATAGGTCCAATTGTAACGGCGGGTCTAATTTTGCAGCTTCTAGTTGGCTCGGCCATGATAGAATGCGACATGTCAAAACCTGAAGACAGAGCCCTGTTTACAACAGCAAGCAAAGTCTTAGCGATAATTCTTACAGGGGTGCAAGCGTCAGCTTACATAATAAGTGGAATGTACGGCAACCTGCCAGGCACAACAGCCATAATTGTTTTTCTACAACTTATAGCCGCTGGGTTCATAGTTTTACTCTTAGACGAGCTTATCCAAAAAGGTTGGGGATTCGGCAGCGGAATAAGCCTCTTCATAATGGCGGGCGTTGCTCAACAAATATTCCTTCAATGCTTCGACATCAGCGGAGCCGTTGATGAATACTACAATCATGGAATTTTCCCAGCGTTAGCAGGCGCTATAATTAATGGGAAACCAATAACGGGTTTATGGCTTAGAGGCAATCTTCCATCCTTAACAGGGTTTATCGCGACAATAGCCGCTTTCCTTGCGATAATTTACATGGAAGGCGTTAGGGTGGAGTTGCCGCTTTCCTATGCTGGCTACCGTGGTTTTAGAAGCCGCTACCCAATAAAACTATTATACGTTTCAAATCTTCCGGTAATCTTTGCTTCAGCACTTTTCGCTAACATATACTTCTTCTCATACCTCCTTTGGAGGTGGGGTCCAGATAACCCTTGGATTCGATTGTTAGGATATTATAGACCGGAGAGCGTCGGAAACCGAATACAATATGTGCCTGCTGGGGGGCTCGTTTACTTTGTGACTTCTCCAGGCAACCTTACTAACGTGATGAATGAGCCTTTAAGAGCCATTGGATACTTGGCAATTCTCATAGTTTTCTGTGTGATCTTCTCGCTTACTTGGCTTGAAGTTGGTGGTTTAGGGCCTTCAACGGTGGCGAAGCAGCTTGTGGATGCTGGCATGCAGATTCCGGGGTATAGGCGTTCAGGCAAGGCTGTTGAGCAGATTCTTAAACGCTACATTCCAGCAGTTACTGTTTTAGGCGGAATCATTGTAGGGCTGATTGCTGGCTTATCAGACTTCTTCGGAGTTTTCGGCTCTGGAATAGGGATTTTGCTTTCCGTTGGCATAATTTACCAGTATTATGAAATTTTGGTGCGGGAAAGGGCTGCTGAAATGTATCCGGCCTTCAGAAGGATATTCGGAGAGTGAGAAGACCATGTCTTTTCTGCCGACAAGTCCTCCTTGGTCAACGCTTTTCATTTTTCTACTTGCCGCCATCATATCCTTTCTAATTTCTTTTGCAAATCGTCTCACAACAGACCCTGAGAAAACTAAAGCGTGGAGAAAAGAAATCGCTGAGTGGAATGAGCAACTACGCAAAGCTCGTAAAAGCGGAGATAAGAAGCAGATGGAGAAGCTTATGAAAAAGCAGCAGTACATACTCCAGATTCAGGCGAAAATGTCGTGGCAGTCGATGAAAGTTTCATTTCTCTTCTTTATTCCATTAATGACAGTCTGGTCCATCTTAAATATGGTATTTGCAACAGCACCGCCAATTGCTTATTTTCCAGGCATTGGTTCTCAACTTTTGTTTCCGTCCCTTTTCTGGTGGTATCTTTTATGTTCCTTCCTTTTCAGCACTTTATTCTCCCATTTATTAGGCCTTTCAAGCGTGGAGTGATGCAGCATGCCCAGACCATCTCAGCGCACCCGCAGCAAGAAGCGTGTTCTTAAGGCTTTACCGGGAGGACGCACAGGCACGCATTTTAAGCGCAAAGTTCCAAAGGGTGGCAGTTGCGCTCGTTGCGGCAAACCTTTAGCTGGGATTCCCAGCTCCCTCCCTCACGAAGTAAGGAAGCTTAACAAAACAAAAAGGAATATTTCAAGGATTTACGGCGGGCATCTCTGCCCCAACTGCTTGAAAACAGCCCTTAAGCAAGTGGCACGAGCGCTTAGTGTCGTATGAGGTTCTTGGAATGGCGAAGGAACCATTGATTATCTGCATTTGTGGAATGGCTGGAAGCGGAAAAAGCACATTAGCAAAAAAACTAGCTGAAAAGTACGGACTTAGATATTGTTCTGGCGGAGATGCCCTAAAGGCTTTGGCTTTGGAAAGAGGTCATAAGCCAGCGGAGCACGGTTGGTGGGAAAGCAAAGAAGGCTTATCGTTCCTAGAGAAGAGGGAGAGGAATCCAGAATTTGACAAAGCTGTGGACCAGAAACTCTTAGAGATTGCAAAACATGGAAACGTTATCCTAGACAGTTGGACAATGCCATGGCTTCTCGAAGGTGGACTCAAGATATGGCTTGAAGCATCGCTCAGAAAAAGGGCTGATAGAGTAGCCAAAAGAGACAACATACCCATGAAAGAGGCATTAAAAGCCTTGAGAAAGAAAGAGGAAAAGACAAAATCAATCTACGAGAAGCTTTACGGTTTCAAATTAGGCGAAGATTTTACCCCATTCCATATAATATTGGACACCGATAATTTATCAGCTGAAGAGGTTTTTCAAGTCCTAAGTTTGGTTCTAGACAAGGTGGTTTTCGGTAAGTAGAAACTTCGGTAAATTTTAAAAGTCTAGATAAAAGTTCTATAAGATTAATCTATAACTAAATCCAAATCAGAATCCAATCATGCGGGAGATCGGAGAGCTTGAAGATACTAATATTCTGCTTCGCATTTATTACAGCCTTTACTCTCCTAATTCTATACGGGTTTCTCCCAGTATTTGAGGAAACGGCTCAAACATTGCTTACATTTAACCTTCTATTTCTTCTAATTCTTATGCCATTAAAAGGTTCTCTGGCAAGAAAAATGGAAATACTCTTATTAGGGAACATGTTAAGCTTCATCTGGAGCGCTCTCTTTTACCTTTTTGTTCGCTCGGCTGTTGGGCAAATGGACGGAGTTTTTAACACTTTATACGTTGTTTTGAGTCAACTCTTGAATGTTCTGTGGGTTGTAGCATTTTGGTCCACAAGTCTGACTTTTTTGGTTGAAAAGGAAGAAAGAAAACGGTGGGAACCTTGATAACAGAAATCTTAGAGGCTTTACTCATTTTATCGACAGCCTTGATGGCAGCATACCTTGTTCGCCACTACATTTTCACTTTTACAGTTGCCAAAAAGTCAAAGAAGAATGAAGGAAGTTTTGTTGCAGCCGAAACTGCGGGCTCTTCTTACCAGCCAAAAGTGTCTATTTTGATACCCGCTCGCAATGAGGAACGTGTCATTGGGCGGATTCTCCAAAGAATGACAGAGCTGACGTATCCGAAGGACAAGTTGCAAGTAATAGTGATAGATGATGCCTCCAAGGATAAAACTGGAATTGTAGCAGAACAGTATTCTAGGCTTCACCCTTACATGCTTGTTGTTAGAAGAAATAAAGAGGAGGGTGGGCGCGGAAAGGCTTCTGCCCTAAATGCTGGAATGAAGTGGGCAGATGGCGAAATAATTCTGTGCTTTGATGCTGACTATTATCCGCAAAAAGACATTGTAGAAAAACTTGTGAAGGAATTTAAGGACCAGAAAGTCGGCGCTGTTCAAGGAAGGGTTGTCGTATTAAACGAACCACAAAACATCGTCACAAGGCTCGTTGCGCTTGAAAGGGTAGGCGGGTATCGTATTGACCAAGAAGCCCGCGACAGACTTGGATTAATAACGCAGTTCGGCGGGACTGTTGGAGGATTTAGGCGTACGCTTTTAGAATCTCTTGGCGGGTGGGACGAAAATATTCTGGCGGAGGACACCGATTTAACTTTCCGCGTTTATCTTGCTGGTTATAAGGTTAAATATGTGGGTGATGCGGAATGCTATGAAGAGGCTGTTGAAAACTGGCGCGCCTATTGGAGACAGCGATACAGATGGGCTAAAGGACATATGCAATGCGCCTTCAAGCATTGGCTAAAAATTCTAAAAAGCAAAAAACTTGGACTTAAAGAGAAAATAGACGGCTTACTCCTGCTAAACGTCTATTTTCTCCCCGTTATAGTCCTTTTTTCATGGATAGTTGGGGTATCATTAACGTTTCTAAATTTTTCGCATAATTTCTCTTCATTTTGGACAACATCATCCATTGCTCTCTATAGCTCTATTGGAAACTTCGCCCCATTTTACGAAATTGGAGTTGGAGCACATCTCGACGGCAGGAAAAGGGCACAGTGGCTTATCCCCTTACTTCTCTTAACCCTCTTATACAATATCCCCATATGCACAAAAGCCCTTATCGACATTCTCGTATCAAAAATTATGAGGAAAAACAATAATCATTGGGTGAAAACCGAGCATTCAGGCAATGGAAACTGTTATATCGCGAACTATATTAAAACTTTAGAAAGGTAGAGAATGATTCCAGCTTCGGCTTTAACATCGGCTGTGATGTTGTTTTTTGGAGTCATAACCTTCATTATTATTATGCTTTTGCCAGCGCTTATAGAGCTGAAAAAGCCCAAAGATGCAGGTCCAAAAATATTGGAAAGCGACGGGCAGCATGGGATCAATCTGTTGGTTAATATAGAAAGCGATGTCAAATTTGATTGGGCGACTATAAGGCGAGTTGCAGAAATAATTGCCATTCTTCCAAGCTTAGAGCCTTAAACCAAATATTCAGAAAACCTCATAGGCGGGGCTGTCAAATTTAACGGTTAGTAAAAGGGAAGACGAGGTTGCATAATGTTTTATCTAGTGTGCATGGCGTGCGGTGCAAAGTTTGAAGATTATCCGCCACAATATGTTTGTAAGAAATGTGGCAGTCCACTAGAGTATAAGTGCGATGATGAAACGCTCAAAAAAGCGAGATTTATCGGATCCTTCGCTTTCTGGCGCTACAAGAAACTTCTGCCAAAGGTTAGAAATGTTGTCTCCATGGGAGAAGGAGGAACGCCACTCATAAAGGCGAGGAGACTTGCCAAAAGCGTTGGGCTAGACTATCTATTTTTTAAGGATGAGACGCGAAACCCCACAAACTCTTTTAGGGATAGGTGCGCCGCCCTTATTGTTTCTAACGCTGTTGATTTGGGGTATAAGTCGGTTGTTTGCGCTACGAATGGAAACCTTGGGGCTTCTTTGGCTGCATACTGTGCCAAGTCTGGATTAACATGCCATGTTGTAGTACCGAGAAACGTGGATATGGGAAAACTTGCCCAAATGCTCATCTACGATGCCATAATTGAAGAGCACGGTGAAATAGTGGACGATTCGCTGGAAAGAGCCGATGAATTAGCCAAAGAAATGGGCTGGTATCAAGGGTCCGCCGAGTTTAATCCACTATCAATAGAAGCCCTAAAAACTATCGCCTATGAAGTTTACGAGCAAATGGGCGTTCCAGATTGGTTTATAGCCTCCATGGGAAGCGGTGGAACATTATATGCCGTTTGGAAAGGCTTTAAAGAGCTTAAAATAAGGGGCGAAGTAGACTCCACTCCAAAAATGGTTGGTGTTCAAGCCGAGGGATGCTCCCCAATTATAAAAGCATACATGCAGAATAGTCAAGAACCAGCTTTGAAAACAAAACCTTCAACTCATGCGCTCGCCATCCTCGTTAAAAATCCATGTTATGGCAAACTAGCCCTTAAAGCCATCCAAGAATCTAGGGGAACCGCCACATCAGTTTCAGACGAAGAAATTTTTTCAGCAGAACAGGAAATTGCAAAACTTGAAGGCGTCTTTGCTGAACCAGCAAGCGCAGCAACGTATGCAGCACTTAAGAAATTTGTAAACGAGCAAGTTATTGACAAAGGGGACAAAGTTGTATGCTTGATAACTGGAAGCGGTCTAAAAGCAACAGATATCCTTCAAGCCTTGACTAAAAGAAGGAAAACGGTTGTAGTTGGGTTAGAACTTAGCACAAAGGAGAAAATATTGAGAATCCTAAGCGAGAAGGATGCTTATGGCTATGAATTATGGAACAAGCTCGGAAAAATAATGACAAGAGCAGCAATCTACCAACATTTAAGCGAACTATCAAAAAACGGGTTGGTTTCAAGTTATGAAAAAGATGGACGAAGATATTTCAAAATAACAAAACGTGGAATGAAAGCTCTCCGCGCATTCGACAACCTAAAACTTCTACTATGATTTTCCTCGTCGATGGAGCATAAATTTAAAATAGTATAGTTGAAACTATACTATTTTAAGGTTTGAACAATGCTATCAAAGCCTACTACGAACTTAGCAAGGCAGTTAAGTATTACGGGTGTTTTTACAGCCCTTGTTTGCATAGCAACAATAAGTTTTACTGTTTATGTACCCAGTACTAAAGGCTATTTTAACATAGGGGAAACAATGGTTTACACGGCAGCCTTGCTTTTTGGGCCTCTCGTGGGAGCATTTGCTGGTGGTGTTGGCTCTATGCTTGCGGATATTTTCCTAGGCTATTACTATTATGCGCCAGCAACTTTAATAGTTAAAGCCTCGGAGGGTCTCCTTGTCGGTTTTCTCAGCCGAAAGGGACACGTTTTCGCTAAGTCCTACACCAAACGTGAATGGAGAATCTTCACAATTGAAATAGGCGTACTTGTAGGGATGCTCATCAGCCTTATTGGTTTCCTCTATTACAGCGGGCTCGTTGAATTATATTCGGGTGTAGTCTCCATAGAAAATCCTGCATCAACTTTTTTCATCCCAGTTGAGTTTTGGTTTGGAATAGGAATTCTCACAGTTGTCCTAATAACAGTCCTAACCCTAACATCCGAACCCGAATTCAATTTAACAATAATTTCATGCATTTTTGGAGGATTGTTAATGGTTTTTGGCTACTTCCTCTACGAGCAACTTTTCCTCGGAGTATTCGCCTTCGCAGAAGTCCCTATAAATATTGGACAAATGACTGTAGGCGTGATTATTGCAGCACCGATTGTTCGAATTGTAAAGCAGGTCTTGCCACAACTTAAAAGCTAACCTGTTAAAATATTTCCTGAGGCATCAAAATTGAAACTACCCTTTGGAAAGGTTCCCGTCGAAATATTGAAGGATGTTATTTTCAAAAATCTTGGGTTCAAACGCGGAGAGGTTATCCTTGGGCCATCAGCTGGCTATGACGGCGCCATCATAGATGTCGGCGAGAAATCCTTGGTGGCTTCGATGGACCCCATTACCGGTGCTGTTGAGCGTATTGGCTGGCTTGCAGTGAACATTAATGCGAATGATGTTGCCACATTTGGTGTTGAACCAGCCTTCTTCCTTTCATGCATACTGCTTACAGAAAATGCCGATCGGAAAACTATCGAGGTTATATGTTCGCAGATGAATACAGCTGCAAAAGATTTGAAAATGGCAATTATTGGAGGGCACTGCGAAGTAACGCCCGGACTTGCCAATCCAGTTGTCATAGGATGCGCCTTAGGAATAACAGACAAGGGATGCTACGTCACTGCTGGTGGAGCCAAGCCTGGGGACAAGCTAATCCTGACGAAAAGTGCTGGCATAGAGGGAACGGCCATCCTTGCAACCGAACGATATAATCTTCTTCTAAGCATGGGCGTCGCTGAAAAGTTTTTGAAATCTGCGCAGAAGTTTTTTGAGAAAATAAGCGTAGTCAAAGAAGGCATAACAGCCTTCAAAACCGGTGGAGTAAATGCAATGCACGACCCAACAGAGGGCGGCGTTCTTGGGGGCATCCATGAGATGGCAGACGCCTCAAACCTTGGCGTTAAAGTTTTTGAAGAAAAAATTCAAGTGGCAAAAGAAACGGCGGAAATCTGTAGGCTTTTAGGGATAGATCCGTTGCAGCTAATAAGCTCTGGAGCCATGCTTATCGCGGCAAAACCAGACCACGCAGAACTTATCATTGAGAAATTAGGGAAGGAGAAAATTGAAGCTTCCGTGATTGGCGAGTTTTTAAGCGATTCAGAAAAGCGTGTATTGGTTCGCAAAGATAAACGCCTAATGAATCTTCCGCGTCCGGAATGCGATCACTTGTGGTTGGCATTAACAGTACGGAAAGAGGTAGTAAAATAAATATGCTGATAGCCTTTTGAATATGAAACCCGCTGAAGGATGAAAATGTCTCCAAGCCTAAATTTGGAAAGAGTTTTTATAACCGGAGGCGCAGGTTTCATAGGAAGCCACCTAGTCGACAGAATATGTGAAATGGACCAAGACATTGTTGTATTTGACAACTTAAGCTCAGGCGCAATCGAAAATATAAAAGAGTGGTTGGACACGCCTAATTTTAAATTTATACGTGGTGACCTACTATCTCCCCAAGAAATTTTAAAGTCCATAGAAGGATGTGAAATTGTTTTCCACCTTGCCGCCAACCCAGAAGTTCGTGTTGGCTCTGAAAACCCAAAAATTCATTACGAGCAAAACGTGCTTGCAACGTTTAACCTACTAGAAGTAATTCGCAAAGCTGGATACATTAAAACATTGATCTTCACTTCCTCTTCAACAGTTTACGGAGATGCGGCAGTAATGCCGACTCCGGAGGATTATGCTCCATTAAAACCCGTCTCAACTTATGGTGCCTCTAAGCTGGCTTCTGAAGCCCTTATATCAGCCTACGCCAACACATACGGCTTCAAAGCCATAATTTACAGACTGGCAAACATTGTGGGCTTAAGGTCCCAACATGGAGTCATACATGATTTCATTAGAAAGCTCAAGGAAAATCCAAATAGACTTGAGATACTTGGCGATGGCACTCAAACCAAATCCTACCTGCATGTTGAAGACTGTATAGACGCCATCTTAACGGGCTTGAATGCTAGCGATGAAAGGGTAAACATATTCAATGTGGGCTCTGAAGACCAAATAGTTGTGAGGGAAATTGCAGACATTGTTTGCACAAAGATGGGGCTAAAAGGCGTGCAATATGTTTTTACTGGCGGTGTCGACGGGGGAAGAGGGTGGAAAGGCGACGTGAAGGTCATGTTTTTAAGCATTGAGAAGCTCAAAAATCTTGGGTGGAAGCCCAAACTGAACAGTCGTCAAGCAGTTGAGAAGGCCGTTTCAGAAATATTGCATGCTACGTGTTGACGTCTCTTTAAGAAGAATCTTACGCCACGCCACTTATCCTTAACTATTTCAATGTTGCCAGCAACGCTTCCATGAATCGAGTAAAAAATATAACAAAGATATGCGCATCTCTCGCACTCGCTGTATTTTTTCCTAAGGGCTTCAAATCTTTCACTTTCCCAAAGGTCTGGCAGTTCGAAAATTGAAGCGACTGGCTCGTGGAGGTGGCAGCCAGCAATTTCACCTCGATGATTTATTACAAAGAAATTCTGCAGTGCGCGGCACTTCCAAATTCTCTTGTTGTTCAAATAAAGATGTTTAACAGCTTCCAAAACCTTTGTTGTAATCAGAACATTGTCGTTCTCCCGCTTCATTTCGAGAAGCGTGTCACAAACCTTAACCATGGCGTCTCTATCCTTTATTAAGAAGGCATCCTCCGCTTTGCCTATTTTAAAAAGTGAGTTTGAATGGTCTGGTGTGTCATATGAGTATAGGGAGTACCAGACTGGTATTCCTTTTTCTAAGAAATATTTTGTAAAATCGACAATCTCGTAAAGGTTGGCTTGCGAAATCGTAGGCGTCACGCTCACATTAATTCCTTCCATGTGGAGTCTTTCAACAGTTTCCATGGCTCTTTTCCACGCCCCCTTAACACCCCTTATGCGGTCGTTTTTATCCGGGTTTAGGCTGTCTATTGAAATTGCAACAAAATTTGCGTGTCTTAAAGCGTCAATTTTTTCAGCTGCTAAACTACCATTGTCATAGACAGTTACAAAGAAGTAACGTGACGCATACTCAATTATTTCATCAATGTCCGGCCTCAAGAGCGGGTTACCACCAGATATTAACACTTCCACAACGCCAAGTTTTCGAAGAATATCCAGCCCGCGTTTGACCTCTTCAGTTGATAATTCCTTGTTATCCTGCTCCCGCCAAACGTTGCACCCTCTACAACGATAATTACATTTCCTCGTAACCATCCATTGAACATGATAAGGCCTATTTGGAGCCAAAACCCGCGAAACAATGCTTAAGGCTTTTCTAATGGACATTCAACAGCACCATTTTAACCTATTCTCGATTTTAATGCCCAAGGGCATCTTTAAAGTATAGACTGTAACTTTTATGATTTTTACGAATAATTTATTTTAGTATTTTGGTAGTGGTTAAAAGCCTTGTGAACATTGGAAAGTGAAGTAATGCCACGTTGAAGTTAAAAGCATCAAAATTAAAGCTCAAAACGTTAGGGCTGCGATTTTTTTAATAATTGATATATTCCTCCAAAAATGAACGTTAAGGTTCTCGCGATATCTATTATTGGATAAAAGATTATCCTTCGGTATTTTTTATCCTTCCTTTTGATCGTTTGATATCCATAAAAAATCATAAGCCCGAAGAGTGGAAATGTAAGTGTGGCCAGGAGAATTATTTGAGATGCGAGATAACCAGTTAAGAGGATGTGTATTATCAGCGCTAGCATTGTTAGACTCCATGTGAAAAAGCCAAGTATGCAAAGGAGAAACCATTTTGAGAATACGCTTTTTGTTCCGAATTTTTTCAGCATTAAACCTAAACCTCTTCCATAATTGAAATTTTGCTTCAAAAGCTCCCTTAACGTTGGTCTATGTTTATGCATCACGAAGGCCTCTGGATCCAGAACCATCTTGTATCCTCCTTTGCAAATTCTTTCCACAAGCTCAACTTCGTCGAAACCATACCTGATGCCTTCATCAAACAATCCAACTTTGTTTAAGATGTCTCGTTTCAGTCCCATGTTACAGCCAGCTGGATATTTTTGTAGAGGCTTAATGGAGTCTAATACTTCTCTCTTTCCAAAAATTCTCATAACTGGGATGACGCTTTCATCAGAATATTTAGACAAAAAATTATCATAATACCCCAGAACATTTCCTCCAACGCACCCAACATGCAAATCTCGAAGGTTGTTGACCAGTTTATTTAGCCAGTTCTTCGGTATAATGCAATCAGCATCCGTGAAAGCAAGAATTTCCCCGGTACTATTTTCTATGCCTGTATTTCTTGCAGCATTTAAACCTGGCCGTTCCTCTAATACGAGTTTAACCGGATACTGTAAAACTATTTCCCTAGTATTGTCGGTGGAATTTCCATCTACTACAATAATTTCCAATCTGTTCTTTTCATAGTCGATTTGCATGAGAGAATCCAAAAGCTCTCTTATATGTACGGCTCCGTTTTTAACAGGAACTATCACTGAAATTTTTGGGTAATATTTACTTTCCTCATGCAATCGCTGCGCCTTCATTACAATTGGTTTCCTTCTTGCAGAATTGTTTTTAAATTTACCGAGTGTTTGAACAACTATTCAATCGATTTTTGTCAAGGCTTTTAAACGTATGCTTTTTGTTGGGCCTTTTAGCTTGCTAATAGTGATTTGTGTTTTGCATAGAGGTTTATCAGTCATGGGTAGTCTCTTGAATAGCTAGAAAGAAGTGTTTTTCTGGTTAATATGTAATAGGAGCCAACAATAAACCAGAGGAGAGAAAGTTTAAGGTAGCCATTTTTTTCAAATCTCCTCATTGAAACATAGCCCTTTGCGTCACGGACAAACTTGATTTTTCCATAATCCCTTAACTTCAGAGACATATCCACATCATCACAGCATGCATTTTTCTCGTTAAAACCTCCAACCTTTTCGAAAGCAGCTCTTTTAATTGCCACAGCTGTTCCCAGTTTTCCGAAACAAGGAGTTTTAGCATTTCTAAGGACTAGATTTGATAACTCTTCTTTACTGTATGCCAACCAAGCTTTTAATGCTCTTTCTTTAGGCAGCAGATCCCCATATACCGCCACAATTGTTCCATTGTTTAGGTGTGGCAAAACGGTGCTAATCCAGTTTGGAGAGAGGGTTATGTCTGCGTCCACAAAGAGGAATACGTCTCCTTGAGCCTCTCTTGCTCCGAGGTTTCTTCCTTCTGGGATTATGCAGTCCTTAAATATTATTCGGTCAGCATATTCTTTGGCAATGTCTGCAGTCTTATCTTTCGAGTTTGAATCAACTACAATTATCTCCTTATTAGCATATGTTTGATTCTTTAAAGATCTTAAACAGTCGCCAATGTACTTTTCTTCGTTAAGAGTTGTCACGATTATCGAGACAAGCTTTGACGTCTTGTCCTTATTTTGCATGGTTATAGTTTGTTTGCCAATTCCGGTAATTAAGAATTTTTATGGGTAGTCAACCCTTTGAGTGTTAGTGATAAAATCTGTGGAGAAAACCTAAATGTATGTTCGTCATTGATTACTGAGTTGTTAGGTTGGTTGTTATGGTGGAAGAAGAAGACCCTGTAAAGTTGCATAAGGATGGGAATACGCTTTACGAGATTGGCAAGTATGAGGAGGCAAAAGCGAAGTTTTTAAGGGCTTCTGAGCTTTACAAGGAGAAGAACAACTTCTTTGACGCCACATACGCGCTTTTTAAGGCTGGCGAGTGTGCTTTCATGTTAAAGGATTATGCTGGCGCTGTTGAATACTTTTTAAAGTCTGCGGAGCTTTCCTTCCAAAAAGGCTTTGACAGGTTTGGCGTAAGCGCCATGGAGTATGCCAGAGACTGTTATAGGGCTATGGGCGAAAACGAGAAGGTTTCGGAGACTGAGAAAAAGATTAAAGAGGTTAAGGCGAAGCTTGAAGAGTCCTTCTAAAAACGTTGCATCCCCCTTTTTCCACTTCTGCTGAAATAAACGATTTTAATTTCTGCTGTATCATTTTAGCATGACAAATTAGAAGCGTATTATTATGCCCGCATCCTTTAAGGCTTTGGCAGAGTTATGCGAGAATCTGGAAGGTATGAGTAGGCGTGTTTCAGCCGTAAACCTTGTAGCAGATTTCCTAAAAAGCCTTGAGCCAAGCGAGGTTGAGCCAGCAGTTTCAATGATTTTGGGGAGACCTTTTCCAAAGTGGAGTCAGCAAACTCTTGAGGTTAGTTGGGCTACCCTAAGCGAGATTATTAGGCGCGTTACTGGGGTTGAGTGGAAAGTTTTCCTAGAAGCCTTTAACCAGACCGGAGATGTGGGTTCAGCTGCAAAGGTTGTTTTTGAAAGTTGCAAGGTTAAGCGGCAAACAGTGCTTTTTGAAAAGCCTTTAACAATATTAGAGGTTAGGCGGAGTTTTGAGGCTATAGCCGAAACAGTTGGGTATAGTTCCAGGGAGAAAAAGGAGCGCCTAGTTGAGTCTTTGCTTAGTTTGGCTTCCCCTCTTGAGGTGAAATATTTGGTTAAAATATTCATTGGTGAGATGCGAACGGGCTTTCATGAAGGGTTAATGGAGCAAGCAGTTTCGAAGGCTTTTCGAATACCGCTTGAGACCGTTAAAAGGGCTGGGATGGTGCTTGGGGATATTGGCACTGTGGCGGCGTTAATCAAGACTGAGGGTGGGGAGGCGCTTTCCCAAATTGGCTTTAAAGTTTTTAGACCTGTCAGGCTTATGCTGGCTCAGATGGCAAATGATGTGGCTGAGGCAATTAAAGAACATGGTGGACGAACTGCCTTTGAGCATAAGCTTGACGGCGCCAGAGTTCAAATTCATAAGCTGGGCGATGATGTGCGAATTTTTAGCCGCAGATTAACAGACGTGACTAAAAGTTTGCCTGAAATAGCCGACATTTTGAAGAAGGAGGTTAAAGCCCGCGAAGCCATTATGGAAGGCGAAGTAATAGCCATAGACAATGAAGGGCATCCAATTCCTTTCCAGCATCTTATGCGGAGGTTTAAAAGAGTCCATGAAATTGAGGATATGGCTGAAACAATTCCGGTTAGGCTTTTTCTCTTTGACATCCTATATTTGAATGGTGAAAGCCTAATATCGTTGCCCTATCTCCGGCGAAGACAAATCTTGGCCGAAAATGCTGGTGGGATACCGTTGACAAAACAGATAATTACAGACAGTGTTGACGAAGCTGAGCGTTTCCTTAAAGAAGCTATTAATTATGGACATGAGGGGCTTATGGCGAAGAGGCTGAACAGCAAATATATTCCTGGAATCCGTGGAAAACACTGGTTGAAGATAAAGCCAATCCTCGAACCACTAGACCTGGTTATTGTTGCTGCAGAGTACGGTTATGGACGGAGACGTGAATGGCTTTCAGACTATTATTTGGCTGCCCGTGACGCTGAAACTGGCGAATTTTTGGTTGTTGGCAAAACTTTCAAGGGGTTAACAGACTCCGAGATGATCGAGATGACTAAGCGCCTTAAAGAGCTAGCCATAAAAAAGGAGCACCGCAGAGTCCATGTTATTCCAAAAATTGTTGTGGAAGTAGCCTACAACGAGATTCAGAAAAGCCCAAAATACAAGTGTGGCATGGCACTGCGGTTTGCACGTATAACCCGCATTAGAGTGGATAAAACCCCAGAGGAAGCTGACACCATACAGAGGGTTAGGGAAATTTATCAGAAACAGTTTTTGAAAAAGGGTAATATAAGGCTGCAGAACAGCATTTAAATGCCAATCGCCCGAATAGGAAGATTTGAAATGTCAAAAATACGAAAACCTCGCATTTCATACGAAGAATTTTACAGCCGCCAACTTGTAATGAAGGAGCTTGGCCGTGAGGGACAAGAAAAACTTGCAAAGGCAAAGGTTGCCGTCGTGGGGCTTGGCGGTCTTGGGACAGTTTCCTCGCTTTATTTGACGCTTGCCGGTGTTGGCTACCTACGCCTAATAGACCAAGATACTGTGGAACCGCACAATCTTCACAGGCAAGTCTTATACACGCCAAAAGATTTGCGGTATCCAAAAGCTGAGGTTTCAGCAAAGAAGCTTATGGGGATAAACCCCTTCGTTAAAGTTGAAGCGGTTCCAGAGAACTTGAATGTGGACAATGCTGAAAAACTGTTGAAGGGTGTTGACTGTGTTGTTGACGGCTTGGACAATATGCGTACACGTTACATCATTAACCGTACTTGCATAAAGCTTAAAATTCCATACATTTTCGGGGCAGCCATAGGAATAGAAGGCAACCTATCAGTTTTCGCCCCGCCTGAAACTCCATGCCTAGAATGTGTTTTGCCAAACCTTGAAGACAGCAACCTGCTAACATGCGACGTTAGAGGAGTTTTAGGCGCCGCTCCCGGAATTATTGGAACAATGGAAGCCATGGAAACGATAAAAGTCTTGGCTGGAGTAGGTGCACCGTTAAAGGGCAAGCTTATGATATGCGACTTCAGCGACATGTACTTCACAACAATAGACATATACAAGAGGGATAACTGTCCTGCATGCCGAGGCGAAGCCGCCACCCAAAAACCAATTGAAAAGCTTGTCTGGCTGTGCGGCCGAAACACGGTCAACATAAACCCAGAAAAACTAACAAAACTAAACCTCGAAGCCGTCCACATGAAAATAAAGCAAAGCTTTAAGGTGCGAGTTAAATCTTCGATGGCAATAGTTTTCACATACAAAAATTACGAAATAACCTTGTTTAATGGCGGACGCATGCTAATAAAAAACGTGGACAGCGAAGAAAAAGCCCTAAAAATCTATAAAGGGATAGCCCAAAAAATAGGGTTAAACCAATAAAACCTTTATTACGCCCAACAAAATTTTAATTAGAAGCGCCGGGGTGGCCGAACGGTTCAGGCGGCTGCCTGCAGAGCAGCTATATGTGGGTTCAACTCCCACCCCCGGCTTTTACGCGCCACCCACAGACAGCCGCGTCATTTTCGCTTTTTATAAAGATGAGTGCCATCAATAGTGTCAACATACTCGAATCCCGCTTCTATAAGATGCCTTGCCTCTTCAACGTTTTCTGCAACCTTGCAGATCCATTCATCTTCTTTGAAGTCTATCAATTGGGTGTAAATTAGCGTGTTCTTTATGTTCTTGTGTCCCAGCAGCTTCATAACGTGTAGAATGTCCTTTGTTTTAGCATATTCCACGGTTGCCTTCCAATGCCTAAAAGTATGGAAGCTTATCTGAAGCAGCCTTGGGTTTCCAAGCTTTTTGGCTAGCAGTTTACGCGTTCTCTGAAAGCCTCTAGCAAAGCCCCTTATGGGATAGCCTCCAAATATTAGCGTGCCCTTTTTAGGCAAAGCCTGAAGCATTGAAAGACATTTAGCCGATATCCTCAGCAACCTCGGAGCGCTTCCCTTTTCGGGTGTTACACGCACTGCCCTAGCTTCAAAGTCTAAGTCTGTCCATTTAAGGTTCCACGCTTCTCCAGCTCTGATGCCCGTTTCCTTGAGAAGTTGGAGGAAACACGCCATCTTAGGCCCGCAGCCAGCTATCAAAGCGTCAAGCTCTTGTTCGGTGGGTATGAAAGGAAGCTTGTTAACACGCCTGTATGTAGGTGGATCCCACTCTCTACCTGCAAAGGTTAGATAGCTTGTGAAGGCATCAACGGCATTTTCCTTTCTCCCCTCACTCCAGTTTTGCTTGGCGATGACTTCCTTGACGGATTCTGGGTCTCCAAGGTTTCCGCCTCTCTGAACCAGTATCTTCAGAAGTTTAACTTTGCTGGTTATTGTTGAATCTTTGTAGCCTTGCTTTTTAAGCCACCAAGCGAACTCTACGAGTTTCCCTTTAATGTCTAATGGAAGCAGTGTGGCCCCCGCAGCCCACTTTTTGCTTAATGCTTTTTCCTCAGCCAAGGCTATCGCCTTGCTGACCGAGTTTTTCGGCAAGTTTTCCTTACCGCACACTCGGCGATCCCTATTATAGTGGCGCAAGGCATTTAACTCTTTCCCTACAATAGTGGCAAAGAGATTACCATGAGAACCTACATCTTCACTGAAAGAGAGAGCAGTATTCTCAGCCGTTTCATCGCGGGAGAAATCGACATTAAGGATAGATCCCTCAGCAAAATTCTTTCCAGAATTAGAACTTTCAAGCGCTTGGCCGGCGATGTTGAGCTTTACATTACCGTCCGCAGTCGAGTCACTGAATCTAAAACCGCATAAACGGCAAACATAGCGCTGAACACTTCTTCCATTGTTAAGGTATCTCAATCCATCCTTCCATGTTTTGGCTGAACCGCACTCTGGACATTTGAGGGGGTGGCTGCGGATGGGCCGCGGGGGCTCGTTTGGCATAGCCTCTAAAGGCTTGATTCCGCAGTCAGCCTTTCCCCTTTCAGCCATTAAGCGGCTCAGCTCCTGGTTTCCATTTGAGTCTCATGGGAAGGTTGCACAATCTACACCTTACAAGTTTGCCGACGTCTGAAGTGCCATAATTGAATTGTGTATGGCATTTTGGGCATCTGCCGTAGTATTTGTTGTCAACTTCAACTACGACCTCTTTTTCTCTTGCGGGTGGCTGGGGTGGATGTTCTGTTTCTGGCTCCGGTTTGGGCTGGGCTAAACGTTGAATCAGCTCATCCATTGCCTCATTGAAGTTTTTTAGAACTGGCGACTCGTAGACTATCCCCAACTTGCCTCTTGAATTTTCCACTTTCGCTGCGAATCGCTTCAAAGCGTCTTTTCCGTAGTATTTTTCTATGGCTTTTCTGCAGATTTCTTCGGCTGCTTTGAGCGTTTCGTCGTTCTTGAACAGTGCGTTGGACTCGCACTTTCGTCTTCCAAACTTGCCAATATAATTATAGTCAAGCGATTCTCTTCCAGAGCTGGTTTTAAGGTTTTCAATCCATGTTAGGTTGTAGCGGTCTATATCTTCCTTATTAAGCCCGAACCTGTCAATTATCAGGTTGTATGGATACCAGCCTGTTCCGCCTGCACAGTCTTCAAGGTTCTTTCTGAAGGTTTCTGAAATTTTTAGGCCTGCTGGATCGTGGTCGTAGAATAGGAGTAGCACAGGTGTTAATTCTCTCATTTCAGCCCTTTGGGAGAGTCCCGCTATGTGCGCCCTCAAAAGTATCGGCGGCCACCCTTTGCTGTTGACTATGGGAACGTGGTATTCGTCGCATATTGGCTTGAAGAGGTTTAGAATGTCACCTTTCTCCACGCACATCATAACGTAGTATTCTTCGC
Source organism: Bathyarchaeia archaeon (assembly GCA_038870595.1). Classification (GTDB taxonomy): domain Archaea; phylum Thermoproteota; class Bathyarchaeia; order Bathyarchaeales; family Bathycorpusculaceae; genus JAGTQI01. The sequence goes on from JAVZJU010000001.1 coordinate 150,750, forward strand.
CATCCCAAAAGTCCGTTGTGAGTGAAGGTAATTTGTTAAGCATGTCCTCTACACATTTCTTGATACGTTCAAGTAGAGCTGTTGGGTCCGCAGCTTCATGGATTCCCATAAAACGTCTCGTCATGTCTTGATCTTCAGCAACGAAGTCTATGGGTAACAACCCAATCTTTCTACAGTCGTTTATCGCTTTTTGGCAAGCGTCAAACTCGTCTTTGGTGATTTTTCCAAGGCCTTCAAGCAGGTAGCACCAGCCCCGGCTGGAGTATTTTACGCGTTTAACCACCTGAGCGTCTATCGCTGATATTTCCCTCGCAAAGTCCCTAAGCCTTCGTTCATACATTCGGTTTCCAAGCCTTCCATGCGGAACCCATGAGACGGGCTTATGCGGCGGCGGAGGAGTGTAAATCCGCGGTGTCTTAGGTATGGGAAGAACTTTGTCGAACGCCTTTTCCATCAACACGCTTATGCTACTACTCACCTAAACCACTCTTCCCGTAATTGAGCCACTTTAAAACTGGAGATACGAGATGGGCGACAACCGTTACGGGTGTGTCTTTGGCTATTCCCACCCTGCCCAAACGGTATGGGATATTGAAGATTCTTGAGAAAATGTCCTCCATGCTTGCCATGAAATTAACGCACTGGTAAACCTTAAGTCCTTCCCCATCCTCGTTTCTGTCGAAAATCGCAAGCTCCACCAAATACGGAAACTCAACATGATCTATGTTTGTGCATTTGTCGCTGATGCTGTTTGGACTGTAATGGAACTGGTCCCAGCATTCCCTTCGCGTATCCGTCATGACAACATATCTGAGCCTCTGCCAGCCATGGCATCTGCGAATATTCTCAAAGGCTTCTTCTCCAACACACCCTAGAACCGACCTGATGCTTCTCTTTCCAATAGGCTTCGACTTGGCCTTCATTATTTTGAATAACGCTAAAATCACATTTTCTGATAGCTCCTTAATTGGCGTAGCGGGTAAAAACTGCATATTCATACCGTCGCCAGAATCATGATTTGCGGTGGCGTTTAGCTCTTGCAAAATTTCCCAGATGAGTTTTTTGCTGGTGAACCCTCTGAATAGGGGAATGAACTCTTTGAGCTTAGCGTTCGGTGTGGCTTTAACGAAGTCACTATATAGAGCTAGGAATTGCTTGCTCGTATACCACAAAACTGAAGTTTCTTTCCTAATTGGTTTGCCCGTCCCGTCCGAGCCTAGAACGCCCTTGTCCCCGAAAATGTCATAAGTTATCTTCCTGAAGGGGTTAACCATGCTTGTGGCGAAAACTAAATCCTTCAAAACGGAGAGTTGACTTTCTAATCTCGGAAACTTCACCGTAAACTTGGTGAAGCCATTATCCTCCCTTCTGGAGACTGAAATCTTGGAGTTTATGACTTCCTTAATCTTGTCGGGTTTCAAGGTAATCTTGTAGACGTAATTTCCGCTTTCAACCATAACAGGCGGAGGTTCAAGCTCCTTAGACTCCGCAAGTGCATAGGCATATCCGAAAATGCATTTCAAAGCATTTCCTAGGTAGCCCCTAGAAACCATGTAGAAGCCTCTTTTGGAGCTAGCCTTGCTTTCAAAGTCCAATATAAGTTTCAACTCCTTAGCTGTCAGCTTCTTGCTGCCGTTGTCGCTTACCGCAACCGCATGGAAATCCCCTTCTGCCCGCACTTCAACGCGAATGTTTGAGGCGTCTTCCTTGTCTAAGCTGTTGCAGAGCATTTCAACCAACGCAAACTTCAAGACACTTTCAGGATTCACGCCAGTACTATTCCTCAGCTCATCCAGAATTACAAAGTCCAAACCACGGGTTGTGCCGGGCCGAATGACATCCCTCAGCTCAACTTCCTTCATCTAACTCTTCTCCTCCATTTGTTTTCTCCAGCATCCATACGTGAGAGTAGAAGCACGCGCTTCGTGCCTCCCTTCTTCTCACTCAACTTTGAGCCTACTCAAAACTGAGAAAGATGGATCAATCTTCTCCGCAAAGGCTACAGGGAGCGTTTTTCTCGGTTTTTCGTGAATTTCTAAACGCGGCTTCAGCAGCTGACCGTTATGACGCATGTATATGCGAGCAAGGTCCCCAAACCAGTTGCTGAAGGAGACATTAAAGGCGGGACCACTAATTTCGCACGCGCCATCGCCATCCTTGCCGTAATGCCACTGCGACACGACCCAATCTGGCACGTCCGGAATTAAACGTTCATCAAAATCATGGTCAACTGAAATAGCAACATCAACCATGCGAGCGCGAACACTCCCCAAGAAAGAAGACAGACTCACCAGACCATCAAGAGAAACCTCCACAGGACGCTCACTACACTTAAGATAAGCAGTAACCTTACCCCCACGATGAAGAAAAACTTCCAGAACACGCCCCCTCGACCAGACAAATAAGCCAAACCTAATATCACTAGACCCTTCTATTAACCGCCCAACACCATTACTTGAAAATAGCCTATACAACAAATCTGCTGGAAAAACCAAAGTAATATCATGAACTCGACACACCTCCTCCCAATCCAACGATTCCAAAAATGAACCAAGATCAATTCGAACTTCCCTAACACCCCCTGCACCCCTACCCACCCTGTGGGCGACTGTCATTTTTTCAAGAGGCATCTTAGGTTTTCCAGATGATAGCATATAAAAAGCTGTGCCACTCCGACAATACAATCTGATGAGGCCTTTTCTTCTTAAGGAGGAGAAGGTGTTGCGGATGGTGCCATGAGCATACTTGTCCTTGAAATCTAGGAAACAAAACGGTTCGTCTGGTTGGCGCTTGGCTCGTGTATAGATGTAGCGCTCGGCAGGAGTTAAGGAATTTTCTCCATGCCCATAACTGTCACTGACACTTTCCGCTGAAGGTGTCATTTTATCGACCTCCTTCGTTGCCTCTATTGTTCTCGCTTTCCGACATTGGTCTTGCATCCAGAATACCCAAGGCTTTCTTTTCTTCGTCGCTGAGGAAGGAAAGTCTTGCAAGCTCCATTTTAATCGCTCTTCTAACTAGGTCGCTAAGATCTTCGCCTCTAAACTTTGCCACTTTATGTGCAAGCGCCTTATCTCTTGGATCAAGCCTGACTACAATCTGATTTGCCATTTTTGCATCCTTCTGCATTACCACGCATTATATAAGGGTCAAAACTTTACATTCTACTAAAAGACTGAAGGAATGTAAAATGAGAGTACGTATAGTAAATGAAAAGCTATATGTGGAGGTTGATGGTCGCAATCCTACAGAGAGAAGACGGAAACTAATTGAACTTCTTTTTAACATCTTTGGGAAATTAAAGACTCATGAGGTCTGTAATTATTTACAAGAGGCTGGGATTAGAAGATCCCGGCAGACCATAACTAGCGACTTAAATTTGTTGGAAAAAAGAGGTGAGATAGAAAGGGTGCATAAGGGCCTCTATAAAAGTAAGGGGCTAATGCTCTTTTCCAACCCTATTGAAGAAGAGGTAAATAAACTCGTTAGAGATTGCGCCTTTTGGAGCAAACAGAATGTGCAAGAACCTGCAATTGTGATGTATTTACTGTCTACTGAACTAAGGCCGAGGGGCTTCTACTACATCTTTCAAGATATAGCTGAATCAGTCTTAGCTAGATACATCCAATGCGTAATGTTCTCCTCGTATCTCCGTATGGCTGGACAATATCACAAGCCTATAGCCCCATGTCAACTTAATGGTGAAGTCGAGATAGCCGAAGACGAAATCGACCAGATCCTGATGGAGAAGGGATTTAAAGGAAAACTTGTGTTTATTATTTCAATTGATCCTCAAAAGATACACAGATATCTGAAAACAGAGGAAGGGAGAAGGTGGCTGTGGGAGGCGCTAAAGAGAATCCCACATGAGCTGGAGCTTATCGCTAAAGGTATTGAGTATGTCATAGAGCTTATAATCGAAAAAACGAGGATTAGCTCAGAAGAAGCCATACAGGAACTTGAAAAAATTTCGATTCCGAGTAAGATAGCCAATGACATCATAAACATGTGGTTACCTCTTTACTTAAAAAAAAGGGAAGAAAGCGATGAATTTGTAACAGAGCAAATCGACCTCGGCATCTATAATATGTGGCGCCGATGGAATCAATTGCACAGAAGTAGGGAAAATACTTCCTGCACAAGGCAAACGCCTAAAATAGAAAAGTTACTCTAGAGTAACTTTAACAAACTCTGCCAACAATTCTGGGCAATGCTCTTTTGCGAAACCAATCCATTTCACAAGATACTCTTTTTCTTTCTCGTTGATAGGCTCTAGGTAAGGTTCATAGGGTTTTTGTTTTAGAATTAGTTTCTTGCCTAGTTCAGCGTTGATGTTGAATATGTGACGCCACATTTCAAGTTGAGCTTCAGCCAGCAAGTTAATGCATTCTTCTTCGTTTTCTCCATAAATGTGAGCTTCCAATGGATTGTTGAGGAGTCCAGCATCGCTGCAAAGCAATTCCAATATTTTGCGAATCATGGCACGGTTTTCCATAACTACCTGTTCTAAAGACTTGTCAACCTTTTCTAAAGGTTGAGAAGGGTTAAAGGCGGACTCGACTTTGAGCTGTTGTCTGTTCTGTTTCAGGTATTTTTTGACGCTACTTAGTGACACACCTACTTTTTTAGCTATGTCCTCAAACGTAAACCCTTCCTCTCTTAGCTTCAGTATCTTTTGTATCTGATGAGGTTTCAACAAGTAATCTTCACTGGTGAATTAATGGTTTTTTGGCCAAATTTTAAGCTTTTCCTAAACCAAAAATTAACGTTGAAAAACCTTCTAAAAACTTATCTCGATTTTAAGCTCTTAATTTAGTGCGTTCCCCTTTATATTGGATGATGTGATGCTGAGAATCTTTCAGAGCTTGAACATTATTTTACGAATATTAGGCGCGTTAAACAAACATTCATGACGAGTATGCAGAAAAGGCTCAGACAAGAGCTTTTGTGTGCTTACGAGTTATTCTGTCAATTGGTTATGTTAGCATGACTTTTAGGCACACGCTTAAAGCTTTTTGGCTTTTGTAAGTGTAGCACTATGGGAAGTCTGTAAAGCTTTCGAAAAGTTATACATAAGGCTCTGAGAAAATTGGAATTTGAAAATGGGGAGGAAAGCCTTTCAGCCTTAGCGTTTTTCTCTGTTTATTATCCACTGGTTTTGCCTTCCAACCCTTCTTCCCTTAACCATGCCATCAGCCATTAGCTTGTATAGGTGTAGTTGGGCCGTGTTCCATGATACCCTAAGCTCTTTTGCAACCATTTCTGTTGTGACGGGCCAGTCTTGCTTAGCCAGATATTCAAGAATTTTTTGGTCTATGCTTTTTCCGCTTTTATCGCTGTGAGATTTCATATGCTATTCCTTTATGAAGTATTTACGGAAAGATTAATTAAAGTTATGCTTGAACATATGATTTAACATAGAATATGAGGCGTTAAGGCTTGAAAGGTTATGTTATTAGAGGAAAATCTCAGATTTTTATACTCGTTTGCGTTCTTGTTATAGGCTTAGCGCTGATAAATGTTGTAGAAGCAGAACCCGTAACTGAAATAACCGAACACGTTCTTGTCAATGATCTTATAGTGTGGATTGAATATTCCTATGACACAACAAACATTTCCTATGTCACTCTTAAATTCACAATTTCTCCTCTCTACTATGAACCATACCAGTACATGCCAAACCTATACATCGAATTTGCCAAGTTTGAAATAATGGACATTTCAGCGCCCCTAAACTCTGAATACAGTTACAGCTTCAACCTAACATCAGAGCACGCATTATATTCGCCTAATCAAGTTAGCACCACACTCACAGTTTTTCCCAAAGTCAGAGAATACCCACCCAATTACATCCGCGTCTACGGAATCCTCAAATTCAGACATCTCGAATCCTCAGAATGGACTATTGCAAACATACCTTTCAGATTACCCTTTTCTTTCTACGACTTCTACAGTTGGCAGCAACTGGAAGCGGATAAAAGCTCTCTGGAAACAAGCTTGAGTGATTCTAAGAACTTGATATACGCTTTTGCTGCAGCCACTCTCGTGTTATCAGCAACAACAGCCTTTTTAGGAATAGAGTGGAGGCGACAAAGGAAAATACTGAAATCCATGAGATAGTCTCGGCCAAAGCCCAATTCTTATTTCAGGGCTTGTTGCTAAAGGCAACACCTCAAATACCATAGGATAACTTTCACAAACTCACACGTGACAACCTCAAAGTCATGCTAGCATAACTTTTAAGCAAGTCCCCTTGTCTCACGTGGAGAAAGGCTGAGGAAAGCAGGAAGCTTGGCGTAAAAGTCAGCCGAGAAAAACGGGCGCGTTAACTACTAGCCCTTATTTAACTAAAAAGCTAGCCGACCCCTTCATTTTTCCTTTGTCTTTTTCCAACAAGCGATTAGTTCAGCTATAACTTCGTCGAAAGACCTGTCGCGCCCATTCTTGGCTAAGAGTTCACCCTTAACCTTTCTCAGTTCAGTATGAGTTTCTTCTGAAACGTGTATCGTGGGCATTATCACCACAGATATCTGTTATAATAAAGGTAAAGTTTATAAGATTTGTCATAATAATTATCTTAACGATAAAAGAGATAAATGTGATACAGAATGACTTCCTACATTAACGATAAGGCCCTAAGAAAAAGCGTCTTCAAAGAGGTGGAGAGGCTACTCTTAGAGAAAGGCTATTCCAAGGAACAAGTTAAGCGAATCGTGAGGCTTTATTGTTGAGGTTTTTGGGGTTGTGTGGCTGGATCTAACGTTTAGGCTACTTTGGCTCGAGTGTGAGCGAAAACTTAAGCCAAACAATTTTCCCAAATTTTATTCCGCGACAAATGATGTTGATGGGCAAGTAACTCTAGAGTTACTTTGCAATAGAAGAGCCCTCCGCAAACTCGCACAAACAAAAACACTTGCCAACTTTCTAAACATCTTCAACATAGTGTACGTCGCATCATCAACATGGAAAACTCGAGGCCACCAACACATTTCCTAATGAAAAGTTTTCGTTTAGACGTTACTAACAAAATTATGCACTGGTTACTAAAGCGATCACGATAACAGCAATAATTATATGTAAAAGTGAAAGATAGTCGTTAAGTGGTATTAGTATGAGTGAAAATAAACTGTTAATCATAAAACCTCAAGATCTTTCTTTGAAAGTCAGCAATTTGGCGGAAAAAGTTGTTCGAAATTTAATGGAAGCGGAGGAATTCGATGTAATAGGATTAAGTGACGCTATTTTTCTTGCTTGTTCTGCAGTAAATATTGCTACAGACATCGCAAACGCTCACGTTAATGAATTATATGCTGATACCCTTGAAATTCCTATTCTTGGAAGTATGGAGGCCATTTTTATTAGGGTTGGCAGAGAGAAAAAACTAGATGTTTTAGAGCGTATTAAGAAGGAAGAGGAAGGAATGATTTTAACTACAGACAGGGATGGGCAATTAATTACCGTGAGTCGCGGTATTAGAATGGAAAAGTTGCTAACACTTTGCTTGATTAAACTATCAAGAATGGAAAAATTGAAATTAATAGCAGCTGCCAGTGCAATTAATGATGCAGTCAGGTTGGCGCTTCAGTTGACTAAAGGTCCTGTTGCTAAAGAACCTGTTGGAATTAGTTTTATGGCCCTTTCCAGTATACCCTCCCGTGTGGACCCTCAAAAGAAAATGACTGCGATTTCTATTTATCTTAAAAAAGGATATAAAACAGAATATAGCAGAAGGCATCAAGAATTAATTAAAAAAATTAAAACGGGTCTTAGAACTTAGGCTTTTAGATCCGGCGATGAAACGTGACCATTATAGGGGTTGATAGTAGCGGGCACGTCAAAAATCCTCCTATATGGGTTATGGCTGCGAGAAGATCTAAGAAAAGTGGACAAAAATCTCAGGCCATATATATTTCAGTTGAGAAACATAACGAATTAGAAAAATGCACTAAAAACACAAAAAACTGGTTTGAGAAGGTATGTGCAATTCTAATCTTTAAAGCAGTTACACCCATATTTTACGATGGAGATACCATTATAATCGACAAAGATTTTCAGGGATCAGAACCCTATATTGAGAAGTATTTAAAAAAACTTCTACAACACGCTTATCCGCGAAACCCACGAATGGCTAATCCTACTGTGCTCTTTATACCAGACTATTATAATAAGCAAGTGAAAGAGGCCCATATAAAAGCAAGAAATTTGCGCCGCAAAAGGTTTCATTGCCCATGCCAAAAAGACCCTTCTTTTGAAGAATTATACATGCTCTAACATTTTTACCCATCAAACTGCGGGACCTGGTTCACGGTCATTCCCCAGGCCGCACCGCAGATATCATCTGGTGAAGACCACCAGATGATCTCGGAGATCTCTCCCCGAATATTGCAATAAATAAATTCATAAATCCTTTAATTCCTTAAAGGGTTCGTAAAGATTTTAATGTTTATTATTATAGTCAGTATCACTATTAATTTTCTATTTTTGCCGTATTCTGGTGATCTTCATTACATAAAAGAACTCTGAAGAATATATAAGTTTTTTGAAAGAATACTCTAGTTTCTATATATAAATAACGTATACCATACAATTTCATAAAACATCCAGTAAATTTTGGCAAGTCTAAGAGCTAATTGTAAGTTTAGTTTAGATGGGTGTTAATATCAAATTTTTTCTGTTAGTGTCTCCTAACAGAACCAGAAGTGTAATTATGGTTCACGTTTTTAAATTTGCTTAATTTCCTCTGTTAAGTTAAGCGCTAGTTGTGCTGCTTCTTCCAATATAGTTTCGTTTGGTGGTGCTGGGCCGAAATACCAGAAGGGTGGTCCATTTATGCTGTCTACGCTTGTATAGTTGAGTATACTCCAGTAGGCTTGTGCAACTTTCTGTCCAATATCATGGATTGTGTTCATCATTCTTGATTGTTCCGTAGAGTTCAGCCGAGACAAATCAATGTTGGGATCCCTGATGGTATCTATTAAGTAAAGGATTTTTCCTAATTGGACTTGATGCCCTTGGTCCAAATTAATGAGCTCCGTCAACGAACTGGTTGCATAAACTAATTCAGCATTAAGCCAGTTTGAAGTTGTGGGATCCAAGCTTCCATTAAATTTGGCTGGCAAGAGCACATAAACGGCGTCTAGATGAGTCCTTAGGCGTTGCGACTCCCTGAGCATCGATGCCCAAAGCTTGTGCGCATTAATTTTCTGGAAAGCCCAAAAAACTCCAGCAACCACAACTATAACCAAGAGAAACAAAATTACAAATCGGTTCAGACTTATGCAAAAAATTCTCCCCACTTTAGCTCCCTCTATATAGTCTACTGTTTTTCAAACCTTAAAATTTTCTCGCCGCAAGCCAAACGATAAAACTCTGACTCGCATAACTTTGACATAACATCACAAATATAAAACAATGGGTGCTAACAATAGCTCGACATTCTATTAGTCATCGCTAAAATAATGAAAGAGTAAAACTTCGTTGGATCAACACCTGAGCCTAATAAAACCTCTTTTTTGGTAGCACTGCCCCATCGAAACAAACTGAGCGGAGCAAATAATGGGAAGCAATAGCATTACATTAGAAAACTTTTTCCTATCATGACTTTGTTCCCAAAAAATTAGTGTAGTATTAATTATGCCTATAAGAATTGAGATAATCAGCATAATGAATGCTACACCAACGTCGTGTCCTTCCGAACTTAGGTAAATAGCGGTCGCAGCTGAAAAGGCAACCCCAACTATTAAAAGCAGCCGAACTAAAGTCTTAGCGGAGTGATTCGCAGCAGCATTATTTTCCATACTGTTTCACCTGTCAAAAGGACCGTGCAACAATGAGGGTTGTCGTCCCATTCACAATCTCATCGTATCCAAGAGACGGGTCAATTGAACCAATAATGACTCTATCACCTGAGATATCATCACTCTCAAGAGACACTTATTCATAGTAAACCCTCCGCCGGATCACCAGCCTTTCCATATCTCAAAATTATGAAATTGCATTTTCTACATCGATAGGCTATGACGTTATATATGTGAGGCCCAAGGCCCTTACCAACAATTAGTTCTCCGCTGAAAAGCCCTTTAAGTGACCAATTACTAATTTTTTTATTACTCCAAGCCATTCCCGAAGCAAAAGCCAGGTATCCGCAATCCAATTTAGAACCGCATAGTGGGCAAACCTCTATAGCTTTTTGCTCCATCTTTTCAGCCTTCAATTTATTCCCTTCCCTTATTTTTTCTCCGCTCTTGATAATTAAACTTAGCCTTTTTCTATCGTTGTCGATCAAGCATACCCTTCGTTGAGATTTTGCAGCCCACAAGCACTCAATCTACCGTAAAATATAAAATCTACATTAAAACAACAACATCAAAACATCATGGCATTCATTAGTCGCTGTTAATGGAATAGTTCGGATATTAATTGCTTTTTGTGTTAGGTTCTTAATGCGTGTGTTATGTCGCTTCTTGTTAGAATTCCAAGCAGTGTTTCCTTGTTTTCCTTGCTGACGACCAGTAGTCTTCCAATGTTGTGTTTGTTCATTTTTTCGAAGGCTTCTGCTACTGATTCTTCTGGAAAAGTTGTGACTAATTTTTTTGTGCAGATTTCTCCAAGGGATGTTTCGTTTCTTTTTTCTTTTGGAACTTTCATTACGTCTTGCAAGGTAACTATTCCCAAGAGTTTGCCGGACTCGCTTACTATTGGAAAGCCTATGTGATGATGCTCTGCCACTTTGTCAAAGAATTCATTTATTGTCATTGTAGGCGTTAGCGTGATGACGTTTTTTGTCATAATTTGTTCTACTTTCATTTCCTTCAGTATGCTGATTTCGATTGGTGTTGGCTTTATGTAAAACTCCGCAGCTGTAGGTATTATTATGCCCTCTTTTTCCATGTTTCTGCTTTCTTGCAGTGCGCTTTTTCTTTTTTGAGTTGATACATTAATTAGGTGTGCTAGTGTGTCTGGTTCTGTGGCTATCTCTTTGGTTGTCAAAATTTCCTTTTCAACTGCTAGGTTAAGTAATTCTTCGCCTTTTTTGGTTCTGACTATTATTATTGACCAGTCTTTTAGTGGGTATGCTCCGCCAACGCTTAGGTCTGCAAGTTCAGATGTGAAGTCTGTACATGTTCTGCAGCGGTTCATAATGTGAGGTTTTACTTTCGCTATGTGAATTCGGAATATGCGATTTTCCGTGGTTACTACATACTTGTCTCCTTCCAAGTCAACATTCTTAATTTCGTTAGCTGTAACGTTATGTTCTTGCAGAAGATATTCTAACAGTCGGCCGATTGAGAAAGTCCATAGGCAAAAAAGCCCTATTGTTATTTCCAAGCTGTCGCTAAATTTGTGTTGCCAAGCTTCAAGTTTTCGAAGGGCGAGGACATGGCACGGGATGCCAACGAAGGCTATGTGAACTTTTCCATGTTCAAAGACTGCACGGCCAAAGGCTTCAGCAACTGCGCTGGGCATGATTTTTGAGTCTACAGCGGAAAGGGCGTCGTCTGGCACGAGGCTTATTTGAGGCTTAACTTTTATTGGTAAGCTTGGAGAAACCTTTGAAACAATCGCGCTGTCAATTATCTTTTGATTGATGGCGAAATTGAGTAAAGCGTTTATAACTCCACCGCTTTTTGTTGCTTCTCTTATTGTTGGGTTAGTTGCTTGTGCAAGTAGAATCTTCCTATAATAGCCTAATGCTTCTCTTCTATGTGGTGCATCCGCCACAAACCTTAATGTTTCATATAAGAGTGCGTCGGTGTGCGGGCATATGTCATAACAGACTGGGCAAGTGTCCAAATGCTCAGAACAATCATACAACCTATCCGGCTTGTTCTCTACAAGTTTTATGGCGTGGATTGGACAAGCGGCTTCACATGCGCCACACGCGGTGCAAAAATCATGATCTATTATAAGTCGTTTTAAATCATCGAAAGCTATCAACCTATTTCTGTTTGTCTGCGTTTGTGACCCTCCATTTAATATTTAGAGAAAGTTATGGCATAAAAGGAAACTGCTGTATTACTGGGTCTATGAGGTTTAAAACTGCTGTTGGATAAACGCCTAAAACGATTATCGCAATGGCAAGGATGAACATCGGAACAAGCAGTTTCTTTGGTTCTTTAATTTTAGTTTCAGTTTCTCCCATCAGCTTTTTTCCATACATGTGGTTAATTAGCCTCAAAAGGTATGCAGCTTGAATGACGCTGGTTAAGACGCCTATTACCGCTAGCCAGCCAAGGTTGCCTTCTATTGCTGATGTAAAAACTAAATACTTAGCCATAAAACCAGCAAAGGGCGGAACCCCAGCGAATGAAAAAGCTGATAAAAGTAGGATTAAGCTTGTAAGTGGCATTTTTCTTCCAATGCCAGAAAAGTCTTCTAAAGTTTTGAAGCCCATGCGGTTAAATATTCCTACGGTCATGAATGCGAGAGCGGTTGTTATTCCACCTATAAGAAAGAAGTAGAGGTTCCCCATTATGCCTAGTGGTGTTACGCTTGTTATTGCTACAAGATTGTAGCCTACATCCGCAATGCATATGTAAGCGATTAAACGTTTCACATTTTTTTCGGTCAAAGCGAGCAAGTTGCCAACAACCATGGTTAACGCTGCAAGAAATGCAAACAAGAAGTTCCATGGCAAAACGGTTGGTGGGGTCAAAATGTAGATGAGAACTCTTAGCAAGACGTAGTAGCTTCCTTGATCAACAAGGGCTGAAAGAAACGCTGAGGAAGAGGCTGGCGCTGCTGTGTATGCATCTGGCAACCACATGTGGAATGGCACGACAGCCGCTTCTATCGAGTATCCTGTAGCAATAAAAATGAATGCCATCTCAAGCAAGTGCTTATCCGCAAGAGAAGCCAATGCATGTTTTACCTCCCAAAAATTAAGCGAACCTGTAAGGGCGTAAATCACTGAAAGCCCATAAATTATGAAGGCTGAAGCTATTATTATCATAACCAGATACTTTAGTGTGGCATACAATGACTTTGCCGTTTTTTGGTATAGCATTAAGAAGCTTGAGCCGGCGGCCGTTGCTTCCCAAAAAATGAAGAGCGTTAATAAATCGCCAGCAAGGGCTGTTCCTATAACGCAGCCAATAATCATTAACATAACAGCGTAATAGCGTTCTGAAAGCCCCCCATCAGAACCTATGGAAAAGCTGTATACGGTAACAACTGCGCCTACGCCCGTGAAAATTATCGCCATGTAAACTGACACCGCATCCACCAAAAACATGCTGGAGAAAATAGTTGAAGAACCTTCAATTAGTGACAGGTTTATAAAAGGCTGAGGGGATGGTTCAGCATAATATTTCAGTGCAAGGTTCGCCACGGTCAGACCGGCAATAACGAAAATTGTTAAGAACCAAAGAATCAAAACATTTTTCGCGTTTCCTTTTTTGCGAGTAATTTTAACAACTGGAATCGTTAAAAGAGAAAACAAAACGAAGGCGATTATTGGTAAAGATGCATCCGAAAGCTCTATCATCTGCGTTCCTCACTAGACAAAGCTTATGCTTGAGATTAGTTGTATGAAGAACGTGGGCCATACTCCAAGGATAACTGTGAGCACGGCTAGAATAATCATGGCTGACTTCATATAGGGGGGAGCGTCGGAAATTTTTTCGTGTTTTGTTTCGCCAAGGAAGACATGGCTTAAAAATCTTAAAGCGTAGGCTAGAGACAAAACTGTGGCTACAAGCATCAGTGCTGTTGGAATGAGGTAAAAGTTGTCAATTTTGATTGTTTGAAATGCTCCAACAAATATCAGAAATTCGCTCATGAAACATGCAAATGGTGGTATTCCCGCAATACTTAACGCTGCTATTGTAGAAACCGTAGCTGTAATTGGCATTTTTCCCGCAAGCCCGCCCATTTCACGTATATCGCGAACCTCAAGCTGTTTCATAACAGCGCCCGCCGACAAAAAGAATAAGCCTTTACTTACAGCATGATTCACAAGGTGTAAGACTGTACCTGTGACGGGTTCTTGGAATGGAAAGAGTGAAAGCCCAAAGAGAACATAGCCCATGTGGGCTATGCTAGAATAGGCGATTATCCGTTTTATGTCAGTTTCCACCAAGGCGATTAAGGAGCCGAAAAAGGCTGATATTATTCCAAAAGTAGTTAATCCATGTAGGAACATGTTTCCAAAACCTGTTGCCATAACTGCTGGAAAAACTGTCCCTAGAGATACACGTAGTATTGCGTAAGCACCAGCGCTGATTATTACGCCGCTTAATAATGCAGACATGGGTGCAGGTGCCTCGGAATGTGCGTCGGGCAACCACATGTGAACTGGAACTGCAGCCATCTTAACTGCGAAACCAACT
>JAVZJU010000002.1:0-112499 GCA_038870595.1 Bathyarchaeia archaeon
GTGCTTTAAGCCGACGGATGGGTGGACTTATGTGAAGGATACTGGCGTAATCAACACATTCTCAGTCTCGTTCTTAGCGGCTGACGCTTCTAGGCTGAAGGAGCCCATAGTGGTGGCTATCATAAACTTGGACGGCGCCTCTGAAGGCATGGGCATAGTCCACCGCATAGAGGAGTATGGCGACTGGAAAGAAATCAAAATCGGAATGCGAGTAAAAGCCGTCTGGAAGCCGCCAGAAGAGCGCACAGGCGCCATCACAGACATAAAATACTTCAAACTAGTAAAGGAGTGAAAACCCATGAGCCTTGAAAAGATAACCAGTCCGTTTGATGCCCGCCACTGGATAGGCCACATGGAAGCAGACTACCGCTACACGCTCGGCATTGCCGGAGAACGCTTCCTCAAAGAGATTAAGGAAAACGCCCGCATAATAGGGGCTAAATGCCCAAAATGCGGCGTTATCTTTGTTCCGCCAAGGCTTTACTGCGAGAAATGTTTCGCAAAGCTTGAAGAGTGGGTTGATGTTGGCAAAATAGGCGAAGTCTACACATACACAATAGCCACAATAGACATCGACGGCAAAAAACTTGAAAAACCCCAAATATACGCGCTAATAAAGTTTGAGGGCACCCACGGCGGAATAATCCACAAAATAAGCGAAACAGAAAAAGTCTACATTGGAATGAAGGTTGAAGCAGTTTTCAAACCGCCCAGCGAAAGAAAAGCCTCAATAAACGACATAGCCTACTTCAAACCAGCCGAATAGCCTACACCCTATCCTCTTTTTATCGTCGAATTCAACTCTTTTGCCGTGGCTTAACCCCTTCAGCAGTGCTTTCCTCTTTTCCGCCAGACGGTTATTGTGGCTGTGGGAAGCGTTAACAAAGGCAAAAGCGCCATAAGTGTTTGGAATTCTGGAACGATTGTTATTTCTACCGTTGAGTGGGGGTAGGTGAAATAGATGATGCTTAATGTTTCATTCTCAAATATCAGCGTGTACTCCACTTGAACGTCGTTTACTTTTATGATGAATGGCGGTTGCATAAGGCTATGCGGTATCGTGATTCTGCAGTACCCGTGGGTCTGCCCTATTTGCGATTCAGAGGCATGTATTACAATTGTTCCGTTGGAGGTGAAGTATTGGAAATAGTCTATTGTTGAGTTGGAAACTATGTCAACATTGAAGCCAAGCGGCGTGCTGAAGCTTCTGAAAGGCCCCATTAGGGGATAATTGTCAAAGTTTTCCTCTGTGATATAGTATGGCGTGTCGCCTATTCCATCCTCATCAGAGTCCTCGCCTTCATAATCGCTCCAATAGTTGCCTTCTGATGGATTGCCGCTGCTCCAAAAGTTTGCCGATCCATCGCTTCCAACGTGCTCTTTATTGCCTATGAAATTATTATGATAGAAAATGTTATTACAAGAATCTCCAATGTGGATGCCGGTCCAATTGTTGTCTATTATGTTGTTTCCAACTATGCGGTTGTGGTCTGATCCCCACCAAATTTCCATGCCGTTCTCAGTGTTGTTTATCAGCGTATTGCCGATTATGGTGCAGTTGACGGCGCCTTCAAGCCAGATTCCATAGTCAAAGCGGGTAATGATTAAATTTTTGACAGTTACATTCTCGATTTCCATAAGGTATATTCCAGCTGCCCCGCCGCTTCCTTCTATGGTGTAGCCAGCCCCATCAATTATGATATTGGCTCGTTCCACGTCGATGCCGTCGCCGGAGGTTGTTATGTTGCCGGTCAATGTGTAAGTGACGTGGTCGTAGGTTATTATCGGCGCGTCAGATGGTTCTATAGTTCCATCCGCCCTAATGGTTATGGTTCCGCTCCAGGTCTTGACGGTTTTAACGTTAGCCACTAAGGACAAGCCAAACAGCAAAAGTGCTGTCAACATTGCGATTAGGGCTAGTCTGCAACTTTTATCCACAAATTTTCCTCGCAAGCTAATGGACACATACTCTAATTAAACTTTCCATAAAAATCTAAAACGTTGAAAATCAGTTCACATTAGATGTTCCTTAATTTTCCATAAATTCAAAAGCAAACGTTCTCTTAACAGCGACTAACGGAAGAACATTTTGCAAATATCATCGAGGAGCATGTGGGTTTGTTGAGAGGCGCGGGGTTAGGTTTAAACGAGGTTTAAATTTTCCTTTGATTTTTGGTTCCATAAAGTGGGCTCATCGCGCAACGCAACTATAAGATTTGGAGTGTGATGTCAATTAGATTTGAAGCAATGCTCATTAATACAGCACTGTAAATGTTGCGAGTCTTCCATGTAACCACAATTTTTGCAGCTGAGCCAGCAATGTTTATGGCAATCCAAGGCAGCAGGGCTGATATGAACAATTGATTAGCCAATATTGAAATTACTGCTAGCAAGAAGCCGTTCTCATAATTTAAATGTGCATTGAACAATATTCCTGTGAAAAATAAGGTTTGAGTGAAAATCGAGATAACTGTGACGAACAAAATCCATAGAATAACGCCTTCGACAGTGTATCCGTTGATCCATCTGAAACCAAAAAACAAATTCGAGAACAAGAAGAGAGCCGCTATGAAAATCACCCCACAGAAGGCGTAAAGTGCTGTCTGCTTAAGGTTTTGAACTTTTAAACCGATCTCGCTCAAAGAAACATCACGCCTCAATAGGATCAAGAGCGCCGCTGGAAAAAGCAGAAAAGTTAACAGGTTTGTCAATGCATAATTGAAAGTTAAATTGTTGTCTACAAGCGGCTTTTCTGGAAGCGAAATTGGGAAGATAAACTGCAATAACCTCCCATGTAAAGTGGGATAAAGAAACCCCACCAGAAAAAGCAGAAAACAAACATCAAAAAGGCAGGTTCGCTTCACCCTCTGTTTTTGAATAATTGCCAAGACTAAACAAACAGTCCCAAGCAAAATAATGCCCAAGTTTATGCCAATCAAACCGAAATAAATGTTCCAAACACCACACAAAAAGCCCACCCCTCGCGAGGCTAATCCAAACTCAAATGTATTTTTGCATTTCATTCATATAAGACTAGCGCACATTCATAAACGAGAGTTTAAACGTAGGTTACAAAACTCAGAGCGGAGGAAGGAATTTGAAGGCAAATCTCCATGCAAAGCAACTTCCCTCATATCATTGAATGCCCGAATTTTCTGTTAGCGATGACTAAAAGAACGCTGGTTGGCGGTTGAGGCTATTTTAAAGGGTCTTTGTTATATTTTGTTTAGGGCTTGTTTTAAGTCTGCTATTATGTCTTTTGGGTCTTCTATTCCTAGGGCTAGGCGTACCAGCTGGTCTGTTATGCCAAGCCTTCGGCGTTGTTCCGGAATTATGAAGTAGTGGGATGATGTGGCTGGCTGTGTTGCCAGGGTTTCTGTTCCGCCTAGGCTTGCCGCCAAAAGGCATAGTTTTAGGCTTTCCACAAACCGCACTGTTTTCTCAAAGTCGCCTTTTATTTCGAAGCTTACAACTCCGCCGAAGCCTCGCATCTGCTTTTTGGCTAGGCTGTGCTGCGGGTGGCTCGGCAAACCGGGATAGTAGACTTTGGCGACTTTTGGATGCTTTTCTAGGAATTGGGCTACTTTCATTCCATTTTTGTTGTGCCTTTCCATTCTTAATGTGAGTGTTTTCAAGCCCCTTAGTAGAAGCCAAGCCGTCGCTGGGTCGAGGGTTCCGCCCAAAATCTTTCTGTTTCGCTTTAAATTTTGGATGAATTCTTTTGAGCCGCAGACAATGCCGGCGGTTACATCGTTGTGTCCGCCCAAGTATTTTGTGGCGCTGTGGACGACTACGTCTATGCCAAACTTTATTGGTGTTAAATTGTATGGTGTTGCGAGGGTGCTATCGACAACCGTTGTTATGCCATGTTTTTTGGCTAGGGTTGCCAAGCGCGGCAAATCCACAATTTTCAATGTCGGATTGGTTGGAGTTTCAGCATAAACAACTCTTGTGTTCCTTTTTACGGCTTTTTCCACTTCGCCCATGTCGGTGGCGTCTACAAGGTTTACTTCAACTCCGAACCTTGGCAGAAATTCTTGGAAGAAGGTTAGGGTTCCACCGTAAAGGTCTCTTGAAGCCACAATATGGTCGCCCTTCGAAACCGTTGTGAATATAGCCGTTGTTATAGCCGCCATCCCAGACGCGAAGGCAGCCGCATCCTCCGATCCTTCCAGAAGCGCCATTTTCTTTTCAACAGCCCGCACAGTGGGGTTGTCGAATCTCGTGTATAAGTAGCCCTCAGCCTTTCCGCTTATAACGTCGATTAGCCGTCTAGTGCTTTTGAAGGCGAAAACTGAGGTTTCATAAATTGGCGTGGAAACAGCCCCAACGGCGTCGGGTTTTTCACCGCCATGCACAGCCCTTGTGGAAAAGCCTTTCCGCTTTAAAGCCATACGCATATTCACCCGTTTAGACCATTGTTTCATGGCTTGTTTTAAGAAATAACTTTTTAGGCTTGACGCCAATATTTTAGACAAAACCGCTTGTGTAGAGGTTTAGCACATCATGTTTGATAGGCAGAAGATTGAGGAAATAGCCAAGGAAAGAGAACGCTGGGAAAAATCAACACTGCCCAACTGGATTAAGCATTGCCCAGAACGCCAAAAAGAGTTCAAGAACCATTCTGGCATGACGATTAAAAGGTTGTACACGCCAGAAGACATCAAAGAAATGGATTACATGAAGGATTTGGGATTTCCAGGCGAGTATCCCTTCACGCGGGGTTTGCACGCCACCATGTACCGTGGACGCTTATGGACAATGCGGATGTTCGCCGGCTACGGCACAGCGGAAGACACTAACAAACGCTTCAAATACCTATTAAGCGAGGGCGAAACCGGACTGAGCACGGCTTTTGACTATCCAACAATTATGGGTTATGATTCCGACCACCCGATGGCTAGGGGAGAGGTGGGCGTCTGCGGAGTAGCCATATCATCGCTTCAAGACATGGAAGTACTCTTTGACGGCATACCGCTGGACAAGGTTACAACTTCCATGACAATTAATGGTCCAGCATCTGTTCTACTTGCCATGTATATCGCCGTGGGCGACAAGCAAGGCGTTCCAAGAGAAAAATTGGGCGGCACAACCCAAAACGACAATTTGAAGGAGTTCTTCGCCCAGAAGCTCTGCATTTTCCCGCCTAAGCCCTCGCTTAAGCTTTCAGTGGATGTCATAGAATACTGTGCTAGGCACTTGCCGAAGTGGAATCCCATAAGCATCAGCGGCTACCACATCCGAGAGGCGGGTGCCACCGCACTTCAAGAGTTGGCTTTCACCCTTTATGATGGTATAGCCTACGTTGAGGAAACCCTTAAAAGAGGCTTAAAAGTGGATGAATTCGCACCCCGCTTATCTTTCTTCTTCGCTTCCCACAACGATTTCTTTGAGGAAATTGCCAAGTTCCGCGCCGCCAGACGCCTATGGGCTAGGATAATGAAGGAGCGTTTCCACGCCAAAAACCCGCGTTCCATGTGGATGCGCATGCACGTCCAAACTTCCGGCTGTACCCTAACGGCACAGCAGCCCCTAAACAACATTGTCCGCACAACAATTCAGGCTTTAGCCGCCGTTCTCGGTGGAACCCAGTCGCTGCACACAAACTCCTTCGATGAGGCTTTGTGTCTGCCAACAGAGGAATCCGTTAGAGTGGCGTTAAGAACCCAGCAGATAATAGCCTACGAAAGTGGAGTAGCAAACACCGTTGACCCATTGGCAGGCTCCTATTATGTTGAGGCTTTAACCAACGAGATGGAGGAGAAAGCCATGGAATACATCCAGAAAATCGACGACATGGGAGGGGTAATCCCAGCCATAGAGAAAGGCTTCTTCCAGAAAGAAATAGCCGACAGCGCCTACCGCTATCAGCGGGAAATAGATGAGAAAAAACGCATATTGGTAGGCGTAAACGAATACACCATAGAAGGGGAAGAAATCCCAGTTAAGCTTTTAAGGGTTGACCCAAGCGTTGAGAAAAAGCAGATAGAAAGGCTGCAGAAACTGCGGAGGGAACGCGCCAACAGAAAGGTTAAGGAAGTGCTGGAAAAACTTCACTACGCGGCTGAGAAGGATGAGAATCTCATGCCAACCATTATTGAGGCTGTTAAGGCTTACGCCACCCTAGGCGAGATTGTAGATGTCCTGCGAAAAGTTTACGGAGAATACAAAGAACTAATAATAATCTAAAATCTGAATTATGAAAGGGGCGAAGCACATGCAAAGTGGAAGAAAAATAAGGGTTCTAATAGCCAAGCCAGGACTGGACAGCCACGACAGAGGAGCAAAAGTTGTTGCAAGAGCCCTACGCGACGCTGGAATGGAAGTAATCTACACTGGACTTAGGCAGACGCCGGAGCAAATCGTTGAAACAGCCTTGCAGGAGGACGTTGACGTCATTGGATTAAGCATTCTGTCAGGGGCACACATGGCACTTTTCCCAAGGATAATGGAACTGCTAAAAGAGAAGGGCTTAACAGACGTTCTAGTGTTTGCCGGAGGCATAATCCCAGAGGAAGACATTCCAGAACTTAAAAAAATTGGGATAAGAGAGGTTTTTGGACCCGGAACCCCAACTGAAACAATTATTAAGTATGTATTAGAGAATGCTTCGAAAAGAAGATAGGAAAAGCCGGTAAAAACCATTGCAGAAAATTGAGGAAATAGCTAAAGGCGTGCTCGCCGGGGACAAAAGAAGCATAGCAAGAGCCATAACTATGGCTGAGAACAGCCCGGAAGAATCCCAAAGCCTAATCGCAGCAGTTTATCCCCACACTGGAAAAGCCCACATAATAGGCTTGACTGGTCCAGGAGGCTCTGGAAAGAGCACCCTAATAGAAAAAATGGTCCGCGAATATAGACGGAAAGGCAAGACTGTTGGCGTTATAGCCGTCGACCCAACAAGCCCCTTTACTGGCGGAGCCTTCCTAGGCGACAGAATCCGCATGCAAGAGTTGAGCACAGACGATGGCGTTTTTATTCGCAGCATGGCGACAAGAAACAATCCTGGAGGAATAGCCAAAGCCACAAAAGATGCCGTAAAAATACTGGACGCTTCTGGAAGAGACGTGATAATTGTTGAAACTGTTGGCGCTGGACAATCGGAAGTGGAGATAATCAAGGTGGCGCAAACAATAATTGTTATTCATGCTCCTGGGCTTGGCGACGAGATTCAAGCCATAAAGGCTGGGATAATGGAAATTGCCGACATATTCGTTGTCAATAAGGCTGACCGCGAAAACGCCGACAAAGCTGTCATGGATATTCAAGCCATGCTACAATTGGATAGTAAGGAGAAGGCTTGGACGCCGCCAGTAGTAAAGACAGTAGCCCTCACAGGAGAAGGCGTGCCACAACTCATTGAGAAGATAGAGGAGCATTGGCAGTACCTCCAGAAAGGGATATTGCACAAAAGAAGCTTGGAGAAGGCTGAGGCGGAGCTTGTTGAAGCCATAAAAGATAAAGTAACAAGCTCAATAATTGAGAAGCTAAAGAGGGAAAAACGCTTCGAGGAAATTTTAAGGCGGATTGTTGACCGCGAAATAGACCCAGCTTCGGCTGCTGAAAAACTCCTAAACCAAATGTTTGAGTAGAAGGCTGAAAAACCAATGCCAAAACTTGAAAAAGGTCTTGTACAAGTCTACACCGGAGATGGAAAGGGCAAAACTTCAGCAGCCTTTGGACTGGCTTTAAGGGCTATAGGCAGAGGATTAAAAGTCTACATCGTACAATTTATCAAAGGCGGATTTGACTATGGAGAACTTTACATTGTGGATAGGCTGCCAAACCTAACGCTGAAAGCCTTTGGAAGGGGAAAATTTGTGACAACGCAGCCGCCATCAAAAGAGGATGTTAGGCTTGCAGAAGAAGCCTTCCAACTGGCAGAAAAAACCATCAAAAGTGGAGAATACGACCTAGTCATACTAGACGAGATTAATGTGGCATTAAACCTTAAACTCATAAGCTTAGAAAGGGTACTGGAACTTATTAAAAGCAAGCCAAAACATGTGGAGCTGGTTTTAACTGGACGTTATGCACCAAAAGAAATAATTGATGTTGCAGACCTCGTCACGGAAATGCGGGAAGTTAAACATCCCTTCAAGAGGGGATGTCAAGCGAGGGAAGGAATAGAATTTTGAAGAAACCGCAGAATGCAGAAAAAGAAGCAAAGCAAAATTTTTCAGATGTAATTAAGACTTCATGGGTTAAATCCGCCATAATCGTTGGGCTAATTTTTCTCGCCATAGGAATAGCCGCAATATTCATCTTCAAAGCTGTGAATATTGGCAGTTTCCAAATTATTTCGGATGTGAAGGCTTTTGCAAGGAATTATGGCGTATTAGGCGTTTTCCTCGCCACTATACTTGCTGGAACAGTCATTCCGCTTGGGAGCCCAGCACTTGTGGTGGCGGCAGCATCCTTAGGAATTCATCCAATACCGCTAGTGGTTGCCGCAACAACCGGCTTCACAGCAGGCATGACAATAAACTATTTTTTGGCTTATCGCCTAGGAAGACCATTCGTAACCAAGAAATTTGAAGCTGAAAAACTTGAAGAAGCCACGCTCTTATGGAACCGTTGGGGCTGGATTCTTTATACTCTTTTTGGTTTGGTTCCATTTCTGCCGGTGGAGTTCTTGGCTCGGGTCTGTGGACTTTTAAAAACAAGCATCAAAACCTTTCTTGTTTTGAGTTTTATGCCTAGGCTGATAGTTTTCGCCGTCCTCGCATATTTTGGGGAAGCCATCGGCAGTTGGATTGGAATAATTTAGGCGTTGGGCTAAAGCAACATGCTGACTATTTTCTTATGGGCGGTGGAACAGCAATCAAGGTTTGTGTGCGACGAACACCCCTAATCTGCTGAACCCTCTCAATTATTTTTCCAAGCTCCTCAACCTTCGCAAACTCCACATAAACAATAGCATCAAACTGTCCAGTCACAGCGTGAGCCATCTTAACACCGTCAATT
Source organism: Bathyarchaeia archaeon (assembly GCA_038870595.1). GTDB lineage: Archaea > Thermoproteota > Bathyarchaeia > Bathyarchaeales > Bathycorpusculaceae > JAGTQI01. The sequence continues at coordinate 8,968 of JAVZJU010000002.1, forward strand.
TTTAGGGCTGCCTCTGCAACCTCCCAAATCATGCCAGCCTCAGCATTTATCAAAATATAAGCTTCCAAATCTTTTAGCCTCCAACATAAGGTAGTTAGTCGATCAAACATAAAAAACTTAGGAAAATTTTTCTACAACAATCAAGAAAATTAGTTTCAGTTGTGGTGAATTATGAGGATTTTAGGCGTTGTTGGCTCTAATAGAAAGGACGGGAACTCCTATCTTCTGATAAGGGAAATGTTAAGAAATGTCTCCCATGAAACAAAAATTGTTCAGATGGCAGAGTTAAACATTAAACCATGTGAACTATGCTTCGAAAAATGTGCACCAAAACCTTTCGAATGCGCCCTAAACGATGACTTCCAGAAGCTTTTCGCCGAAATGACACAAGCTGACGAGATAATATTGGCATGTCCATTCTACTTTTATGTTCCATCAAAGTTTCAAGCATTTCTTGAAAGAGTAAGCTGCTTAGACTATTTCACCCAAGAAAGACACGGCGAAGATAAAAATCCATTAAAGGGTAAGCCATGCCTACTGGTAGCCGTTTCGGCTTCAGGCAGCAGCTTCAACGCCTTCCAAATTCTCCATCACTTACAAGAGTTTGCATTAATGATGCAAATGAAACCAGTTACCTCGCGCTTCTGGCCTTTCATAGGTTTTTCGGCAAAGGCTGGCGGAATTGAGAAAGGCTCTATTCTAAAAGAGACGGAAACTATGAAACGGGCGAGGGAGTGGACTAACCTATTAATAAAGGATGTGAGAACGTCCAAAAGTAAGATTTGTAAGGCGTTCTATTTTGGCTATTGACGTTTCTTGAGGAAGTTTTTGAGGGCTTTTCTTATCTCTTTTAATGTTAGGATTCTTTGTTGGAATTCTGGTTTGAAGGGGTGGGTTTCGCTTTCCAGAAGCTCTTTTAGGCGGGTGTAATAGGCTTCAAACTCCTCCGGCGTGTTGCTCTTAAACTTGAATATGGCTATTTCGCCCTTTGGGTTTTCCCAGCGCTTATCGTAAGCGTCTATGGGGCGGGTTGTGCCGAACCGCTCAATGCTCCTCTCCATCAAAATTTCCTTCTCAACATTGAGAACTACGAGTAGGCTGTTGACGGGTGAAACCTTTGATGTTAAAAGAAATTCGCGGGTAACATTGTCTGGGGCTGTTGAGTCTATAACGACACTGTAGCCCTTCTTTAGAAGGACATCCCGCATTTCGGCAATAAGCGAATAAACGAGAAATTCGTCTCGGCATGGAAAACTTTCATAAAAGAGCATTTGCCTCAACTCGTCAACCCCCATTCTGGCTATATAGGGGTAGTCGGCGACAAGCCTCTTAGCAAGCATGGTTTTGCCAGAAACGGGATAGCCGCTTAAAACAATTAGCCATAAACCTTTAAGGCTGCCACCCATACTCAACCCTTTATAGTCACCGCTAATTAAGGCTTAAACTCCTCCAAAATAAAAGAACAAAATAAAGGAAAAAGGAAAGAGAGTCTAAGCGAGTTTTTCTCCACAGTTTGGACAGAACTTAGCCCCGGCTTGAACCTCGCTTCCACACTTTGGACACTTAACGGTTGATTGCAGCGGGTTTCCACAGTTGGAGCAGAACTTGGCTCCAGCAGGATTTGCTGTTCCACATTTAGGGCAGTTAACTCCCCCAGCCGCCACTTGCAGTGGCGCGCCACAATTGCTACAGAATTTGGCTGTCTGCGGATTCTGGAAATTACATTTTGGACATAGTACCATGGGCACCGCCGGTGCTGGTGCCGGTGCTGGCTGAAGCACTTGTGGAAGGATCACTGCCCCGGCCCCTACCGCCGCTCCCGGGCTTTTGGATAGGCTTTCAGCCGATTTTTGGACCGTCTCCATTCTTAGAACTTCTGTGGCTGCAACACCAGTTTTCACGTAGAACAGCCTATCCCTCCATTCCGGTGTTGTGTCGATTCCTTCAAATTTGACGTCTATCAGCTCAAGACCTATTCTTGAGAGGGCGTCGAAAAGCGCGTTTTTAGCCACTAGACTTGTTTCGTCCAGCTTGCCATAAACCTCTGCAAGCGAGTATTGGCTTAAAGTGTCAATAAGCCTCTCGTTGAAGTATCCCCTCAAAAAGTCTTGAAGCTTGTCGGTTGTGAAGGCTCCTTGTCCGCCAACCACCTCGTTGACAAAGAGGTTCGGCTCTTCAACCCTAAACCAGAAACTGCCAAAGAACTTTATTGGGGCAAGCTCCTTTGTCTGGCTTTGGGCGCCAAACCTTCCTTGAAACTGTTTAAGCGAAATGAAGATTACGGTGCATCTGAAGGGAACTTTGTCAAAACCGGCAATTTTAGACAGAATCTTAGTGAGAAGTGGAAGATTTGCTGTCGTCAAAACGTGGCGTCCAGCCCTAAAAACGTCGTAGGCTTTTCCATCTCTAAAGAAGACTGCAGCCTCATACTCGTGGACTATTAGGTTGTCGCCCCAAGCTATCTCTTCATTAGGATATCTCCAAACGATATCTTCCTCCCTCGCACCGGTCCACTCTATAACTTTAGGCATTCAAATTTCACCTCCCTCTAACCCTGCAAACCCCTTAAGATTTCGGTCCTCTGGTCAACCAGCCTGTCCAGCTCCTCAACCTTTGATGTTAAACCGTCCATGGCTTGCCTCCACTCTTCCCCGCCAACATCCATCTTAACTATTTTTTCAACATCCAACCTTATGGACTCAGCCTTCTCAATAAGGTTTACATCATACTGAAGAACCTGGTCAAGCTTATCCTCCCGCACCTTAACGGCGTCAAACATTCCAGCATACCCGGCAACAGCCCTATCTATTCGTTGGGTCACCCTGTCAAGGCGGGATAACAGCGCCTCATACCTGTACGTGTCCTCTCCAGAAAGCTTCTGGGCAACCGACGGATTTGCGAAGCTTCTCCTGAAAATTGTTTTCGCGTCCCTAAGCCTATTTACAACCTCCATCCTGACGAGGCGGTCGCTTTCCCTCCGCAGCTCTTTCTCCTTGTATCCCCTATACCCCGGGATATAGCCCATGATTCTCTCTAGGAGGCTTCTTTCCCCGCGAACCTTTTCCAAATATTCTTTCCCGCTCATCACTTACTCCTCTTATATGCGGCTATACCTATGACAGCCATTATAATTAAAAGTATCCCCAAGATTAGAAGCGGAGGCACGACCGCGTAGGTTGCTGAAACAACGCCAACGCACGTCATGATAATTCCCCAGACAAGATAAAAGATCGGGTCTTTACGGCTGAAAAACGAATAAAATAGCGTATAAACTCCTAAGGGACCAAAAATCCATGCTAGAAGGTTGAGATAATCGAAGGTAATTATGTTAACACTGTAAATAACCGCGGCAAAACCTAAAGAGGCAACAAGAACTGCAAGGGCGCCTGCGCCATAGCCGAATGAGGACACCTTCTTTTCAGATTTCAACATTTTTCCTCCAATTCTGCAATGATATTTTCCGGCATCGCCCTATTAAAGTTTCACAAAAATGGCTTTATGGAGGTTTAACTTTACAGAGGCGATTCCAGCTGCTACTTTAGGATTAGCGGATATATCTCTTTAGCCACATATTCTAGGTATTTTTCCTTGTCTGTTAAGTTAAAAATGGTTACTGAGGCGTCTCTGGTTATGCCGACCACATAGCCGTACTCTCTTGATCTTGCCACCATGTACCATAGGTCGCCGTGCTTGCAATAATCCTCAAAAAGCGAAGTGTTCACCAAGTCCGGTCCATAAAGCGAAAGCTTGTTCACGTTGGGAATATCCACATTGTCGAAAAAAGTGATTTTTGTGTCTTCTGGATTTTTCAGGTGAAACTCGCGGAGGGTTTCAGGCGGTATGCGGGCTTCCACCACTCCGCCGACACGGTCGAAGAGGATTTCACTTATTTTGTTGGCTATGAAATTGGCTAGGCGTTTCTTCTCAACAACTGTTAGGAATGTGGCGTCCTCCAGTTTGGAGAAGCTGAAGAGGGCTTCAACCGTGCGGGGAAGGGGTGCGACCTTACCTCTGTGGAAAACGTTAATTATGTAGTCGTGGGAGTAGACACCCCTAAGCATGTTCTCATCTGGTTTTGGAAGAAGCCCCACAACCTCTGTTACAAGTGTAAACTTGTAGTCGCCCTCCTCATAGGATTCTTCAACACGGTAGCCTTCAAGCCTAGAAGCAACATCGTCCAAGGGAAGCGGTTCTGAAAGTCGAAAGACCTTTCCGGCAACAACCATTAATATCGCCAAACACGTATAATGGCGCGTTGAAGACTAAAGCCTTACGCTTGAGCATTTTAATCGTAGCAATAGTAACTTTAATCCGTCTAAGAATTTGTTAAAATATAGGTTCGCCTTAGTTGCAAGTTGCCTAATTGTTTTAATAAGAGTTTTTATCCTCTATTTTATACTGCATAAGGGCAAGGCGTTAGAGGAAAAGAAAACAGATGCTAGTCAGCGAGGTGATCCTTGAAAACTTCATGAGCTATGAGTATGCTAGGGTGCCCTTTAAACCCGGAGTGAACGTGGTTTGTGGTCCCAATGGTGCTGGGAAGTCCTCGCTTTTGTTGGCTATTTCTGTGGCTCTTGGGCAGTCTTACACTGAGCGTTCCAGGAAGCTCAGCGACTTGATCCGTTGGGGTAAGGATCAAGCCCGTGTTACGCTTATACTTGATAATTCTAAGAGGGGCGGGAAACGCCCAGTTCCAAAGTTTAACAAGGACCAGATTTTTTTGACGAGGGTTTTGAGGCGGGATGGCAAGTACTGGTTTGAGTTGGAGAATAGGGCTGCTTCAAAGCAGGACGTGGAGAGGCTTTTGGCTAGGCTGGGCGTTGACCCGGACAACATGCTTATTATTATGCATCAGAACATGGTGGAACAGTTTACAGTGCTTTCCCCCCAAGATAAGCTGAAAATGGTCGAGGCGGCTGTTGGGCTTGAGGCTTACCGCGAAAACGTTTTGGAAGCCCAGAAAAAGCTCACTCGCATATTAAGCCAAGAAGAGTCCATAAGCAAGCTTTTGGAGTCGGCGGAGCAGACCCTCAACTATTGGAGAGAGCAATACGAAAGGTTTCAAGAGAAGAAGCAGTTGATGGCTAAGAGGCACTTCTTGGAGCGAGAACTTGCCTGGGCTGAGGTAAACCGAAGAGAAGACATGGTTAAAGATTTAGAGGCAAAACTTGAGGAAGAATTATCCCTGTTAAGGCAGATTGAAGGAGAAGCCAAAATCGCCCATGAACAGCTTCAAACACAGCAGAGCCAGCTTGAAAGGCTTAAGGGCGAATGGAAGAGAAGCCTCAACGAAACCATAGCTCTCGAACGGGAAAAAGCTGGAAGCCAAGCCACAGTCTCGCTTTGTGAACAGCTACTGGCAGAGGCAGCCTTCATAGAAAACGAGGCTCAAAGCGGCAAACAGCATTTGAAGCTTTTAAAAACTGAAAGCTTAAAGGAGCTTATAGAAAGCTCGCGGTTGAAGGTTTCAAAGCTTGATGAGGAGCTGGGCAGAAAACTGTCGGAGACGCGGATTCTTGAGGAGCAGATGGAGAAGGTTGGAAGCCAGATTCTTGACGCTCGGGTTAGGCTTGCACTTTTAAATTATAGGATGGAAAATTCGAAGGCAAACATTGAGGGTTTGGACAAAGCGCTTAAAGATGCAAAAGCCCAGCTGGATGTGGCTGTTAAGAGGGCTGAGGAAACTGGACCAAGAATCGCCGTAGTTAAGAGTGTTGGCGAAATCTTAGATGAAATCCGTGTCATTGATGGGCACTTGGCGGCTTTGGCTGGAGTTTCAGAAGATGTGGAACGCATGTACGAGTCTTACTCACAGCTTTACTTGGAGCTTAAGGAGAAAGCGCGGCTAGTGGCTGAAAACCGTGAAAAAGCTTTAGAAGAGGTTAAGGCTCGGATGCAAGCTTGGCGAACAGTAATCCAAAACCTTCTAGACCGTGTAAATTTGGAGTATCAGAAGATTTTGGTGAGTTCTCAGGCTGTTGGCGAGGTTAGGCTTGTGAATGAGCATGACATTGAGGCGGCTGGACTTGAAATTCTTGTGGGGTTTAAGGGTGGAAAACCAGTGCCGCTTAATGCTTACACGCAGAGCGGAGGCGAAAGAACAACAGCCACCATGAGCTTCTTGTTGGCTTTGCAGCAGCATGTGCGCTCGCCCTTCCGCGCAGTGGACGAGTACGATGTGCACATGGACCCGAAGAACCGAGAAATAATAGCTCAAATGCTGATTTCAATGGTTAAGAATGCGAACGCTCAATATGTGGTGATTACTCCAAGCCAAGTGACTTTCGCGAAGGATAATGTTAACATTATTACTGTTCAGAATGTTGAAGGAAAGTCGATAATCAAAGAGGTTGCCTAATGCAGTCAAAGCGGGAACGCGTCAAAATTGGGCGGGAGAGGCTTCAGCGGGTTATTGAGATGTGCCGAGCTGTTGAGGAGCGCTCCCTAGACCCCTTTCTGGTGGATGTGGACGAGATAATTAGGGTTGTTAGGGAGTTTTTCCCAGAGTGGGAGCAGCCTGAAGACCTATGCCTAGACGCAGAGGCAATAAACCGCCTCGCATCGGTTGTTAGGCTTCAAAGCGAATGGGTTAGACACCGCTCAACATCCCTTTACACAGACCCCTTTCTCCTAGAGGAGAAGATAAAACGAATGGAGAAAGAAGCCATTGTAGATGCTTTTGTTGGCTCTTGGCACCCAATAGTGGAGTTTGAACAGATTTCGCTCCACAGCCTAAAAGAAGCGCTGCGCTATTGGGAAAGTCTCCCGCCACTAAAAGATAGGTGGAAAGAGTTCCCACCACCAGAAGAGGCTGGCGGAGCCGCCACCCGAGAGGAGCTTATAAGGCTTAGGATTTTGCAGGATAAAGCCTTCACAGAGGAATTGGAAAACTTTTGGAATGAGTTGAAAAGGCTGGTTGGGGAGAAGGGCGAGAATGGCAGAATCCGATACTGGGATTTTGTTGGTGCTGAAACCTATGAGGAGACAACCCGCAGAGCTTTCATGACAAGTTTTCTTGTAACTTATGGTTATGCAACCCTTGAGGTTCACCCATTGGAGGAAGAAATCTTCGTTAAGCCTTTTGAGAGGCAACAGAGGCGCATTGCCAAAAAACAGCTGGTTTCGATACCCATAGCCATAACTGTTGAGGAGTGGGAAAAGTGGAAGAGGGGAAACCAAAATGAGTAGGAGGAAAGCTGTCTACGCCAGCAAAATGAAACGCGCCGTCCACATGCTTTTCTACCGAAGACATAAAAAGCCCGGAGTGAAAGGCTGGGAACTCCGAAAAGCCTTGGGCTCAGACTACCCAAAAGTCCTAAACATTTTGGATGAGTACTTGAAACCTTTGGACTTGCAGGTTAAAATGGTTTTTGAAGAGGAGAAGCCAGCCGCTGAAAAGCCAACGCTGGAAGAATTGGACAAGGCGAGGTTTTACATAACCCTAAGGGGTGATTTAACGCCTAAAGAGGCTAAGATGGTTGGTTGGCGCATAGACGACTTGGCTGGACTAGCCATAACAATAGCCTACATAATCTCGAAAAAGGGAAAAGCACCCCGCAAAGAGGTGGAAGAACTTTTACGCGAGAAGCTGCCGGGCTGGAAGGTGGGCTTAAACATAGACCGCTACATACGTTATGGCTATTTAACCCAAGATGAAAACGAACAGCTGTACCTGGACTGGAGAACAAGAGCGGAAGTAGACCAAAAAGCACTGATAGACTTAATTTTATCCAAGTAAAAACTAAACTGTTTTTCTTCTCCCCACTAATCTTGTAAGCAATCAGTCTTTAGCTGAGCTTTAGACCATTTGACCATTTAAGGCCAAATATCAAGAGACGAAACACCAACGCAGAATCCCAGACTTATTAAAAAAGGATAGCTATCAGAAGAGCCAACCACTGCTCTTCCGCCATTTCTTCTTAGGTTTGGTTTTTGGTTTAGGCATATTATTTATTTCTCGATTAATTTGTTCTATTGTTAGTTCTTTAGCTAGAGCATTGACATATTGACGCTTAGTTGGAGGCGATCTTGTTTCACCGAACAAGCCCTCAGAAACTCTTCCTTTAACCCTTATCCTGTGCCTTTGTGCAAGATATTTGAGCTCGCTCAAGTTCAATTTTTGCAAAAGTTTCTTGGCTCTTTTTTCTGGTGTCTCGGGTAAACCAAGCTTTTTCCTAACTTCTTTTAATGAAAGAGTTCTCATCGACTTGTTGCATGTAGGACAAAGTAGGATGGCGTTCCTTAAGGTCAATTTTCCTCCTTTCGCGTGGGCTCTGTTGTGACCTATTTCAAAGTTGAAAGGGTCGACTTTTTTCCCACAAATTTGACATATGCCCCTATCTCTTTCGTAAACCATTTTCTTCAGAATTTTGCTAGGGGTTGGTCTTCTTTCTTCCTCCCAGAACAACACCAATCCCAAAATAAAATGCCAAATTAAACTTTAAATAATTATTGTTTAAGAAGCCTTTTCACGTACTTGTTTTATTTTGTTCGATGTCTATGTGTGTGATACGTGTTGGTATTATGTGACCGGAGAGTTAGAGTTGGTTAAAAACGAAGCCATTTAAGAATATAGCTGATTCTATTTTCTGATTTTTCTGTAGAGATAGGCTATTATGTCAATTATAATTATTGCTGTGAGAACTAAGAGGGGGCTTCCTAAAAACTGGCTTAGGAAAGATTCTTCTGCCGCGTAAACACGGTTGATTAAGGCGGACGCTATCAGTAATATGTGAATAGTGATGATTGTAGCTAAATTTTTCTTCATGTTTGCTTCGCCCTTCTTTTCTGTTTTTGGCGCGTTTTAGACTATGCTGACGTTTTGTATCTGGAAGTAGCGTTTCACCAGCATGCGGAGGCGCTCAGCGTTCCTTCCATTCTTCCCTATGGCTACACCCTTGTCTCTTGGGTGAACTGACACAACGGCTATTGTTCTGCCGTCTGGTCTCTCGGTTATCCTAACCTCTTGGACGTTGGCTGGTTTCAAAGCGTTTTTAATGAACTGGACTGGGTCTTCAGAGTACTCTATTATCTCGTGTTTTTTGCCCGTCATTCGCTCCAGAAGCCTAATGTTTCTTCCGCCCTTGCCTATGGCTGCGCCGATGTCGCCTTCTTTTACAACCATGATTACGCGTCCCTGCTCATCGTCAACTATGCAGTCTTTGACGCTGGCGCCGCTTACACTTTCGAAGAGGGCTATATACTTCATTTCTGTGCTGGTGATTTTTATGCCGCTACTCATTCGCTTCCTCCTTCGGACTCCTCTGCTTCCTCCATAGGCTCTACTAACTTAAGAATTTCTGAATCGCCGGGCTCTCTTATAGTTAACGCTGAAACAAGGAAGGGTTTTCCACAAACAGCAGCCAAATCCGTCGAAGAACCCCTATAAACAATTAATGGAACATTGGAAAGCTTGCAGTAATACTCCAAGTCGCTGCGAATCTTAGCTGGACAATTAGAAGCCACAATAATCATCTTCGCCTTTCCAGTTTTAGCGCTTTGAATCGCGAAATTAGAGCCAAAAGAAACCTTGCCGGTTTTCACAGCTGTTGAAATAGCCTTGTCAATGTCTATCATTTGCTCTCTCTCCTAAGATCAGAAGTGGACATAAACAACTCCACAAGCCCGGTGCCGACAGGTATGGACTGCCCAACAATAACGTTTTCAGTTACGCCTTCCAGCGGGTCGCTTTCCCCTCTTATGGCAGCCTCAACAATGTTTGGAACAGTAATCTCGAAGGCAGCCCTCGCCAATACACTTGCCTTTTTGCCGCTGACACCGTGCCTGCCGATTTGCTGCACCTCGCCCGTCGCAGTCATCATATCAGCCACGAGCATAACGTGGCGGATGTCAACGTCCAATCCTTGCTCCTCTAAAACGCTCTTAGCCTCCTGGATTAAGACGTTTCTGGCAGCCTCGATGCCCAAGGTTTTGGCTATTTCATGAACGTTATTGGTCGTCGTCCTAGTGGTGTCAACTCCGTAAACTTCTAAAACTTTGGGAAGGTTTGAGCCGTCGGTGCGTATAACCCATTCGCCATGCTCCTCTGTCACAAGGACACGTTTTATGCCCGGTACACCCTTAATGTAAAATGATGAGACCTTGTCGAGAAGCCTTTTTAGGGCTTCTGGCTTTTTAGGCTTAACGTGGATGCGGTTTCCAGCCATCTTCACCGTGCAGTTGGCAATCTTCACCTTCTCCTTAAGCTCCTGTATTGTGACGCCCCTATCCTCCATCATAGCCTTATTCAATTCAACGATAATTTCTCCGCGCACAGGGTCTTGGTATATGGCCTGGGCAATGTTTTCGACAGTGGTGTGAAGTATGTTTCTGGCTATTTTTACAGCCGTTTCTCTACTTTTACGGTGCTTCTCATCTAGGTAAATTACCATTATAGGTGTTGATGGAATCCTCCTCGCGTCAACAATTTCTATGAGTCGAGGCAAACCTAAGGTAACGTTTTGCTCTCTAACACCAGCATAATGGAACGTTCTAAGGGTCATCTGCGTGCCCGGCTCACCTATGGACTGGGCGGAAACTATTCCCACGGCTTCACCCGGCTCCATTAAAGCACGTTTGTAGTGCTCAACGGTTAGCTCTATGGCTTTGTCAATGCCTTCCTTGCTGAGTTTCGCCTCTGTTAAGCTCTGCTTTAGCTCGCTTATCAGCAAGGGTGTGAGCTGGTCTTCAACAGCTTTAAGCTTTTCCTTAATGTATTCTGGAGACGCTGGCTTGCCCTTCTCCATGCCAATTCTTATTTGTTCAACGAGGCGGCTGACGTTCACAGCCTTTCCATGGTCGCTTTTAGCCGGGTCAACGCCGTCTTCGCCATACTTGAACTGGATTATGTCGCCGGTCGAGCTTCTAACAGTGCCGTCATATTCTAGGCGTAGATGTTCCAAAGCGTTAATTAGGCGTCTCTGCATGTAACCGCTCTGTTGTGTTCGGACAGCTGTGTCCACAAGCCCTTCACGTCCACCCATGGCGTGGAAGAAGAATTCTATGGCATCTAAACCCTTCTGGTATGAGGAGTAAACGAAACCCCTCGCCTTTGGAGACGGGTCGCCGAACTTGAAGTGGGGCAGTGTTCTCCCCAAATAGCCGCGCATTATACGTTTTCCACGAACAGCTTGTTGCCCAACACAAGCACTCATCTGCCCAATATTGAGGCTTGACCCTCTGGCGCCGGTCCTCGTCATGACTATGCCAGAATTGTCAAGGGTGAAGTCCTCGTCGGCGATTTTTCCAGATTCGTCTCTGGCTTTAGCCAGTTCATTCATAACATAGATTTCAAATGAGTCTTCAAGGGTTTGTCCAGGAAGCCTCGGCAGTGTGCCGTCGCGGTAACTCTTGATAAGCTCCTCAATCTTCTTTTCAACCCTCTCCATTACCTTCTTTATTTTTGTTTCAGCTTGAGGAGAAAGAACCAGCTCGTCGTAGGAGTAGGAGAAGCCCCGCATTGTTATGAAAAGCTTCAAAAGCCTCGTAATCTTGTTTATAAATCCGCGTCCAGCAGCCGTCCCATAATCCTTAATTATTCTGTGAAGGAGGCTTTCAGACTGCTCAGCACCTACAGCCTTTCTGTCAATCACACCGCATATTAGTTGACCGTTCTTGACAACCACGTAGGCGTCGTAGGGGCACTCCTCCTTTAGGCATTTGACACATCCACGGCAGGTGTTTGCCTTCAAAACATAGTTCAAATCCTCTGGCAAGAATAGGCTGAAAATTTGTTTGCCGCTCCACATGGGCTGAGGTTCTTTGATTTGGGGTTTTGGAAGCGGACCATTATAGCCAGCAGCGATTAAGAGTCGGCTTACTTCATCTCTTGTTAGGTAGTTTGATTTTCTTGTGAAAAGATATGCAGCCGTTATAAAGTCTCTTATAGCCCCAATTATTGGACCGCCGAAGCGTGGAGAAAGAATTTGGTCTTGAACTTGCATTAGGAGAAGCGCCTCTGTTTGGGCTTCCTCGCTTTGCGGTATGTGAAGGTTCATCTCGTCCCCGTCGAAATCTGCGTTATATGGTGGACAGACGCATAAGTGCAGGCGGAAAGTCTTGTAAGGCAAGACTCGCACGTAATGCGCCATAATAGACATTCTGTGGAGGGATGGTTGACGGTTAAAAATGGCTATATCACCATTTCTTAGGTGGCGTTCAACAATGTAGCCCGGCTCTAAAGATTCAGCAATCTTCTCCCGGTCAGTGACAAATTCAAGTCTTATCCTTTTGCCGTCTGGACGGATAATGTAAAGGGCTCCGGGATATTTAGAGGGGCCGTTTATGACAAGTTTTCGCATTTCCTCAATGTTCCACGAGGTCACCTTTTCCGGAACTGAAAGCCTCATGGCAACCTCCAACGGAACACCAACCTCGTTAATGTCGAGGTTTGGGTCTGGAGAAATCACTGTACGCGCTGAGAAGTCAACACGTTTCCCGGAGAGGTTGCTTCTGAACCTTCCCTCTTTGCCCTTAAGCCTCTGGGAAAGCGTTTTAAGAGCCCTTCCAGAGCGGTGCCGTGCCGGCGGAATACCCGAAGCCTCATTGTTAAAGTACGTTGTCACATGGTATTGGAGAAGCTCCGATAAGTCTTGAATTATAAGGGTTGGGGCACCAGCCTCCATGTTCTCTTTTAAGCGCTGGTTTATGCGAATTATGTCCACAAGCTTGTGGGTTAAGTCGTCCTCGGAACGTATGCCAGACTCCAAAGTTATTGAGGGACGCACATATACTGGTGGGACTGGTAAGACTTGGAGAACCATCCATTCCGGACGGGCTGTTTTGGAATCGAAACCCAAAAGTTCCAAATCGTCGTTCGGTATGCGTTCAAGTCTTTCTCTAACCATACTGGGCGTTAGAGGCTGAGAACCGCTTTCAGGAATTTCCTCGCTGAACTTTGTGGGCTTTTCAAAGGTTATTTTATATTGGGGAGAGTTGCAGTGAGGGCAAGTTTTAGCCCTTATTTCTTGGGTAATTCGCTTAAATATTTCATCTGGAACAGTTCCCAACAGCTGGCGGGTTCTATCGATTCTTGTCCTCAACTTTTTAACGGCGTCTTCTGGAAGTAGAATTCGCCCACAGTTTCTGCATGTAACCCTAAGAAGGTCGTATATTATTTTTGCAAATTCTATGTGGATTATTGGGACGGCTAGCTCTATATGTCCGAAATGTCCAGGACAGCGTATAGCCGTGTTGCCACACGTCTTGCATCGCTGTCTCGGTTCAAGAGTGCCAAGCCTTCCATCCATAAGCCCAGCGGTTATTGGAGCGCCATCCTCATCGTAGGTGTCCGGCGTTTGAATTTCAACCACTGAAAGTTTACGTATTTCCTGAGGTGAGAATAAGCCGAAACGGATTTCGTCAACAACTTTATGGGCGACTTCCTCAACCGCCATGTTAGGCCCTCTCCTTAAGCTTTAATTTTGGCGCTACACAAAGGCTCATCAGTTCTTGTAGAAGAAGCTTAAAGGCATAGGAGACTATTACAGGCGAGATTTTAGCCTTGTCTTCGCATATTCTGCAAACATATTTCCTCTGTTTTAGGTCGTAGTAGGCTATGTAGCCGCAGTTCTCACAAATGTAAAGAGTATACTTATCCGACTCCTCCAAAAGCCTGTCACGTAGGAGCATGGCAGCTCCATGTCCGATAAGGCAGTCCCTCTCCATTTCGCCGAAGCGCAGTCCACCTCCGCGGGCTCTTCCTTCCGTCGGCTGCCTCGTTAACATTTGCACTTGTCCTCTGGCCCTTGCGTGGATTTTGTCTGCAACCATGTGGTGGAGCTTCTGATAGTAGACTATGCCCACGAAAACATCTGCCACAAACTTTTCACCCGTCACGCCGTTGTAGAAGACCTCTTCCCCACTGTGGCTGAAACCAAGCTTTATTAGGGCTTTTCTCAAGTCCTCTGCCTTCTCGTTTGAGAAGGGTGTTCCATCAACCGGCTTGCCCCTCATGGCTGCAACTTTGCCAGCTATAGACTCTATAAACTGTCCAATAGTCATTCTCGACGGGATGGCGTGGGGATTAATTATAATGTCTGGAACTGTACCGTCCTCCGTGAAGGGCATATCCTCTTGTGGCACAATAAGCCCTATAACGCCTTTCTGTCCGTGGCGGGATGCAAACTTGTCGCCAAGCTCTGGGATTCTCTGGTCTCTAACCCTAACCTTCACGAGTTTACTTCCCTCGCCAGACTCTGTTATGAAGACGGCGTCTACGATTCCTGTTTCTGATGGGCGCATGTCCACGGAGGTGTCCCGCATTGAAGGCCCCTTAACCTCAAACTCCTTATATTCTTCTAGGAATCTTGGCGGGCTTGTTCTTCCTATCAGAACGTCTCCACCGGTAACTTGGGCTTCTAGGCTTATTATGCCGTCTGGCTCCAAAAGCCTATAATATTGTTCGCCTCTGAAACCCCTTGTTCCCGGTTCTGGTATGACAAATTTGTCTTTAAGTCCGCCCATATATTGGCGGCATTCAGCTTCATATATGCGGTAGAATGTGGATCGCCCCAAGCCCCTTTCAATTGAGGCTTTGTTGAAGATTAGGGCGTCCTCCATGTTGTAGCCTTCATAGGATAGAACCGCCACTATACAGTTCTGCCCTGATGGGCGAAGCTTATAGCCCATAACTTCCATTAGAGTTGTTTCAACCAGCGGCGTCTGTGGATAATGCAGTATATGCGACCTTGAATCAACACGTAATGGGAAGTTTGTGGCGAAGATTCCGAGCGCCTGCTTTGCCATAGCTGCTTGATAAGAGTTGCGGGGTGACTGATTGTGCTCCGCATAGGGTATTGTTGAGGCGCAAATTCCGAGAATTGTGTGGGTTGAAATTTCCAGGTGGGTGTGTTCTGGGGTTATTTCTTCAGCGCTTATGGCGACGTAGGCGTTTTCCTCCTCCTCAGCATCCAAATATTCAATTATGCCATCTTTAACAAGGTCTTCAAAGGACAACCCGCCATGGTTAATCTTTTCTATATGCTCTGGCTGAAGCCTCGGGGTGCCATTTTCAACTATTATTAGTGGTCTTCTAACCCTTCCCTCGTCGCAGTTAACGTATATTTCCTCTCTTTCACCATACTCCTTAGGGAAGTAAGCGATGTTAACTTCTGTTGAGATTTCTCCCATGCGCCGGCGTTGCCTAAACTCTTGAACCACCTTTTCTGGAGTGGCACAATAGCCAACAATTGTTCCATCCACGAAGACTTTTGCACCGTAACGCTTGAGCGTTTCATTTGCCTCGTAGACCGGCGTGACGCCCATGCTAAACAGTATTTGCTTAATCTTTTCGGGGTTTACTCCGACGGATATGGAGGCTGATAAGGCAAGGTTCTTAACCAAGCCGCAGTTTGAGCCTTCCGGCGTCTCATTCGGGCATAGGCGCCCCCAATGGGTTGAGTGCAAGTCTCTAGCTTCAAAGTTTGGCTGGCTTCTGCTGAGCGGCGACTGAAGCCTTCTCAAATGGCTTAGGGTGGAAAGGTAATTTGTCCTATCGAGAAGCTGGGTTACACCAACGCGTCCTCTTCCCCAGTTTCCCGTGGCAAGTGCGTGCTGAAGCCTTTCGGTTATTATGCCTGGGCGCACGGCAGCCGAAACAGTAATTATTGGTCCTTTGACACCTATCCTTTCAAGCTGGTATTTTATATCTCTTATAAGGTTTCGGAAGGCTACGCGGAACAAGTCTGCCAGCAGTGGTCCAGCAAGCCTCAAACGCTTGTTTTTGAAGTGGTCTTTGTCGTCTGGTTTCCGCCTTCCAAGCTTTAGCTCGATGACTCTGCACGCCATCTCGCCCAAGAATATGGCTTTTTCACGGCGGCTCTGGTTTGTCCTTCCAAGGTGAGGTAAGAAGTTCTTATCTATGGCTGCTTCAGCCTTCTGAATACGGTATTCCTCAACTTGCCCGTGGGCTACGCGATTTCCAATAAATAATATTGCGTCTCTAACGGTGTCGACGCCCAAAGCCTTCTCGAAGGATGGCTCCAGCTCACTTTGGATTTCCTCGTCAACCGAGACGGCTTCGGCAATCTCTTTGTCAGACTCAAGTCCCAAGGCTCGCATAACAATGACGAAGGGGACTTCTGTTGGCACTCCTGGCATCGTGACGTATAGGGCGCCATCAGACTTCATCTTCAGCTCTATTCTTGCTCTAAAGCCAACGGTTGTGGAGAAGAGTTTGGCTTGGTAGACAGGAGTTGCGCCCTTTTCGTCTATGTCAACGATTATGCGGTTTGGAGCTAAATCCTCCATAGCCACTATGACACGTTCAGAACCATTAACAATGAAGTAGCCGCCTGGGTCGTCTGGGTCTTCGCCAACGGCTATTAGTTCTTCGCGGGAAAGCTGCGACAAGAAGCAAAGTTTAGACTTAAGCATTACGGGAATGTTGCCGATAAAAACGAGTTCCGTGTCCTGCTCTCTGCCGTCTACAACCGGCGTCATTTCAAGGGCTATTGGCGCCGCGTAGGTGAGGTTTCGAACCCTAGCCTCTATTGGGTAAATTTCATGTTTTGTGCCGTCAACCTCAGTCACATACGGACCGCTTATCCTCGTCTGGGGGTCGATTATCCAGATTTGTCCGAGCTTAACAGTGTAGGGGCATTCCGGAACCTCTATTGGGATTTCTCCAACCTCGTCTATAACCTCTTGCAAGCCATGATCTATAAACTCATTGTAGGAGTCCAGGTGCTGGCGAACCAGCCCCTTCTCTTTGAAGAAAGCCTTTAACAGCGTATTCACATCTTCTTTTGAACATTTAACCATTATGAATCAACCCCGCAATTTCCACTTTAAATCGACGATGGAGGGATGAACGTGGTGCGGGTTTCCTCAAACTTTTAATTTCCTCCGCTTTTGGGTCATCCAGTTTTAAAAAGTCTCCAATAGATTGAAGCTAAACACGTAAAACTGCACAGCTCACTAATAAACTTTTTTGTGGAAAAATCCATGTCCTCAGCCCCACAAAGCCAAGAAAACCAACATTTATTGGGCTTTTCCAAATTCAATAGAAGCCCGCTCCTCTAGTTTTCCGGTTTAGAAAATGCAGACGGTAAGCTTAAATCTCATCATTCCATTCTTTGAAAAATGGGCGGCGGTAGCCAAGCTAGGTCAAAGGCGGAGGACTCAAGATCGGCATTTAAAAAGGCTAAACCCTATGAGTCATCCTCTCCCGTAGGGGTTCGCCGGTTCAAATCCGGCCCGCCGCACCATTTGAGCAACTAAAGTTGCTCAAAATTTACTCATTTTACTTCTTTGATGTGCTCTAGGATGGAGAATTAACAAAATCGGTGTTAATAGAAAAGATTTTGTGCTAAAAAGACCATATTTAATTAGGCTAAATTCTGGACGGATACTAGAGTGACAATTAGCAAGAAGGGCGAAGTTAAATTAGATGCGCCTCTTATTCATTCTGATGCTCAGCTTTGCCACGTAGATAGCCTTTCAATGACTTTAAGGTACATAGGGGATAGATATGAACCTTGGTATATTGGCGGGACATCGAGGCGTTTCTTCGGATTCGGATATTATCCAAGCAAAGAATACGTCCAAATTCGAACGGGTACTTTTCCTTTAAAAGCCCTATTAACCTTCCTTAAAGAACATGGTTACTCGTTTCAATTCCTTCAGGGAAAATCATGGAATGACGCTTTTCCTATTCTGAAAAAATTTCTATTGAATGGTTTGCCTGTTTTAGTGATAAGTCACATGGGCTGGCTTTCATATAACAAAGAATATGAGATATTTAGAAAGTTAGGTGGTGTTGTAGACCATTACGTTGTAATCACAGGTTTAAGGGATGATGAGGTGGTCTACGTGAATGACCCTAATCCAGATTTCTTCAGAAAGGATGCAGAATTAGCCATACAAGACTTCAGGATTGGATGGGCTGAAAAGATACCAGAAATATATCAGTCTTGCCCGATGCTTGTTGTAAGTAGGAGAAAACACAAACCAGAGTTAAAGAAAATTCTAGCAAAATCGCTGCAGCGCGCGTTAAAACAGATGCACACAAAGAGAGGTGCAACGGGAATCGCGGGCTTAAAGAAGGCAAGCAAAGAAATACCCGAACTTCTTCGAGAAGATGCGCTTTCAATTAGGAATTCACTTGAAGAATTTGCCTATTTCAGGTTTAGGGTGATAGCAACCGAAGCCAAATATGCCAGCAAATTCTTGGATTATGCAGCTAAAGAGCTCAATATTCCCGAGCTGAAAATTTCTGCAAAAAAGTTGCTAATCGCATCAGACTGTTTTAAAGGGCTAAGAAACCTTTTTATAAATTGCGTGCAGGGTCAAAGAAAATTAACCGATATTGCAGATGATACAGAAATATTATTGGTCAAAGCTTACGAAGCAGAAAGGGACTGTTTTCTCAATTTAGCATCATTAAAGTATGCCCTATTTCGCCACAACGAATATGAGTAATGGGGATGAGAGGCGATGATACACTCGACGATGGTGCATAGGCAGCATGCCAAGCAAGGTATCGGCTCACTGCTTGTCCAAAGCTTTGCAGAACTCGCCTTCGAACGAGGCGCTAATGTGATAGAAGATGATGTTGAAGAGGGTCCCGACAAGTTCTATGAAAAATGCGGGTTCAAGAAGACATGCATCTGGTATTCAATGGTATTAAAAAAGAAAGTTTGAATCTTTTCAAAAGATGAAGTTGACGATGTGCAATAGGCTTCGAAAAATAAATATCTAGGACCAAAAGGGTGTTGCATATTTGGAAGATCCCTCTCGTTGTATTTTTGTTGCACTTTTATACCATAATGTTTATTAAGACTTGCGATATAGTGGCTGAAAGCAGGATGAAAGAATGAGAAAAAGACTAGACACAAAAATAACCCAGAAACTTGAAGAGGCGAAATCTGAAACGTTAACGGTTGAATTTCTCATATGCGAGACTCTGATTCGCAACAAAACAGTTTAAGAAAACATAAAACGTGCAAAACGTACTCAAATTTTTAAAGCAGCTTCTCGTTTTCTACCATAACAAAAGTGGAAGAAGAACATGGTTAATAAAAAAAGTCTTGCAGGTAGATGCGGACTGTATCGTGGCGCATGAGGAATCTATAGGAACTACAAAGAGCCTTTTACTGGGCAAAGGATATATCCTACTGTTGGTTTAGAAACCCTACAATTCAAAAAACAATTGCGTGTTAGAAAGGCGAATACGTGTGGAGTTGAGAGATAAGGTACTTAAACTGAAGAAAGAGAAGAAAGCCATAATACTCGCACACAACTACCAGCGACCAGAGATTCAGGACATTGCAGACTACGTCGGCGACAGCATAGAACTAAGCAAAAAAGCCATGGAAGAGAAAGAAGCGGAAATAATTGTTTTTGCAGCTGTGGATTTTATGGCTGAATCCGCAGCTATTCTGAACCCTGAAAAGAAGGTTTTGCTGCCCTCTGCTGGCGCCCGCTGTCCTATGGCTCAGATGCTGACTGTTGATGAGATTAAGAGGTGGCGTGTGCTTTACCCGCTTGTGCCGCTGGTTTTGTATGTTAACACTTTGGCTTCTGCAAAAGCTTATTGCGATGTCTGTTGCACGTCAGCCAACGCCGTCGAAGTGATAAACGCCTTGGATGCTGAAACGGTTCTTTTTGGACCGGACCACAACTTGGCGGAGTACGTACAGGAAAAGACTGGAAAAACAGTTATTCCGATTCCAGAACGTGGTTTTTGCCCAACCCATCTCCTCTTCCAACCGGAAGAAGTGCAGATTCTCAGGGCTGATTACCCGGATGCTGTTGTCATGGTTCATCCGGAGTGTACGGCTGAAATGCGGAAAATAGCCGACTTCATTGGGAGCACGTCCCAAATGTGCCGATACGCAAAGGAAAGTAACGCTGAAACATTTATTGTGGCAACAGAGGAAGGGCTTCTGCACCGTTTGAGGAAGGATAATCCTGGTAAACGTTTTGTTTTGGCTTATGAGGGCGCCGTCTGCCCCAACATGAAGCTTAACACTCTTGAAAGAATTTACACAGCCCTTAAAGAGGAGAAGCACGTGGTCACTGTTCCAGAGCCAATAGCAAGCAAAGCTAGAAAAGCCCTAGAAAAAATGTTTGAAATAACGCATTAAAAGCTCTCATCTTTTCAAAGCGAGACAATCATTGTTTTTAGAAGCTTAACACCCCGCTTTGATGAAAGTTCATCGCTTAACCGTCGAATTTCAGCAGCGTCACCCTTAACCGCTATGGCTTCTAAGCAATCCCGCTCTGTCAAGTGAATATGCATTGTTGAAGAGATTATGCCAGCATAATGGTGCTGTACATCCGTGAGGGCGTCTTCTAAACCCCTAACCTCATGGTCATAGAGAAGCATTAAAACCCCGGCTTGAAGACCTTTTTCCTCTTGAAGCCACTTACGCTCGGAAACAAAGAGTCTAACAGCGTCTTGAACAGCCTTGGAGCGATTTTCGTAGCCCATTTTTTGGATAACCCCATCGAAGTCTCTTAAAAGGTTTGGCGGAAAGGTCACGCTTACTCGCACTATTTTTTCAGTTTTCGCCATGAAGACCACGTTTTTATTTTGTGTTTTTGACCATAAAGTTTTTATGCAATGGATATTACGTTTTTATAAAAAAGTATTACTAAGGATGAAAATGCACCACTTTAAACCAATTGACATAGCCATAATAGCCATATTCTCAGCCTTGTGGGCGGCATTAAACCTTACAGTAGGACCCTTAGGATTCACGCTGTTTCATTTGCCCATATTTTGCGATTTCTCTGTCTATTTTACTTTGCTTTTGGCTACTTGGGCTTCTGGAAGAACTGGAATACCGTCAATGGTCGGCGTAATAGGCGCATTAATAGTGCTGGCAATGAGGCCAGAATCAACGCAGATGATAGGTTTTCTAGCGTCAGCCATCTTCTTTGACGCCTTAATGACGCTGTGCAAACATAAAATTAACCTCAAACCCTACAATATGGCTGTAGCAGCCATTGCAACAATAATATCTGCCTATTTTGCAGGTGTAGTCATTGGAACAGTTTTCATGGCTAGATCTTTGGAGTGGTCGCTGACATTTTGGGGCGCGTGGCACTTGATGGGTGGAATAATAAGCCTAGTAATTGCTCTACCAGTGATAGGAGCGCTTGAAAAGGCGAAGGGAATAAAAAGTGCTTGATGAAAAAGAAGCCCTAACGCTTGAAATTAGGAACGCTGAAAACCTTCATGGGCATCTTGGACCATTCCTAGTTATAGGAGTAAAAATGGCGAGGTTGGCAAAGAAAACGTTAAACGTGGACAGGGACAAACAGTGGGACTTGCAGGTTATGGCGGAGCTCCCATTAACAGCACCTTTTTCATGCGTCCTCGACGGCATCCAGGCAACCACTCAATGCACCGTGGGGAATAGAAAACTTGAGGTAAAGAATTCTAACGAAGGCATGGTGGCAATTTTTAAACTCAAAAGTCAAAACAAGGCCTTGAAAATTCACGTAAACAAGCAAATGGTAGAAATGCTTAAACAACAACTTTTAAAAGGCGTGTCCAACGAGGAGCTTGCTTGGAAAATAGCGAACACGCCAGAAAATCAGCTATTTAAGTTGAAAATGAATAAATTCTAATCTTTGCCACCATATTTTAGTGTCTGGCATGCTTAGATGGGAATGCATCACCAAAGATTTCGTGGCTGTCAGTGTTGGCAAAGAATACAACGGAGAGCCATATTATTGGACAACCTTCTACTATTACAATGGATTGGTCGTAGACACTGGCTGTCCGCACACGGCGGAAGAAGCTGCAAAATTTATAGAAGATATGAGGTTAAATGTTAGGGCTGTCCTATTAACCCATCATCATGAGGACCACTGTGGCGGAGCCCCAATTTTCAGAGAAAGGTTCGGCATTGAAGTTTTTGCCTCGCAAAAGTCGCTGGAAATCTTGGCAAAACCTCCAGAAATCCCAACTTATAGGCAAGTGGTTTGGGGTCAACCTAAACCAGTCAAAGCTACCCCGCTCAAGGAAACCATCAAGGTCGGCGACTTAATGGTTAAAACTTTTGAGACGCCAGGGCACAGCTTTGACAGCGTCTCCTTTCTAGTTGAAGACTACTTATTTATTGGAGATTTGGTGACGAACCCTAGTCCAGTTATTATGATGCGGGATGAAAACCTAGCGGAAACGGTAAATTCGCTTAAAATGATTACAAATTTAGATTTTGAGAAAGCCTATGGAGGACACGATCTTTTGGACAAAAACGCCCTCATTAAGGTTTTAGAAAACATTTCAGCGTTGAAAAATAATGTTGAAGCTCTCCAGAGTGAAGGGCTAAATGTGGAGCAGATTGTGGAAAGGCTCTTTTCAAAAGTGCCTAAAAAGGTTTTGCAGATGGAAATTGTAAGCCAAGGTGAATGGTCAAGGAAGAACCTTGTTGAAGCGCTTTTAAAATGGGACAAGAATGATTGAAGATCTCAAAACAGCCAAAAAGAAACTCCTCGAAAATGGTTTAACACTTGTAATAGTTAGGGATTCCAAGGTGCTCTTTGAAAGTAATGCCCACGGAGTTTCCGCCTTCCTAGAAGCTTTAGAAAAACTTGGAAAAAAAATGAGAGAAGCGTCGATTGCGGATAAAGTCGTTGGAAAGGCTGTAGCATTACTCTGCATTTACGCTAAAGTTAGGGCTGTCTACGCTTCAACCCTCAGCATTAAAGCCAAACAAATATTTGAAAACTACAACGTCCATTTCGAATGGAATAGGCTTGTAGAAAAGATACTGGATGCTTCTGGAAAGGATGTTTGCCCCTTTGAAAAAGCCGCCATAGAGGTTAACGATCCAAAAGATGCTTATAGAAAGTTTAAAGCGCTTCTGGAAAACCTTAAAAGCGATAAAAAATGAGGATGCGGTATGTTTGGGGAGCGCGAAGGGTTTATATCAGAAAACGACGTTGAACTGAAACATATCAGAGAAAGAAAGCTGCGCGAATTAATGAAAGAATTTGAGGAGAAGAAAAGTTTGAGCGGACAAGTAATTCACATCACAGATTCAAATTTCAAAGAAATAGTGGGCAAAAATCCACTTGTGCTGGTTGACTTTTTTGCAGACTGGTGCATGCCCTGCAGAATGATGGCACCAGTTATAGAGGAACTGGCAAGGGAGTATGCTGGCAAAGTTCTTGTTGGAAAAATCAATGTTGACGAAAATCCGGCAACAGCCGACCGATTTCAAGTTTTCAGCATACCAACCCTTGTAATCTTGAAAGCTGGAGAAGAAGTTGATAGGATAGTGGGCTTTGTACCAAAAAGCCAAATTGAAGTCCGCCTCAAAAAATATTTGGAGTGAAAAAGGGACATGGACTTGCATGAGCGCAGAGTTATAGGCGCCCTTCTACTTCTTTTAGGTGTATCCCTATTCGCCATAGGCTTATACACTGGACAGGTAAACGCCATAATTGAACTTTTAAAGAGAGCCTTTAGACCTTTAGGCTTTTAGGCGGAAAATGAAAAAACTTAACTTCACGTAGCCTAATCTAATTGGTTTATTTGACGGGTGAATGCATGAGCCCAAAAGTTGAAGGTGAAAATGGCGAGAAGGAGGCAATCCTTGAAGTTGCAAAGCTTATGCTGGCCGCAGCGAGAACAGCCCCAAAAACGGCCGGGATAGACGACATTTTAACGCTGATTGTTTATGGCGAGGAGAAGGACGCCATAGCCGAAAAGATGGAAGAGATAGCCGAACAAAGAAAAATTGACGGATTTAAACGAGACGCGAAAAATGTGAAGGACTCTGAAGCCGTAGTTTTAATAGGAGTTAGGGGGAGCAAAAGCATAGGAATCAGTTGCGGAGCATGCGGTTACAAAAACTGTAGTGAGTTTGAAGAAGCAAAAAAACTGGCGGGACAAGACTTTACTGGTCCAACATGCCTTTTTAAGGCTTTAGACCTTGGAATAGCCCTAGGCTCAGCGGTTAAAATTGCAAGTCTCTTAAACATTGACAACCGCATAATGTACCGTATAGGCACAGCGGCACTAAAGTTGAACCTGCTACCTGAAGCAACAGTTGCAATGGGTATACCGCTTTCGGCAAAGGGCAAAAACATATACTTTGACAGAAGATGGCCTTAAGCCTTAAAGCTTTGTAGCCGCTTTCAGCCTTAGCTTTGGCTCTTCATTTTCTCATACATTTTCTCTAATGTCCACTTGACACTTGACTTAAGCTCTTTTAGTCGTTCTGCATCAAAATTTTTGACGTGAATTTCGCGGATAATTTCGCCGTCCCTAACAATATTGTAGGAAAAAATTTCTTCGGGCTTTAGCTTTCCAGCCTTAGCTAGTTCGCCATCCTTCTGTTGCATCCTCGCCAAAACCCTTTCCACCAAAAACTGATTAAACGGCGGCGTGTTAACATTGAATTTTTTGTCTTCGGCTAAGACAATTTTTAGGAAGGCTTCACCCACGTAGAGTGTTGCAAGCAGTTCACCAGCAGCAGTTTTCAAGGGGATAACTTCTTTAAACTCTGGCATCTGCGCCGGTAGCTGAATCACCATCTCCTCTTCTTTTGTTGGCACAGCCACTGCTGGAAGTGTCGGCGCTGGGGCTTTAGCAATTTCAGCTCGTTTAAATCCTTTAGCCAAAAGAACAGAGTTCACAGCTTCTAAAATTGATTTTAGCTCTCTAAGCTCTGATTCAAGTTTTTCAACTCTTCTTTCAAGCTTCTTTTTGAAGGCTAGAAGCCTCTTAACCTCTTCAGCCTCTTCAGACATGCCCGCCCACAGCTAAGGATATGGCGCTTTCTACTTATCAAATCTTTGCTAAACCAAAAATTTCAGAGAGTCTCCGCTAACGTGCAATCCTCAAGGCTGGGCTTTAGGTTGGCGTACTCTTCAATTTTTATTCCAAACTCTTTTTCAAGAAAGTTTTCAAACTCTTGGAAAACTGTGCTGTCTGTAAAATTCAGTTTAACACAAGTGTTCCGCCCATGTGTGAGGGGACTCAAATCGTAGAGGGCAATCCTTTTTGAGAAGTCCGGATTTTCAAGGAAAAAGTTTAAGAGGGTTTCGGGCGGCGTTTCGGAGAAAACCCAAGCCATATAAGAGGCTTCCACAACTCGGTAGGATAGGCCTTCACGAACAACACACTTTCTGTTTTGGGCAATATTCCGAAAGGATGAGGGGTGAATGTTTCGAGTTAATAGGAAATTGTGATATTTGCGGTCAACCTCAACCCAGTCTTCACTTTCAGAGGTTTTCCAACCACGGAACCTGCAAGTTTCCTTAAACTTTTTCAGAATTTCCCAAATCCTTGATGTTTTCATCTTCTGACACAAACCTCTCTGTTAGAATCTTCTAGAAGAATATTCTATCCCACAGATTTAAACTTATTTGTCAGTTTATCTGCAAAAATGTAGCTTTAAAAATCAAAAATTGAAAAATTGTAGGTTAAAAATTGTTTTTATGACAATTTTCCGGAAAATGCAAAGGAAGTTTTTGGAGCATTATTTAAGAATAGGAAACACGCGTACAGATTTTACCATAGCTATTTCATTGCTTTTTCCGGTGCTATTTAATCGAACATTTTCCAATTTTAAACTGTTTTTTCTACATTTTTCCGACAACAAACGATATATTGCTTAGGCGTTTCTAGATAGGGAGTATTAGCAGGGCTATAAGTTGCGCGTCAAAAACAACATGTTAAGCCTCGACTCAACGGACATCAAAATATTGGAAATGCTGCAAGAGGACGCCAGACAAACCTATATGACTATTGGCAAACGCTTAGGAATAGCCCACTCCACAGTCTACGACAGAATAAAGCGGATGGAGCAGCACGGCATAATAAAAAAGTACACAGCCCTCATAGACTCTGAAAAAGCTGGAGCCAAAAACGTAACAGCTATAATGACAATAATCACAGACCCAAAAGAAAGCGAGAAAGTAGCTGAAAAACTCTGCAGGGTTCCCCAAGTCGCAGAAGTCTACACATCCCTATCAGAAGAACTCCAAATAATAGCAAAAGTCATAGCCGAAAACCAGGAAAGTCTCCACGAGTTTATCGCCAGCACAGTTGCTCCGCTTCCGGGAGTTCTGCGAATCCGCACATCCATAATTACAAAAAAGTTTAAGGAAACCCAACCTTTAATAATAAATGACCCGAAAAAGTTAACACCAACAGAGGACAAAAATAGACAATAAGAAGGGAGAAACAAAAGTGAAAAAGGAAACGGAAATAAAAGCCTTAAAAATTGTTCCGAGAGAGAAAGCCTTCTATTTCTTTA
The DNA here is from genome assembly GCA_038870595.1 of Bathyarchaeia archaeon. GTDB lineage: Archaea > Thermoproteota > Bathyarchaeia > Bathyarchaeales > Bathycorpusculaceae > JAGTQI01. The sequence continues at coordinate 35,193 of JAVZJU010000002.1, forward strand.
CATCGATAGGGAACTATACTGGCGAAAGCGCCTCATCGCTGGAAGAGTTTATGGAAAAAATAAACGAAGTTAACGTGAAATCTTTAGAGTTTCACCTTTACCGCGGAGACTTCGAAAAATGGATAAACGAAGTCCTAGAGGATGCAGTGCTAGCTGAAGAAGTAAGAAAATTGAAAACGGCAAGCTTGACAGGGGAAAACCTTCGAAACCAATTATACATGACGGTAGCTAGAGAATTAAAGCGTTTAACAAACGCAGTCTCACTCACATAAAAATTCTTAGACAATGCTGATTTTAAGGACACTTCTGATTCTTGCGCTTCTTTAATCAAGTCTGATATTTTCAAGTTGCTAACAGGTGGAGAGTCAGGATAAAATCGGAGATGTGAAGGAATTTTAAACGACCAGTCCGGATAGGCCTCTCTAACGGCTTGCCCTATAGTTTTATTTCCATAGAAAAGGCGTTGTATCAGTTTTATTATTTCCCAATCTGAATGCGTTATTGAAACCCAGCTATCCCAGCCTATATAAACAGTTGCACCCTTACTACGGAAAGCTTCTGCCATATGTATACCTGCTGTTTGGTTCAGGGTTTGACATCCCATCGCAATAACTATGCTCTTGGGAAAAGTGCCCTCTAACTCCTTTACGAAATCTGATGCGAAAGCAAAATACTTTTTAATTGTTCCAGAAATATTTAGCTCGCCCATAACCAGAAGCCCTTTATTTTGCAGTTCTCCGTATTTCCAAGAATCATACCGCTCGGATGTAAAGAAGTCTACTGCTGAACCGTCTTTTCGCAGTGCGGCATGGGTTCTTAAAATTATTATGCCATAATTGCCTTTAGCCAGTCCCTTGAAAAATTCAACTTTGGTCTGAGTATAATTGTAATATGCAACTGTAAAATTGTGTTCTTCCAAAAGGTCGGTCATAGCATCAACAAAAGTTTGATTGTAAAAATCTTCGCTGAGCTGGTCGATTATCGCAGCTTTAAGTGAGAACTTAACCTCGCTTTCTGAGGCTCGCCAGAAAAACTGGTATATTACCGCGCCTAAAATTATGATGACAGCTAGCGTTATTGAAATCGCTAGCAATTTCTTGTTTAATAGTGGTTTTTTTGCCTCTTTTCCCTGAGCTTTTTTCATTTTTCGAGTTTTCTCCGACATAGGCTATGGTAGCCTCTAACCGGGTTTTTATGTATAGAATAAGAAGGGTTAAAGGGTTATTTTCTCTTGCGTTTTGTTAGGCTTAAAAGCGAGGCGAATAGTGCCATCAGCATTGTGTACGCCATTGCTGGTGTTATTGGAGTGTTTTTAGTTAGGGCTATTGAGTATCCTCCAACTGGGACGGATGAGACTGTTACTCGGGCGGGGTCTGATTGGGCTGGGTTGCCCGCAGCATCCGTAACCTTCAGCATTACGTAATATGTGCCGGTTGCTGTCGGCGTAAAGACAAAGCTGCTGGATGTCGCTCCTGGGACTGGATTGTTGTTTACGAACCATTGGTATGTGTAGGGTGGTGTTCCGCCGCTAGCGGTGGATGTGAAGGTTACTTGTTGCCCCACCAGTATTGAGACGCTCATGGGGCTTATCGAAACTGTTGGCGGTGTTGGCGCCGTCTTAAAGAAGGCTTTTAATACGTAGTTGTTGTTCATTGTGACCGTGTAAGTTGTGGCTGTGCCCACATTTGTGCCATTAAGCTCCCAATGGTCAAAAATATAGCCGCTGTTTGGAATTGCCGTGACTTGAACCAGCGAGCCAGCAGAATAAGTGTATGTGCCCGGAGCCGGATTCGTTGTGCCGCCCGTTGTTGTCTCGATTTTCAGCGTGTAGGTTGGCACCACTGCAGTGTAGTGGGCGGTGGCGGTATGGGGTGCATTCATAACCACTGTTATTGGGTTTACCCCGCTTCCCTGCGATGCGCCGTCGACATCCCAGTATTGGAACGTGTAACCCGCCACAGTTGGCGCGGTGAGCTGAACGCTCTGCGCGGAATCATACCAGCCCTCTCCCGGAATCGTCGCAATGCCTGGCGGGTCGGTGCGCACAGTCAAATAGTATTGGACTTGGTAGGAGGCGCTTACAGTGAAGGGTGCATTCACGGTTTGTGGCGATGGCGGATTAACGCCTATTAGGATGTAGCGTACTCCTAGAACCGCCCCTGGAACAATGTCTTGGTAGGCGTATGTGATTTGGGAGCCCGCAAGAACCCAGACTGTGAAGGGCACTGTTTCTGTTGGGTCTGTGTCAGCCGTGTAGGTGACTGTTGGAGCCACGCCAGAACCCGTCTGCGTGAAAGTTACAGCATACTGGGTCTTCCAGTTTGCCACAGCCGTTTTTGGACCATCCATAATTATTGGGTTGCTTTGGGCGTAGTTTGTTCCGGAGGCGTCGCCGCCCCAGCTTACAAAAACTCTGCGGGTTCCGTTCCCATGGTCAACCAAGCCTGTATTCAGTGTTGCGTAGGCTGTTGCTCCGCTTGGATACCAGCCTTCTCCGCCCACTGTGCCGAAGGGGGAGGTAACCGTCAAATAATATTCTAGGGTGTAGTGGGCGGTGGCTGTGTGATTAGCGTCCATAACCACTGTTATCGGGTTGCCATTCTTTGGCGTTCCGTCAATATCCCAATAGCTAAACTTGTAACGCACACCAAGCGAAACTGGGACAGAATCTGGAGCTGTAAGCTCTACTCCTGTGCCTTCGTTATACCAGCCTTCACCTGGAATTGTCGTTACGCCAGCGGGGTCTGTCTTAACTGTTAGGTAGTATCTGCGTAAAACAACCGTGACTGTTTTCGTTTCTGTGTCCCATCTGCCCTCACTATCTGTAACGTTTAGCGTTACGATGTAGTCGCCTGCTGATTCATAAACATGAGTTGTTATCGGATCACTTTCTTCAACTATTGGCGTACCATCACCAAAATCCCAAGCATAGGTGACTATCGTTCCGCCGTCGGGTGTGGATGCTGAAGCATCAAAAGTAACCGTTTCGCCTCTCTGGGGATAGTAGGGAGTCCACCAGAAATCTGCAATGGGAGCCTTCTCAACAGTTATCTTCTTTGACGCGGTGTCCCATTTTCCTTCGCTGTCAGTAACGTTTAATGTAACTGTGAAAGTGCCATAAGTTGAATACGCATGGGTTATTACTGGACTGCTTGTTGTTGTGACGTTACCATCACCAAAATCCCAAGTATAACTGACTATTACTCCTCCATCTGGTGAGGAGGCAGAGGCATCAAAAGTAACAAGCTCATGGACAAGCGGGTCTGGCGGCGAAAAAGTGAACGCGGCAACTGGATGTTGGCTAACATGGATTGTGGCGGTTTCATCATCCGTCAAGCCATCGTTATCCGTGACTGTTAGCTTAACAGAATAGTCTCCATAAGATGTGTACTTGTGGGTTATTATCGGGTTAGATGTTGTAGTAATGTTGCCATCACCAAAATCCCACTTATAGCTTACAATATAGCCGTCTGGGTCATAGCTTCCAGAAGCATCAAAAGTAACAAGCTCATTAACCTCCGGATAAGTTGGAGCATACGTGAACGCTGCGAAGGGTGGCTGAGGTGGCGGAGGCCCTGCTTGAAAGAAAACTGTGGAGTCGGCTGAAAGCGGGTTGTGAACTATCTGACCATCCCAGGTCACGCTTCCAGAAGTCGACTTTCCATAAGCGTCAAAATGCATTCTCACACCAGTAGGATCGGAAAAAGCCACAGAAACAACCAATGTTTTATAGCCTTTTTTAGGAATCAAACCCACATTAATGACGGTGTCGTTAAAATAGGTTGGGTAAACATCGCCACTAGGCCAAGTCCAAAGCTTATAGGGTTTAGGCGTACCCCAATGAAAAGCGGATTTAGGCACGCTCGTGCCATTAACAACCAAAGAAACAAGCTTACCATAACCAGCATCGTTAAGTGCAATAACCAAACGAGTATCATAAGACCTCAAAGAACTACTCGTATTATTAATTCGGACAAGAAAAGTTTGAGAAGCCCCGGTCAAATTCAAAAACCAACACTCAGAAAGCCAAGGATCCGTGTTATAACCTAGATAAGTACCTTCAGGCAAAGAAACCTTAAGAATAGCACAGGGCGTCGCACTAACAGGATGAACAAAAACCGTGCAAACCACCAGAAAATCCAGTAAAAACATTAATAGTAACAAATGCTTAAACTTTGAATGCAGATGCCCTCTCCCCTTCGGCAAAAAATAATTACGCCTCAAACACATATAAGCCTTACTAGAATTATCTTCTAGCGTGCAACCCCAAACAGAGCGCAACTTTGAAAATTAAAGAGAATTTTCGAGCTTCGGAATCTAGTTTATAAGACACTATTTTCAATTTTAACGTTAGAGTCTGGTGAAAACATTGAGGCAAAAAACTCTTCCAAAAACATTCTTAACTTTTATGATTTTAGCATCAGCGTTCGCCTATGCACTCTCAACCACCATTTCTTCAAGCGGAAAGTCCATTTCTAGCAATGAAATTCGGGTGGGTTCAGGCGAATCCATTCAAGAGGCAATAAACAACGCCAACCCCGGAGACACCATCATAGTTTCGCAAGGAACCTATAAGCAGTGGGATATAGTTGTTAACAAGACTTTAAAGATTGTTGGAGAAAACCCCGAAAACACCATTCTAGATGGAAATGGTACTGCACAGTACATTTTTCATGTAATTGCAAATAATGTATTTATAGGAAACTTTACCCTTAAAGGCATGAACCCCGACCCGAACACTTATAGTTATGCCCTTGGAATAGCCAATACTTTGAACGTCACAGCAAAAAATCTCATAATCACCGATACAGTAATTGGAATCGATGTGCAATCGTCAAACTTCAGTAAAGTGTTAAACAATCAATTTAGGGAATGCAAAGGTTGGGCTTTACGCTTACACAAAGCAGGTTGCAATAATACCATCGTGAGCAACAATTTTGAAAATAATACCATAGCCATAACCTTTGCAGATGCTTCAAGCAAATTTAACAAAATTTACCATAACAACTTTATCAACAACACGAGGAATGTTGTATCATATTCAATAAATTATTTTGATAACGGTTATCCTTCCGGCGGAAACTACTGGAGTAATCATACCAAAACAGACTTGAAGCACGGAGTCTATCAAAACGAAAGTGGCAGCGACGGCATAGTGGACGAAGTTTATTATGAATGGGGGGCAACAGATAACTATCCTTTAGTGTACCCGCTTACAATCCTTAAAATCATCGTTGACGAGAAAATATTTGAGATTGAAGTTTCAACAAATTCAAGTTTAAACTCCTACACGTTTAACTTTGAAATGAAAAGCTTAAAACTGTTCTTAATGGGTGGAGAAGACGCTGTTGGAGCTTGTAGAATCTCGATTCCTAAGGAGCTTTTATCATGTGACCAGCTATCACAGTGGAATATTACGCTATCTAGCAATGGACAATTGAGCTTCTTGGAATATTTAGCCTTAGAGGATGCTGAAACAACATATCTGTACTTTACGTACAATCAATCAGACAGTTTCGAAATAGAGGTGATAGGGATAAATGCCGTACCAGAATTTCCGTCAATAGCATCAATAATTATTTTACTTGTGGCAGCCACAGCGATTATTCTGTTTAAAAGCAAATTTTCTAAAAAGCGTTAAAATTTCACCTACTTTTGCCAGACATCTTTGGGAATGTGAAGAGTTATTGTTGCGCTTTCTGTTTCCTTGCAGCCAATTGTTAAAACATCGTCTAGCACAATTTCGCCATTATCGTTAATTGGAACTATATAATTTTCGAAATAGAGGGTAGATAGATCATTGCACCATGACTCTCCTTTATTGAGGTGGGGATGAGGGCTCACATACTCTTCATGGGGCGACTGATTATTCTGCATTATTATCGAGGTGGCTTCGCCTCCTATGGCTGTTATGTTCAGGTATACACGTTTAACAATAATCGACTTGTTCGTGCCTGGATTCGGCTCCCAATCTACTTTCCACACTTTTATGTCGAAGTAATCTTTAGCTGATGGTCTTGGCTGTTGTGACTGTCTTACGGCTGATAAAACCGTCAATGTAATGAATATTAATGCTAAAGCGACAAGTAAATGTTTTAATTTTAACTTGAACTTCTTCCTTTCTTTACGCAACTCTCTAAGCCCTTCCAATTTTAAAAAAGGAAAACAAAGATAAAAATTAAGCGGTTAAGCCCCCGAGGTAGTAGAATAGTATTCCACCTAAAAGGAGTGTTAAGGCAACGGATATTATCACGAGGGCGTCTTTTCTCTCAATGTTTCCGCCTAATTTCTTCACGCTAATATAAAGTGCGAGGAAAAAGTTCACCACAACGATTCCGCATAAAGTTAAAATCATTCCAGTTATTTGTAGTAACGGGTTTGCCAAAGCTAAACAGCCTTCAATAGGATATAAAAAGATAGGGAAATTTTAAATTTTTGATGTTTTGAAAACTTTTTTCTTGGGAAAAGTTTTTGTTGCAGCTATTATGAGCGACGCCATCAACAGAGCCATCAGTAGCAGGTGGATTTGCTCAGACACCATACCTGACCCTTGAACTTTTACGACTGCATCGTAGTCTTCGAATACAAATTCTACGTAAATGTAAGTGTTTGTGTTGTCAGAGGTTATTTGGGGTGTGACTTCTACACCGTCTATGTAAACTTTCCAGCTGTCCCATATGAGATCTTTTGGAAGGGTTATGTTTACATAAGCTGATGTGCCCGGAGCACCAGTGACTTGTAGAAATTCAATCCATGCGCCTGCAATGTTGTGGTTTATTGCGTTTGCAATTACTGATGTATTAGTGTGGGTTAAGATTGTGAAACCGAGCAGTTGATGGGCTACGGGGGAGACCAGCTTGTAAGTGTAAGTGGCGTTTTCTATCGTGAATGGTATGTCATTTTCTGCAGCGTTTAGTATAAATGTGTCCTCATACGGGTTGACCAAGCCCACTGTACATGTAGATTGAGGTGAAAGTGGTTGACGAATTATTTTTAGTTTTACTTGGCATAGGACACCTGTGCCGTTAAACGTCCAATAGGGGTCGTTTATGTACGTGCAACCCCAGCTTACATAACCTGGACCAACATCTAGTGACGGAGTTATCATTGCCCTGTTGGCACCAGCGAAAACGTGGTCTGATGGAAGAGATATTTCTGTGAAGTTTAGGAGTGTTGGGTCCCAGGTTAGATGGATCTGCCAGTTCTGCAAGTCCTCAACATCAACAACAGTGACATTGAAGGTTATTTCATCTCCCACTTTAGTCATGTTTGAGTAGTAGGTTGTTACTCCGTTGGCTGCCGTGACTCTGATGATGGCTGTGGGTGTTACCACTCTGACCGTGGCTGTTTTTTCTAATGTGGTACCTGCTGAGTCTGTCACCTTAACTTTTACATATTCAACGCCTTCGGTTGAGAAGGTGAAGGTTGCGGATGTCTGGTTTTCGTACGCCGTTTCTTCTATGTCGTTTCGGAACCATTGTATTTTATAAGGCGGCACTCCGCCTGAAATTGTGGCAGTGAATGTTTTACTTCCACCAACATTAATGATAACCGTAGCTGGCATCAATTGTAATGATAATTCTGCAAGTTTCAGATAGGATGAAGCATTTTTGCTAACCCCGACATAGTCGGTTACTTGGACTGTCACTTTATGAAGACCTGCCACTGTTATTGGGTAGCATTCCCAAGAAGTTTGGTTAAAGGCTTCTGTGACTTCTATTTCCGTGCCATTTGGCCATTGGAAGAACCATTGATATGTGTAGGGCAATGCTCCGTAAAGTGCTGTGGCTGTAAAGGTTTTGGTTTCGCCATAGTTCACTTTTATTGGGCTTGTATACGTGCCTAAGGGACTTATAGAAACCGTCAAATCGTCAATGTATGTGTAGGTTGCATCTTCCACCGTGAAGAGTATGTCGTATCCCGGTCCATTTAGTAGGAACGTGCTGTATCCGATTTCTGCTAAGGTGAGGTTGCAGGTTGCTGGGAAGGATGGTGGGGTTAAGATTTTTAATTTCACTTGGCATAGGACGCCTGTTCCGTTAAACGTCCAATAGGGGTCATTGATATATGTGCAGCCCCACATAACGTAGCCTGGACCAACATCTGGTGGTGGGGTTATCATAGATCTTGCTCCCGGAGTGCCTGGGGGTTGGATCGCTGAATCAATTGGGGCGAAAACGTGATCCCTAGGCAGATAAATGCTCGAGTACTCAAGGAGTACTGGGTCCCAGGTTAGTTTAATCTGCCAGTTCTGCAAGTCCTCAACATCAACAACAGTTATGTTAACGATGAACGTGTCTCCTGGCTTAGTAGTGTTGGCGTAAAATGTGTTATTAACAGGTAAGACCACAATTTTTGTTCCGTCCTGCGCACTTGTTTGGGGCGTGAAGAGTGGAATCATGCCTAGCATCAGAAAAGCAGAGATTAACATTGGAAAAACTTTCCTTATACTTTTATGTAAGTTCATCTGAATTTTCACCTAGCAAACCTTTTTCATTCTATGCCATATTTTAGCTTTACGGTTTAAAAATAGGCTATATAACTCTGTATCGCTCTTTTGGACTAGGCTCCTTTTCAGGTCTCTTCTTGTACCAGACAACAGTAACCCCGAGGGCTCCAAAAAAGGCTATAGCTGCATATAATTCCCAGCCTGTGCCGGATTCGCTTTGAGCTTGTATTACGGTTACATGTATGTCATGTGATATTGATGAGTATAGTCCTTCGTCGTCGAAGACTATGAGGGTGACTGTATAGTCTCCTCCTTGTCCAGTATATGTAAATGTCGCTACTAGTTCTGTTGGCTTGGTTATGTTGTAGGCTTGCATTTGGGTTTCTTCCATTTCTCCGTAGAAGTCCCATATGGCGTATACGATTTCTCCGTCTTCATCATACGTGTATCTTTCAGTTTCTGTGCCATATGCGTTGAAGATGACTTCTTGGTCTGGCATAGGTTGCAGTGGTGTCCATGTAAAGTTGACTATTGGGCGCTGTCCCACAAAGATTATTTTGCTTGTTGAATTGTAAAGTCCGTCGTTGTCAAAGGCTGTTAGGGTGACGTTGTAAAGGCTGTTTTTGGAGAGGGTGAACGTTACGTTTTCATCCGTCGTGGTTTCGTTCCAGAACTCAACGGGTACATAGTTTATTTTTACGCCTTTTGGCTTGAATTGTAGGCGGGTTAAGTTCCATAAGTATTGGGTGATGGTTCCATCTGGGTCAAAGCTTCCTGTCGCGTTAAGCGTTATTGTTGCATTAGCCCCTATTGGTACGTAGGGGTTTTCAGGGTCGTAAGTGAAGCTTATCTGTGGGGGAATTCCAACAAAAATTACTTGCGTTTTTGAACTGTTTTGGTTTTCGTTGTCTGTCACCGTAAGGTTGACGTACTTTATTCCGTATGTTGTATATGTGTGATTGACGCTTTGCTGGTTTGTTGTTGTGTTTGTTCCGTCTCCAAAGTCCCAAGTGTAGTTTGCAATATAGCCGTCTGGGTCGTAGCTTCCAGAAGCGTCAAAGGTCACTGGTTGGTTTGGTTTTGGGTATTGGGGCTGCCATGTGAAAGCCGCTATTGGCGGAGATTTAGCCCCATAAACTGTGACTTGGAAGGATTCGGATGTAAACGGAATTTCAATTGAATCTGAGTTCCATAAGAAGGAGTCATCGTCATAGTCTGGGCTTCCTGTTGGAATTATGCTCAGCGTGAAGGTTCCTATTTTTATGGCTGTGAAGTTTATTTGGCAAAGTATTGCCTGAGAAGTTGTTACGGCGTCGTTCCAGTTGAGGAGGCTTGCGCCTAGAAAGACGTAGCCATAGCCTGGAGGAGCCTTTCGGGGTTGTTGATTATAGATCTCCGGTTGTACCTGCTGTATTTTTTTGTTGTAGAATACGAAGTTTGGGTTGTTTGTGGGTAGCCATGCACCTGTACATTTAACTTTGCTATATTCGAAGCTTATTGCCACTTGAAAAGTAACTATGTTTTGTGTTAAACCCGTAAGTGTAACATTCACGGTGAATGAATAGCCCCCTAACGGGATGGGAGTGGATTCGTTGCCCAATATGACGCTGTTCTCTCCAGTTTTTGAATCGATAATCCGGATTGTCCTCTCTTGAGCTTCTGCAAAAAATCTTAATTGGCTGGAAACGGTTAAAAGCATAATTTGACCTAATATCAAAATAATGAGAGCTTTGTTAAGTAATTTCACCATTTTCACCCTTGATTATCTTAAAGTCTCTTGGATAAATGAGATTAAGTTGAATATTTATGTTTGTTGCCCAGAAGGATTTAAAGCGGTATGGAAAAATGGGGGTATTAGCAGCGTTTCATAAAGTTCATGCAGCATGTACCAATGTCTCGAAGGTCGATTCTCCCATCCCTGTTCAAGTCATAGTAGTGGTCCCACCTTGGATCACCTGGTTTTGCCCCGTAGCGGCTGCATACGTCGTTAATGTCCCGCATATCCACGACTCCATCGCCGTTAACGTCGCCCATGATTCTTATTTTGACTTTACCATCTTCAAGGGTGTTGTCTGACAAGTTGAATTCGTATGGTACTGGTCCAGCCAGAGCTGAGATTGTGTAATTGTGACAGTATGGAACATTCTTGGTGTCCCAACTTATGATTATTGTTAATTCTTCGTTAGGCGGCAAGTCGTTAACTGTGACTGTTGGTCCGAGATTGCTGTCATAGTAGATTTTCACTTCAAAAGTTTCTGTTATGTTTCCCTTGTTTTTAACCGTCACAGTGATGTTAACTATCCAGCCTTGATAAGCGATATTCAAATCCGTGGACAAAGAGGTGACTGCTACATCCCTTATTAATCCTATAAATATTCCGTGGTGGACTTCATGAGTTACTGGCTCATTATTGATGTTTAGAAGCAGCGTATCGGTGAGGTTTATGGGGCTTACACCCAAAGCTACAACGACGAACTCGACCCTCATTACGGGTTTAGGCTCGTATGTTGTTATTCCTTGGCGATATGTTATGTTTGCCCAGATATAGCCAGCCTCATCGTCTATCAAAATTTTCTTGAGAGGCGTTTGTCCGGATATGGGTAAAACTGCCACATTAATCTCCAGTATTACTGATGGAATATATGTCAAATTGAATATGCATGTTTTAAGGTTTTCAACATCATCCACCGTCACATTTATTGTAAATGTTGTTCCAGGCAAGTATTCCGGACCGCTGACTTCGCTTGGGTCAATTGCCAGCGTAGCGAGTAGAACATTATTGAAATATCCGTCTTCACTTGTCGCCGGAATAGGATTGCCTAACGGGTCTCGCAAATCAACATCAGCAAGTTTCAGGATCGTCCGCCCTAAGTCTAAGACTTGAAATGTCACCGTTGCAAGTTTTCCGTTTCCCTCCGCCACATCTGATGGGGAAGTTAGTTGGCAACTCATGTAAACACGACCATGAGTGGAGTTGTAATCATTCTCGATTGTAAAGGTGAAGCTTGTTGGACCTATCGATGATAAGAAGTCTCCTTCATACACGTCTGTGGCTGATAGTAGAGTTCTGTTAAAGAATATTGCTGCTTCCCAAGAATGGAGGGTTACAGCATCCCTTATCAAAAGGCTTATGTTAAATGCTTTCCCAGGCGTAAGGGACGGGTCAACAATACTATGCGGGTCTATATAAACAACAGGTCCACCAGTCCTTCGGACGATTGCCGTGGCGTTAGCTTTCGCACTTGCCTTGTCTGTAACTTTCACTGTTACTTTATGGTCGCCCAACAATGTTATTGGCGGAGTTGTCCAAACCGTTGAGTTTTCAGCGTTTTTGTCCTCTATTTCCGTGCCATTAGGATATCTAAAATACCATTGATACTTGTAGGGGGTTGGACCGTTTTTGGCTGTTGCCGTGAAAGTTACTTGACCGCCTGGATCAACTACAACAGGTCCAGGAGGGCTTAAAGTAACTTTCAGCTCATCAATGTACGTGTAGGTTGCATCTTCCACCGTGAAGGGTATGTCGTATCCAGGTCCATTTATTAAGAACGTGTTGTATCCGATTTCTGCCAAGGCGAGGTTGCATGTTGCTGGGAAGGACGGAGGCGATAGGATTTTCAGTTTTACTTGGCATAGAGTCCCTGTGCCGTTAAATGTCCAGTATGGCTCATTAATATATGTGCAGCCCCAAATCACGTAGCCGGGGCCTGTTTCTGGCGGTGGAGTTATCATTGCTTTTCCAGAACCGGCGAAGACGTGGTCTGGTGGAAGGGAAACCGACACGTATGCCAGTAGTGCTGGATCCCATGTTAATTTTATTTGCCAATTTTGCAAGTCAACAACGTCAACAACAGTTATGTTAACTGTGAATGTGGATCCTGGAAGGGTCACATTTGCATAAAATTTGTTTGTGGCGGGCAAAACCTTCAATTTTGTGCTGCCAGGTCCAGATTTTACTGGGATTGCTGGTAACAAGGCAAGAGTCAATGTTAAAAGAATTAAAGCTGTTGAGAGCTTGGCTCCCCTTTTAGCATTTAGAAGCATTTTCTTCTCCTCTCCTCGTTATTACTGCTCACTATTTTGATATAAAGATTCTGGAAATAAATTCTACCGAGAGGATGCCGTTCTAGTAATATTTGGCAGTCTTGCCATAGTTGCCACAGGCGATGCCGATGTCACGCATATCTACTTTGCCATCATTATTCACATCTTTATTGGGGTCCCAGTTGGGCTTTGACGGGTTTGTTCCGAACTTGTTACATATCGCCCCCACATCGCGCATATCCACTTTGCCCTCTGGAACTCCTTGAGCTATGCTTGTTACATCTCCTGAGATTACTATTAGAACCGAACATTTGATGTAAAGGTTGTTTGAGATGTTGCCTTCTCCTAAAACCGGCACTGCATAAGCACTAACAGTATAATTTCCATATGCCAAGTTTGTTGTGTCCCAAGATAAACTGGTAATTATAGATTGCCCAGGCAGTATCGTTTGGATAAATTTTGTTCCTATGGTCTGGTTGGCATACGTGTTATTGGACCAGTAAACGATTATTTGAACATTTGACTCTGTAAAGTTACCGTTATTTTTTGTCGTTACGTAAATTAGGGTTCCATAATCTCTACCTATATATTTTTTCATGGGAATTGGTTTACTTAGGTTCACGTTTGGTGTGCTAGCTGTAACATTTTCTATACTTATGTCAGCGTATTCTACTCTGATTTGGCAGGATTTACTATTGTCAGACGGGTTTTCATCCACAATTGGTGGTTGGAGAGTGGCGCTAACAGATATTATGTAATTTCCAGCAGACAGACTTGTCGTGTCTAAATAGATTGTGAGGGTTTGCTGTTTTCCCCTTCCAAGGTTTATAGAAGTTGTGTAGAAGTTTGTGGTATTGTATGATGCTGTAACACTTATTGTTTCAGTGAATGATCCTTTATTCCATATAGTTGCGTTGATTGTTGCTGTTTCACCTTTTTTGACCGGCGTCTTTAGAGGTATGACTTTTAAGACGGCTACATCATGGTTTGAGCCTTGTATCGCATAGAGTTTGCCATCTTTGGAGGTTACGTATATGATGTCATTTAGTACAGCTGGTGATGAGTCAATTATTCCTCCAGTTTGGTAGCTCCACCAAATTTCGCCACTTTCTTCTTCTATTGCGTAAAGCCTTCCTGTTGTCGTTCCCACTATAACTTTGCGTTCGGCCACTAGAGGAGATGACCATTTTATTGGTCCAATTTCTTTACTCCAAAGTAAGTTGCCAGTCAACGCGTTAAGGGCATATAGTTTACCGTCTGTTGAGCCTACAAAAACTGTATTGTCAGCTATCGCTGGTGAAGAGTATATCTCGCTGTTCGTCGTTAAGTTCCATAAAATTGTGCCAGTTTGGGCGTCTAAAGCATAGATTTTCTTGTCTCTTGAACCTGTGAAAACTCTATCGTTGGCAAACGATGGGGATGAGTAGATACCGACTCCTGGTGCTAGGTTTTTCCTCCATAGAATTCCCCCAGTTATTTCATTTAATGCGTATATACTGCCATTTTGGGTTGCCACGAACACCTTGCCGCTTGCTGCAGCGGGAGACGTGTAGACCGCTCCGTCGAGGGTGCTTGTCCAGATAGTTGTTCCGTTTATATAAAAGGCGTAGACTTTTCCATCTGTGGAACCGATAAATACTTTATTACCATAGATGACTGGAGAGGAATAGACTGGACCTCCAGTTGTTATGCTATATTTTACGCTACCATTTGTTGCATTTACTGCATATACAAGTCCATTTTCTGATCCTATGAAGAGTAAGTTGTCTGTGTAGGCTGGGGAGGAGTAGATTTTGTATCCTGGGGCTGGTGTTGTTTTCCATATGAGCGCTCCGTTTGTTGCATTAAAAGCGTATAGTGTTCCGTTTATTGACCCTATGAAAACTTTATTTCCAACAATTGCGGGGGAGGATTGCATCCATTGTTCGGTGCTTGTTGACCCTATTGTTTTTTGCCATTTGGTTGAGTTAGCTGTCGATGCTAACGAGGAGGATGAGCCTTTGTGTTTGGGGTCGTGGCGGAACATGGGCCAAGCTTCTGTTACTATTACTAGTCTTTCAGTTGAGTTGTATATTCCTTTATTGTTGGTTACTGTTAATTTGACCGTGTAGTATCCGCCCATGTCGTATATGTGGGTAACTATCTGGCCTTTCGCTGTGGTTCCGTCGCCAAATTGCCATGTATAGTCTATGATGGTTCCGGTTGGGTCGTAACTTGCTGAGCCGTCGAAGGTGACTGTTTGGCAGACCATTGGATTACTTGGAGAATATGTAAACTGTGGAACGGGCCCTAGAACTAAGAAGCTTTTTATGTCAATCGCTGTTGAAATTTGATATTCGGTTGTTGCATATATCACATATTTGTCAGCAGGTATATCCGTTGCTGGGAGTTTAAATGTTACATTAAAGTATTGGGGTTGCGGTGGCATTGAGGGAGTTGTTGTGCTTATATAGAATTTTGCCTTTTTTTCTGGACAATATGGGGCTCCTAGATTTTTTGGGTAGTCCTTGAATAGGCTTACTGATACTTGTGCTTCGCCAGTTGGCGCGTGACTTGGTATTGGCATCGAGGAAAGAAGCTTTACGGTTTGACCTCCTTCAATTGTAAAACCTGACGTAAAGAATGCTGTTAGGGGTGTGTTATCAGAGCATTGCACATAAACGGCTATTAATACATACCTGTTTACTACGTCGAAGTTTTTTATTGTTATATTGAGGTAGGCCGTGGTTCCACGGCTAAAAAGGTTCTTTGGTGTTCCTTGTGAGTCGCAGGTGTACATGTCTAAGATTTGTACGCGCCAGTATCTGCCTGAAACGTCGCCTGTTTCAACCGTTCTTAAGACAAAGGGGTTTCCGTTTGGGAAGTCTACCTGGATGGCAGCTATTGTGTCGGTTTTTAGTGCTCCGTCCAAGGTTACGTTTCCTGTTATTATTACTGTTTCTCCTGCGTTGTAGGTTGGTTTGTTTGTTGTTATGTTTATGTCTAGTATGTAGGCTTTTGCTTGTTGTGTTAATATGCTTATGTGAAGGGTTAGAATTATTAATATTAAGAACGTTGTGATTGTGAGTTTTTTGATTTGGTTTTTTGGGGATGAATTCATAAGCTTCACACCTAATATTTTCTGAAGGTTTGATTTAGCTTTTATTTTTGTTTTTACACAAAAAATGGGGGTGTTGGTGGGGTTTGGCGTTTATTTTATGGTTTGACTATGTAGAAGTCTATGGTGTTGGTTACTTCTGGGCAGTAGGGTACTCCGCCGTTCCATGGGAATTTGTCGAAGGCGTTGGCGAAGACTTTTCCTTTGCCTACTACGGCGTTGGTTGGTAGTGGTATGACTGGTTCCCATGGGTCATATGTCTTGAAGGGTGGTGTTTCGCATGCTAGGTAGTCGTAGTATATGTATTCGCCCCATCCTACCTCTGTTTGCAGGTAGTCTGAGCCTATGAAGAATCCTAGTTCGTCGTAGACGGTTACTGTTAGGGTTACGTTGAGCTTTTGCATGCTGTAGGTTCCATATATTACTGTGAAGTCTAATGGGTCTCCGCCTGTCTTGCGTTGCACGTACTGCGTGTGTTTGGGTTCAACGCTTAAGACGTCCACCTTCCACCATACCCAGAAGCCTAAGGTGTCATTAACTTTTTGTTGGGCTACTTCAACTGTGGCTATTACGCGCCATTTGCCGAAGATTTCGTCTTCTGGGTTTTCGCATGGCCATGGTATCCTGAAGGATACATGGGCTATGCCGTTTTGGTCTGTTGTTGCTTCTCTATATATGTCGTAGCCGTTGTGAATTATGTGGAAGCCTACAAGCTTCTGTTGTACTGGATACTCATTGTATTCTACTTTCGCGAATAGGTCAACAAGCTCTTGTGGCGCGAACATGTCGCTGGGCATGTGTGGGCCTTGTCCGCCATATGGGCTTGGGTATTGCGTGTACAGGTCTATTTTGAGACCGAGAATCCTCATTGGCGCCCTGTAGTGGCAGTCCACCGTCGAGCTTGATATGGCCATCATGTACTGGTTTAATGCGTATGTGTCTTCGTCGAATTTGAAGTCTATAAACTCGATCCAAGTCCAATCTTCTTTGGGTGATATTGTTTCGTAGATGGCTTTGAAGTAAACCGTCATCAGCCTTGCTCCGTCAGGTCCAACACTTACGAATGGCGGGTGATATGGTTCGGCAGGTGGACTGTCTGGCAATAGTATGGCGCCAAACATTGAGTAGTTGTAGCCGTCTGGAATCGGTGTTAATGGCGGTGGCCTGTTATGCTGGTTTATGTCTGCTACATACATGACTCCGCCTGGGTAGTATTGGAATGCCTCTAGAAGTGTTCCATTCGCATAGTACATGCCCGTGGGACCTGGGTCTGGCACTATGAAGGTTGTGTTCCACATGAGGCTGAACTGGAAGCCTATTATCTCCCAGCCTGCAGCAACATTTTTAACCCATATTTCAAGTCCGAAGACGTCGCCTATCTTTTCTGGTTTGCAGACGGCTGGCTTAATGAAGAATGTTGGGTAGTAGGGTGGAGCAACCCACTCATACTTGTAGTGGGCATCAACCCCTGTGAAGGTAATGTCATAGCCAGCACCGTTCAATAGGAATGTGCTTTCGCCCTCCCCTGCAATTTGAATGTCGCACTCCAAAACCTTTGGTGAAATTTGAGAAACTCCTTTTTTAACCTTCAATTCCAGCCTGAAGAGGGTTCCAGTGCCGTTGAAAGTCCAGTAGGGGTCATTGATGTATGTGCAACCCCAAACAAACATGCCTGTTCCTATTGTCGGGGTTGGAGTTATCATCGACCTTGCAGCTCCGGCGAAAACATGGTCTGCTGGAAGCTCATGACCAGCGTACTCAAGGAGCGATCCATCCCATGTTACGTTAACTTGCCACAGTTGCAGGTCGGTTACATCCCTAACAGTGATGTTTACCCAGAAAGTACCCCCGACGCCGATCATCTCTGATGTGAAGTAGAACAGATGATCTCCGTCTGTAGGATCAACAACCTCAACAGTTGTCCCGGGCTCAGCTTTACCAGAGGGTACAAAGACCAGCAGTGTGCTTAATGTCAGTAGAACAGCCAATGTGATACTAGAAAGTTTGCTAAATTTCCTTTCCATTTTCTCCCTTCTCCTTCTATTCAGCAATATCAATTTTGTCGCTAGTAAAATTTAAGGATTCCGGAATTATCTTCTATCCAAAACAAAAATAAGCATGCATCAACATTTTAATTCAAGATAAACTAAAAACACAAAAGCCCAAGGAGGACAAACACGTGCAAAAAAGGCGGACATCAACAATAATAATCATTGCGGCAATCCTATCTATTGGAATCCTGTCCCAGTCGCTAAATCTTCAATCCTTAGCACAAACACGTGTAATAAAGATTGCTGATATGAAAACAGGCTCAAATTTCATAACCCTCGGAAGTCAAAGTAATCCAATACCTTTAGGCGGATACCAATTCACGGTTAACGTCACCCTAGAAGGCCTAACAAACAACCTTTACGTTTATCAAATCGCAGTTAAATTTGACAAAGACAAAATTCGCTGCACATCCGCGTGGATAAACAGAAACGACCCAAATTTTGTCTTCTACTCCCACAAAAGCCTCACCTACATTCCACCCGCTGCCATAGACAACACTGAAGGATACGTGGTTTTAGGCGCCTCATTGATAGGCGACCGCCAAGTAGACGTTTCAAAGGGGCTGTTATGCCAAATAAACTTCACAGCCATAAAAAAGGGCGAAACACAAATTGAACTCATTCCAACTGGTTACGAACCCTACGACACATTTTTAGGATACTTTGAAGACGATAATTTAAGGTACATATCCTTCACAACAGAGAACTTTAACTGTATAGTTCAAGCATCACAAACTCCACCATTAGCTTCATTCACATTTAACCCAAAAAACCCCGAAGCAAACCAACCAGTGACCTTTGACGCTTCTGGAAGCTACGACCCAGACGGCTATATTGCAAACTACACTTGGGACTTTGGAGACGGAACAAACACAACAACAAACCAGCAAAGCGTCAATCACACATTCACATCGAACGGCGCCTACAACGTCACGCTGACAGTTTACGATAATAGCACCCGCAGCAGTTCAACACGCGAAGAAGTGCAGGTGGGACGCCTCCCTATCGTTAAATTTACATATCAACCCGCCCAAATACAACCGTTCCAACCAGTTACATTCAACGCCGCCGAAAGCCAAGACCCCGATGGAACAATAGCCAGATACGTCTGGAATTTTGGAGACGGCAACACGACAACCACTTACACCCATCAAATAACACACATCTTCAATAGCAGAGGCGCTTTCAGAGTTAATTTAACAGTTTATGATAATGAAGGACTACACAACTCAACGGCTAAAGAAATTTTTGTTGGAAAACCCCCATCTCCAAACTTCACCTACACCACTCCGCGAGCCGTCGAAGACTACTTTATCGTAACCTTTAATGCATCACAAAGCCAAGCTGGAGAAGAAGATGGCTATATTGTTTCCTACGTGTGGGATTTCGACGACCACATCGGCATAGTAGAAACACAATCTCCAATAATAGAACACATTTACATGGAGGGAGACTATGAGGTAAAACTCACAGTTTACGACAACAACGGATTACACAATTCAATCACAAAAACTATAAAAGTTAAGGTAGAGAAAACGAAAGAAACGAATGGAACAGATATAACAATCTACCTCGTCGCAGCTGCGGCCGCGATATTAGTTATTATTGTGGTGTTAAAACTGGTTAGAAAAAAATCCACATCTATAAAACAAAAGAAGAAAAAGAGAAAGTAAATTCTCAAAAGTTGGAAACTGTTTAACTATTTCTATTTGCTTACTGCGTAGCAAGCAACAAAATGCCCGTCACCAACATCAACCAGCTTAGGTTCTGAACTCTTACAAACATCCATGGCTTTGGGACATCTCGGATGGAATCTACAACCGGGAGGGGGATTAACAGGACTCGGAACCTCACCAGTAATGGGTGGACGCTCCCTTCTCTTTGTTGGATCTGGAATTGGAATAGCTGCAAACAACGCTTGTGCATAAGGATGCAGAGGCTCTTTGTAGAGCGTTTCAGTTTTTGCTAGCTCCACAATTTTACCAAGATACATAACAGCTACTCGGCGACTTATACATTCAACAACGCTTAAGTCGTGGCTTACAAACATGTAGGTGATGCCTAGCCTCTTTTGAAGATCTTGGAATAAGTCTAGAAGTTGGGCTCTAACTGAAACATCGACAGATGATGTGGGCTCATCTAAAACAATGAATGCAGGACGTGTGATAATTGCCCTTGCAACGGCAATCCTTTGCCTTTGACCTCCGCTGAACTCATGTGGATACCTATAAAGATGCTTTTCAGTTAAGCCCACGTTTTCAAGCGCCTCAACAACCATATCATAGACTTTTCGTCCAGTGGCTATTCCCTGTGCAACGATTGGCTCAGCGACTATGTCCTTAACAAGCATTCTGGGATCCAGCGATGTTGTTGGGTCCTGGTAGACTATTTGCATAAATCTCCTCAACTTTCTCAATGATGAGAATGAGGCTTTCGTTAAGTCGTATTGCCTATGACGGGGGATTTTGTCCCGCAAATAGGAAATTAGTTCCTGTTCTTTCATGTTCCTAACTTTGGTAACTTCATCTTTGGATAGATATTTCATGCCATAGCTTTTTATAGCATTCTTAAACTTTTCAGAAACCGCTTTAGCGCGCTTTGGATCTGAAGTTTTTGCTTCCTCCTCAAGCCTTTCAATTTCCAGAAATTCGTAATTGGGTGCATTAAATATTATTTTTCCATCGTTTGGTTTGTAAAGCCTTAGGATAGTTTTTCCCAGCGTTGTTTTTCCACATCCAGATTCTCCCACTACTCCGAAGGTTTCGCCTTTAAATATTTTGAAGGACACTCCGTCAACTGCTTTAACTTCGGCTACTTTCCTTTTCAAAACGCCGCCGAGGATGGGGAAGTATTTTTTAAGATTCTCAATTTCTAGAAGGGTAGTTTCCACTTTTATTCCTCCACTTTAGTATATAAGTGGCATGCAACTTCGTGTCCTTTTTCTACTTCAACAAGATTCGGCTTAACTTTTCGGCATATTTCCATAGCGTATGCGCATCTCTCATGAAATCTGCATCCAGGAGGCGGGTTGATCAGGCTTGGAACAGTGCCTGGTATAGAGACAAAGGGGTGGCCTGGTCTCGGTATTGACTGTAGTAAAGCTTGCGCATAGGGGTGTAGGGGTTTCTTGAAGAATGTCATAACATCTGCAACTTCAACAACGTTTCCAGCATACATGACTGCAACTCTTTCGCATAGCTCTGCAACCACGCCCAAGTCGTGCGTCACATATAATATTGATGAGCCAAATTTGTCTCTAAGTTCCTTTATAAGATGTAATATTTGCATCTGCACCGTAACATCGAGGTTTGTGGTGGGCTCGTCGGCTATCAATAATGTTGGATTGCATGTTAACGCCATTGCAATTACAACTCTTTGGGCCATGCCGCCGCTTAATTCGTGGGGGTACATGTCAACAACCCTTTCAGGGTCGGGGATTCTGAGAATCCTGAGAAGCTCAACTGTTTCTTTTCTAACAACCTGTTGAATTCTTTTCTTGAATCCTCTTAATAGAGGGATTTTTGAGGCCATTCTAACGGTTAGTGCTTTGGGGTTTCGTAACATTTTATTTAGCAACGATAAGTGGCGTTTGTAAAGCCATCTCTTCGTTCCCCTAGCGGTTTTAAGGCTTTCTTCAACGTTGTGTATGGCTTTTTTTGTGATTTCTTCCATTCGGTGGTGATAGAAAACTTCAGCGATTTGATCGCCTACTGTGTAGACTGGGTTTAATGCTGCTCTTGGTTCCTGGAATATCATTGAGATGTATCTGCCTCTTATTTTTAGAAGTTCGCTGGTTTTCAGATGCAGCAGGTCAAGCTCCTTTTCCTCTGTATTGAATTTTATACTACCCTTTTCTATGCTTCCGGGCGATATTACCATCGCTAGCATTGATAGGCTTGTTACGCTTTTTCCACATCCTGTTTCGCCCACTAGTCCTAGGACTTCGCCTTTTTTGATGTAAAGTTTTACTCCGTCAAGGGCTTTTACAATTCCGTCGTAGGTGTAGAAGTTTATGTACAGATCCCTTATTTCAGCGATGGTTTCTTTTTCTTCCAAGGCTTTTATCTCCTCCTATACAATGGATCCAATATGTCCCTGAAGGCGTCGCCTAACAAGTTCCATCCCAAGCAGAACAAGGTTATGAATAGCCCCGGATACATAAAAGTCCACCAATACTTAAATCCATACGTGGCCCAGTTTATTGACATATTGATTAGCTGTCCCCAGTCGGCATATCTTGGCGGAGCTCCGAGGCCGAGGAAACTTAGAGCTGCCGCAAAGAGCACTATGGAACCAAAGTCGAGGGAAGCCACAATTATTACCGGGTATATGGCGTTTGGAAGTATATGCCGCGTTATTATTCTAAGGTCTGATGCTCCTGACGCTTTTGCGGCTTCAATGTAGTCTTCTGTTCTTACTCTTAAAACTTCGCCTCTAATAAGCCTTGTATATGAGGGCCATCCAACAAGTATGATTGAAAGGATTGCAGCGTCTATTCTTGTCCATTGGCCGGTTCTTGTCAGGGTTACGATTAAAGCCATCGTTAATATGAGCCCGGGAAATGCTAGGATTATGTCTGTGAAGCGCATTATTATTTCGTCTATTATTCCGCCATAGTATCCCGCAATTGTTCCTAAGGTTATTCCTATTGCGAGGATTGCGGGGATTATTAGTAGGCCTAGTCTGAATGCGTAGATTGTTCCCCATATGCAGCCGTAGTACAAGTTTATGTTTAATGGTGTTATTCCGAAGGGGTACTCTGAACTTGGTGGTTGCGGAAGCTGATATATTTTGTTTTCGCGTAACGGTGGGATTTCAAAGGGATCTCTTAGAGGTGTTCCAAAATCGGGATGAATTGGGGGTGCTAAAACTGGCGCTAGTATGGCTACGAAAGCAAAGAAAATCACCAGTCCTAACCCTATGAGGGATAACGGAGTTTCGATTATCCTTTTCAGTGTGAATTTTAACTCTTTTATTCTGGGTTGCATCCTTCTCTTGAATTCTGAAACCTTTTTTTCTTTGGCCATCTTTACCCCAACCTTATTCTTGGATCTATATAGGCGTAAAGAATGTCTACTATCAAGTTGGATATGACGAAAATTATGGCTGAAAAGAAGGCGTATGCTATTACAATAGGTACATCCATAGCTATAGCCGCGTAGGCAGCCCAGTTTCCTATTCCGCCAAAACGGAAAACAGTTTCTGTTATTGTTAGTCCTGTTAACATGCCGCTTACGAGGAGCCCTGAAATTGTTACGACTGGGATTAGGGCGTTTCTTCTTGCATGTTTGTAGATTACTTCTTTTCTTGATAGTCCTTTTGCCCTTGCTGCAACAATGTATGTTTTGCTTAATGCTTCGAGCATGCTTGACCTCGTTACTCTAACCATTGTGGCGGATTGGATGAAGACTAAAACGGTAACCGGTAATATTAGGTGCTTTAACGCGTCTAGGAAGGTTGCAAAGTCTCCATTTATGAGGGAGTCTATTGTTATTAGTCCTGTATATTCTCGAATTTGCCCGGTGCTGATTCCGAGTAAGTACTTTCCAATGTTTGTTAGCCTTCCAGTAGTTGTCCATCTTAACTGGGCTACAAATATGCTGATTAGTATGACTCCGAAGAAGAAGGATGGGAGGGAAGTCCCCAATATTGAGGCTACTCTTGAAACGTGGTCTGGGAGTTTGTCACGGTTTGCGGCTGAAACTGTGCCAAGCCATATTCCGAAAAACACTATTATTGGAGCGCTATATAGCACTATTTCTAGTGTTGCCGGAAACCTTTTGGCAAAGCCTTCTAAAACTGGTTCGCCGCCGTATATCTCTGAGTATCCAAAATTTCCCTGAAACATTTGGGTAATCCAGTTGTAGAATTGGACAAAAACAGATTCGTTTAAACCGTACTGTTTTATGACGATGTCTATTTGGCGGAACTGCTTAGGGTCTGTTATATAAATTGATGCTCTTGCTTCTGGGGGGATAAGCTGCATCACGGCGAAAATTAGAAGTATGACACCAAATAGTACAGGGATTAAAAGTAACAGTCTACGGATAATGTATTCCCTTAAGCCCATACTAATCCCTTTGTTAAAGAAGTTTGAGGAATTTATAACCTTGTCGCATTAAATGTGTGGTTTGGGTTGAGTAAAAGAAGTTCTTACTAATTTTGGTTCTATTGGCACAAAAAAGGGGGGGAGGTTTACGGTGAATACAGTTTTATGGTTGGGTTGTATGTCCGAAGTGTTTGCTGGCTAAGCCTATGTCTCTCATGTCGATTTTGCGGTCTCCGTAGATGTCTGAGCCTCCGCAGCCATATGTGCCTGGGGCCCATCTAGGATCGTATGGTGGTGTTGCGGCTGGGTCTGGTGCTTTTGCTCCGAAGTGTTTGGATATGTAGCCTATGTCTCTCATGTTGCATACTCCGTCAGGTATGCCTACTGTGGGGCCTGTTATGTCAGCCCAGCATGCAGGGCTTGGTTGTGGAACTGTTGGATTTACAGCTTTGTATTGTTTGTAGAAATACGCTGACGGGTATAGGCCGTTGTAGTACCAGCCTTTCAGCCAGTACTTTTGCCATCTTCTTCCTGTGGTTTGGATTATTGGGAAGCTTGGGCAGTCGGCGATGTAGATGTCGTCTAGGTCTGCGTAGTATGTGGCTCTTTGTGGGCCGTCTGGTGTTTTAACTGCTATGTCTATTAGTTGGTCTTTGTTTAGGTGTGTTCTTGGGCCGAGTGTTCCGCACCATCCGTTCCAAGCTGTGTAGTTTTGGTAGTAGCTGAAGTCTCCGTAGCTGTGCATGTATGGGCGGACCCAGTTGTCGGCGTCTGCAAAGTCTGCCAGCCAGCCGATTAAGTATAATGGCATTTCATAGGCTTCCAGCATTTCTAGGTATGTTGCCCAGTCTGGTCCTTGAACTTCAATTATGAAGCTTTTGCCGTACTGGCTGTTTATGGCGTCGAAGGCTGCTTTTATGTATTCGCATGCCAGCCTTCTCGGGTCGTTGCCGCTGTTGTAGTAGATGATCATTTTGAAGCCGCCCCAATCCCAGACGCTCTTTGTTTCGCCGTCTTGTGTGAACATGGCTTGTTGAAGTTCAGTCTTTATCTTTTCTAGGTC
Source organism: Bathyarchaeia archaeon (assembly GCA_038870595.1). Classification (GTDB taxonomy): domain Archaea; phylum Thermoproteota; class Bathyarchaeia; order Bathyarchaeales; family Bathycorpusculaceae; genus JAGTQI01. Next base: position 59,946 of record JAVZJU010000002.1, read on the forward strand.
GTAGTTGTAGGTCCATGGTGGGTCTGGCTTCTTTGTATAGTAGTCTGGCACTAGACCGTAGATTAGTGGTGTTTCTCTGCATATGCCCTCGTCCATCCAGACGTCGTGTATGTATTTGCCGTGGTCGAATGCGTAGGCGAAGGCCCTCCTAGTGTGGGTGTTGTTGAAGAAGTCTGTTGGTATGCCGTCTGGGAACCTTCCGCTGTATATGGCTGGCGATTCTGGACTGATGGTGAATGTGAAGAATACTGCGTCCATGGCTAGTACTGGCGATATGTTCTTTATCGTTATTATTGCAGGGTCTATTGTTATCATTCTAGCCGGGTCGTTGGGGTCTAGGAGCTCCATCATGTTGGCTCTTGGCACGGCACAGACGTCCAGCTGGCATGCCAAGAAGGCTGTTTTTCTGGTGGTCCAGTCTGCAATGTATTCTATGTCTACGTATTCGAGGTAGCCTGGCAGGCGGACCAGTTCACCTGTGCTCTGAACCGTGTAGAAGGGTGCTGGCCAGCCTCTCCAGTAGTTGGGGTTCCTCTGGAGCACCACTAGGTTTTGGGCTGCGCTTGCAACCACAACTCTGTAGGGGCCTGTACCGGCATAGTTTTCAGGCTTTATAGACTGGATTGGTGAGACGTAGCCGAAGGCTATGCAGTGGCGCCATGACTCAAACCAGTCTGGTATGCCGTTTTCTGCCACTGAGCCTGTATAGCGTCCGTCGTCGCTGAAGAGTTCATCGTCCCAGCATCCCTTGCCCATACACCAGTCTTTGTCCAATATTGATGCCCATGTTTGGCTCATGATTTGTTTGAAGGCTGCATCTGGGAAGGTTATTCCCAGGTTGAAGCGTACAATTGGTGGGTCTGGGTCTGTGCTGACAATTTCAATGGCGCTATCTATCAGGAATGAGAGTTCCAGCGCATCTTCTGGGTTGCCTGTGTCCCAGAAGTCGCTGTTCATTTGGTCGAAGAAGGGTTTGTAGAACATCCACATGGGGCTGCCGTACTGGTCTTGGACAAGTCCACGCCTGAAGGAGTATAAAACGTCGCCGATGTCGAATTGACCCACAACGTTGCCATCTTTATCATAGAAGAATATCGCAGGGTCTGTTCTTAATCGGAAGTCGTAGTAGAAGCGGTGCGCCACTATCTTTCCAATGTTGGCATCGACGCTGATGGTTTGCCATGTGCGGATTTTAGTATTTCCACCCTCTACCCCTCTTACGTAGATGACATCAACTGGGCCGAAAACTCCGTCTGGGTTGTTGTCAACCCAGCCGACAATTTCAAAGGCTGAGTTGTTCAAATATATACCGGTAGGGTCTGCTGGAATTGGCACAGTATCGCTCATGAACGTAGCAATTATTTCTTGGCGGTTTGGAACGTTTACGGCTAAGCGTGGTCTGAACTCCCAATACTGCTCTTCAACATCCCATACAATGCCCGGATACAACGGGTTGACAACATCGCCGCCCATCTCAATCAAAGTATCATAAACATTGAAAAGCAGCTCGCCGCTGGCCGTATCATAAGCCCTCACAGGGTCAGCTCGCCTGGGACCCCAAGCAATAGTCCCTTCATATATCGTTGTCGGATCATAATTTTCTGGCTGTGGTGGACCGGTAGCAAATACAGGAGCAAACACTGGAATTAGAAGTGCAGCTGTAGCAACTAATGCGAACAAACTTGCCTTCTTCATATCTCTCCTTCTCCCATTTTCCAATTTCCGCAAAACAATTATCCTCTGACTGGTATATAAATTTGATGGAAAAAAGTTTCAGTACAACCTTCTATAAGCAAAACCAAACCACCAATCAAAAACAATAGAGTTTTATATTACAGAAAATCATAAAATATGAGGGGAAGGGGCGCTCAAATGAGCTGGCTAATAGTGGAACTCAAATGCCCCGAACACGGCCTAGAACGTTTCAAAATAAAAGTAATAAAAAAGTACAACATAAACCCCCGACAAATAATGCCAAAATTCAGAACCAGACCAAAACACGAACTCAGCGGCATTGTGGTAGGGAGATACGTACATGAAAAAGAAATAAGGGACTATGTAATCCGCTACTTCGCCCAAACAGGACTACTAGACAACGTCTTAAGCATAAGACTAAAAGTTTAAAAATTTATAAACAAAAGTGCACATAATTAATTTAGGGAAACTTCTAGGAAGAACGCAAGGAAAATGTACGGTTTAAGAGAGCAACTTAAAGAAAGGATAGCAGATCTTACCATCTGCACAGCCATAGTTATATATGTAATTGGACTATGTAACCTAACAGCATTAGGTTCATTCATTTTTATTGCTTGTAGCTACCTTGGAACCATACTATTATTAATTGGAATGCTAACAAAAATAGGAATGCTCCCAACAAAATTAAAGTCAAAAAATGGCGCCACAGTTATACTACTAACGATTTCTGCCCTAACGATTACATCCGCCATCCTCATATTCTTTATAGACATACAAATAACTTACACCTATTCAAGTCCAAGACCAATGACCACCCCGCCATCAGCAACATATGCAGGCGACTTCTTCGACCTGCCAGGACCAGAATTATACAAGCTAGGAGGAACCAATGTAACCCTCCGCAGACCCTACACTTGGCTACTACAACCATTATTAATTATCGGAGGACTACTCTTCATAGCCGCCATAGCAATCCAATTTATTCTATAAAACTAAAAACCCACAAAATGCAGAATCTTAAATAAAACACCCAACCCGAAAGATGCAAGACCAGCACGCATAAGAAGAACACTCAACCAAAGATACGGACGCTCTGTAGATAAAATCACTTTAAAACCCAAAACAGCCCCTTTAAAAATTTCTGCTACAATTCGATAAGATTCAACGGTTAAAAATCCAAAAAGAGTGATCGAAGCCGTTACAAAAACAATAGCTAAGCAAATCAGAATTGTGCCAACACCACTAAACGAACGCAAACCACCGGCAAAGAAACCAAGTTGTATAAGTAAACCGAAAGCCGAAAAAACTATCCCGATAAAAAAGCTCGCAGCGAAAAAAAGAGAGCCGAACCCATTATAAATGGACAAGCTTACGATGAGAAGTATCACACCTATCAAAAAAACAATCTTTCCAACATTATCCATAAGCCAATCCAGCATACACTCAACCAGATAAAAAAATACAAGACCATACTTAAATTTTTAACTAACAAAAGCTAAGTCACAGAACGTTTATATTGTCGCAGAATAGAATTAAAATAAAGTTCGGAATAACAATGAAACGCTACTGGTCCAATAGAAACATCGATCTGAAAGCTCTAAAAGAAGAGGTAATCGAACTCTTAAAAGAAGATTACTTTGACATAGATACACATGAAATGGAAGACGCCTATCAAATAATTGCAAAATCCTCCCCAAATTATAACCTAGACGGACATGTAATAATTACGCTGCAAGGGAAACCAGAAGAAGTTTCAATCGAAATAGAGCTCCAGAGGAAAAGACAAAGAATCTTTACAGCCCCCCTCCTGCTAACTTTCCTAGGAGGTGGATACTGGCTCTCACAACGCCTAAAATCCGACGAGGAATGGCTAGAATTTAAAAGAAGGTTCTGGGAACGGATAGACGTAATTATAACAAATTTAGGCAGCTCGGTTAATCAACATACCACATAAAGTTTTGATTCTCCCAAAAAACCAAAAGCCTACACGCCAACATAAACTTGGCCCTCTTCAAAAAGCCTCATTTAAAATAACTACGTAGCCCAGGCCGCGCCAAAAAGCGACATTTCAAAACGTAAAAAAGAAAGGTCGGTAATGGAATGGAAATGGAACGCCCTACATGCCCTTCTTACCAAAGTTTAGAATTGCTATGCCAACGTCGCGCATATTAATTATCCCATCAGCGTCAAGGTCGCATTGAGGCTTATACCGCTCATCACCCTCCTTAGCGTTAAAAACACGCACCACTTCGCCGATGTCTCTCATATTAACTATGCCATCACCGTTAACGTCTGGACTTCTAACATCGCTTCGCATGCAAATGTAGAGGTCACATGTAGCATATGGCGGTCCAAGGTAGTAATGGTAGTTTCGACCGCTAAACCATATAGTATTGTTAGGACCTTCTGTCAGCGAACCGCTGGATCCGCATTTTGTACTGTATGTATGATTGTAAATTTTGCCCATCACCCCAATAGAACTGTTGGGGCTAGACCACCAAACGTTCCCCCTAACAGTGCAACACACATAACTTGGCGTCTTATCCACTTGCACACGCGAATAAGCTAAATTTTCCTTGCTTATTGCCATTATGGAGTTGCCATCGTACTCAGCCACGAAAATATTGCTGGGATTACCGCAGACACCTAAAGGACTACTGATGCTTGTGAAATTAACATCGAAGACGCCCGCTAAAATGTTAAACCTTTTCACCTCGTCAGCATCGTACCGTGTAATCCAGACATAATCGTCATCCATGTACATACGGCCTATAGACGGGTTGTCTGAAATCTTCCAAAAATCAACCGAGTCATCACCAGATATTTTTATCAAGTATTTTTCGCTTTGGCACCAAACACTTCCATTATGGAATTTCACATCGCTCATCCATCCAAACTCTTTAGGCAACCAGAAAACAGTTAAAGTGTTATTCTCTGGACATAGTTTTGCAAGGGAGGGAATGCTTTCGGGCAGTTCTTCTGGAACCCAGAAACATGTGTCTATGGCTATCCATACATTGCCATCATTATCTAGTGTGCAAGAGGATGGCCCTAAACCCTTGAAGCCTCCCCCAACATCTAGTGGAAACTTGTAAAGCAACGCTGAACCATCGGTTGCATTTAACATTATCATTACGCCATTAAATGTTTCAATAGCCCCCAAGCCACCATAAGTAACATTTGTGGAAGTTATCCAAACCGCTTGCCTCAAGTTATCATAAACAACAGTGTTTGGACCAAAAAGGCTCCATGTCGGAAGTTTAAAGTATGTTACGCCACTCTCCCGTGAAACGCTACACTGAACCTGTGTAACCTCAGGCATGAAATCCGTATGCGTTATGCATGGGAATATAAGAACCACACCGTCAACCGTTGAGTGTGCTATTCTGTTTGACGCGCTATCAAGCAATGTTGTGTTGTAAAGGTGTAGAGGACTATAGCCAGAAGATGTCGCGTTAAAAGTTATTCCTACTAAGGGGAAACTTGTAGAAGATTTTCTTAGTTCAGCAAGAATATATATGTAGCCCTCAGTATCATTTATTTCAAGCCTATATATCTGGCCATAACCATACGGTGGTTGAAGACAAACATCTAGGGCGTCTAAAACCGTCGTATTATATCCCAAATAGAAAGCAAAATAGGCCAAGTTTGAGGCGTTGTAGACCGAGACATTTACAGAAAACGTATTGCCAGTGAAAACTGAGGTAGTGGTTGGATCCACATATAATATCGTTTCAAGATCTACAGAATCAACACAGTAAACCGCGCCGTCAACCACCAGATGCGCAATTGAATTTGACATGGAGTCTCGCAAATCAGTACCGTAGAGGTCTAATACGCTGTTGCCAGGGGTTGTGGCGTTAAAAGTTATTCTTACTATCGGAAAGCTTCCCCAAACACCCGGCCCCGGATACCCTATAATGCCTGAGACTACAATATTGCCATCATCTATTATCGGGGGAATTGTCGGACCAGTGTTGAAGGGTGGGTAAACATGGACGCTTAGCGCGTCTAAAACCGTTGCGTTATATCTTAAGCCTAATTGGAATGCATATAGGTCAGAGACATCTTGAACTGAAACGTTCACGGAGAAAATTTCGCCAACATGAACAGTTGTTGTAAATGGAGACACGTATAAAATTGTTTCAGGGTTGGCATTAGAAATTATTTTAGCTCCAAACGCTAGGACAATGTATATCAAAACCAAAGTCACCATTAAAAATGATTTCTTCATTTACTCTTTCCTCCTCTTCTGTAAAATAATGGATTCCACAGATATTTTAGTTTAACCCCTAATGCCATTAGAAGGCTGAAGTGCTCGGTTAAATAGTTTAAAGGAGAGAAATGTGGGGTTTATGGGTCTTGCTGGCCGAAGTTTCTGCAGGCTTCTCCTACGTCTCTCATGTTTACTATGTTGTCTGGTGTTTTTGGTGTTGGTCCTGTTACGTCAGCGTTGGGGTCCCAGTTTGGACTGGATGGCGTTGTTCCAAACCTTCTGCATATGTAGCCTATGTCTCTCATGTTGCATATTCCGTCTGGCACACCTTCAATTGGACCTGTTATGTCGCATGGAACACCAACATAAACCGTTCCATCATAAAGGGTGTTGTCCGCTGTGTCTGTTTCGCCTTGGACTGGCCATGCATAAACCCAAAGTGTATAGTTGCCCTTAGCAAAGCCTGTTGTGTTCCATGTGAAGGTTAGGGTTGTTGATGCGCCGCTTTCTAAAGTGACGGTTTGTGTTCCGATGGTGTAGCGTGCGCCTGTGCGTGTGTATTCAGCCCAAACCTCCTCAGCAGAAAGTGCTCGATTATAGATTTTAACTTCGTCAATGATGCCATTGAACCAATTTCTATCCCACTCGACCGCATGTGCGCCAATCAATACTGGTTGATCCCCGATATTTATTGGTCCGCAAAGTTCGCTTGTTCCTGTGAGAATTCCATTAACGTATATCTTAACGTTAAGTCCGTCATAGGTTCCAGTAATGTGTGCCCACTCGCCGATGGGGATTGCAATGTTTGAGATTGCATAAATTACCGTTCCAGCGCTGTTAACAATGGCGAGTTGGGGAGTTTGGCCATCGGGTTGCATCTCAAGAACATAACTTGGAGATGGATACCATTTTGCTAATATTATTTGATGATCGCCTGTTGTTTCTTCTACTTTAGTCCAAGCTGTTATGGTGATTGACTGAGATACTTGTAATGAAGGAGAGTTTTCTATGAATACATAGTCGTCTATTCCGTCGAATTGTAGTGCGTTTCCTATTTTTCCGTTTGTCCATGTTGCTCCATAAATTGTTCCATGGTTGTTGTTTCCACTGCTGTCATAGGCTGTTGTTCCTGTTCCTTCATCAAAACTCCAATAACCAACCAAACCAGTTTCGTTAAGGGGTTGTCCAGAGCCGGCGTAAATTGTTACATCAAAAGTTTCAGTATAGTCGCCCTGATTAGCCACGGTAACATTCACATTCATGCTATAACCCTGACCAACAACAGTCTTAAGCGACGTGACACTTGTGACGGCAACATCATGTATGTTTGGCGTTATCAAATTGACGGTTACTGTGTCTTTAGGAAACCTTCCACCTATGATTCCTACAACGTTTATTGTCCATGGTCCGCTTGGGTCTGTGGGCGCTACTTGATAGGTTGTTGTATAAATACCCGGAGAAACTTCCGTTAGGATTAAAGTAGATCCGGTGGGGCTGTTTGCGGTTACTGTTGCACCTGTTCCAGGAGTCCCAGTGTCAGGATCATAAATATAAGCTGTTATTGTCACAATGTCGTTGACATAGTATGTTGCGCCTTCTGCAGGTTCCAGTATAGTTAATATCCATGGTGGATAGGCGGGAGAAATATATTCAAGCTGGTTTTGCATATATTCCCATGCTAAATACATGTCTTCAGCTTCGATGTGACTGACAACAATGACACCTCTTCCAAAAACTCCGAAAAGTTCTATTGGCTGGTCGTTATCGTCTCTTCGCACAGTTACCGAATATCCTTGATCCCAATTTATGAAATAGGCATGTGTGTGTCCTCCGCTTAAATACCCATTTGTTATCACATTAGGCGTTGAGTATAGTCCTGGATCATAGACTATGTGGACACTTGATGTTAGTTCAGGGTCAAAACTTCTAACTTGCATGCCTGGTGGAAGCCAGTCCCACGTTTGACTCCTCATTAAATCATTTTCGCCACTAGTGAAAATGCCTCCACCGTTGATTACCCATGATGCCAATTCATTAGCATGTTGCCTAAAGCTTGTGTATATAGGTCCTCCATATTCCGTCCATGATGGATCTGAATAAAAGGTATCCTCGTCTATTAATAGGGCTCGATAACTATTCAAGTTTAGCCATAAAGTGTCTATGTTTTCCTCATTGTACCATACGAATTGATATCTATTTGGGTCAAGCGTATTGAGATAATTTATTTCATCCTGCATAGTCCACATGCCCCAGCTACAATAAACATAAGCAATAGACCCAAATGCCGGACCGCCTATGATGGGTGTGAACTTTATAGAGTTGATGTAATTGAGGTTTGCCAAATCTTCGGCAAGGATGTCGTTTACTCCGTTTGATATGCCTACGGTTGCAGATACTGGTCCATCATTATATCCATAATTAAATTGGATAACACCATCAACGCCTAATATGACTTCAAAGTTTGCTCTTGTGCTTGAACCATAGGCTTGGACCTCCCATCTAATGATAACATGATCAGGGTCTGGTTGCCAAATGTATATGTCAAAAGGCTCATATGTTACCCAGTCATCCCACGCAGGCGCTATCGCCAATCGCGTCGCCAACTCAGATATACTGTTCTCGTAGCTGCTGTCTGGACCAGTGAAAGTTATCAAACCATTACTTGAAATGTAGATGGTGCTATAATAGGTTCCATAAAATGGAAAGGCAAAGGGCAGAGCAAACTCCCAAGCAGAGTCATCAGCATGCCAACCCATCGAAAAACCACCACCAACCCACTGGTTTGGATGATAAGTCCTTACATAATACCATCCACCCAAGCCCAAGTTTAAAGTGAAGTGCCCTGTGTCTGGCATCCAATCCCAACCAGATGGGATATCACAAACTGCTCCGTTTATGCTCCCGCTTGTTTGGATATCTGAAAGATAGACGCCTACAACAAAGACGTTAGTATAGTCAGGCGCATCCAAATAAGCTAAAGAAATGGGATTAGCTGTGTCCCACCAATTTGTCACCGGATCCCACCGCCACATCGCAGTCGCTTCATAGCCAACGACGATCAAGTAATCTGCGCCTATACCAGTGTTTTGTCCAGGGTAATATCCATCAGGCAATCCTGTACTCGGATTTTGATCAGCATCAATAAAAATCCCATTATCCGTGTCCGTAATTGTTGTCCATAGTCTCCAATGCTCCACCCTGAAATATATAACGCTAGAATACAACTGACCATAAACAGCCATAAGGCTAGTTCCAACCCCCTCATCAGGATCTGTTACCAACAAAATCCAGTTCCCTGATGGCGGCGGACCTGCTTGCAACGGAACAGCATTAAAAGCAGAGTTGCTAACAGAATTTTCTCCAAGAAACGAATATAAAGTATTTGCCTTAACTGGCGAATGTTTGATTATCAACACCGAAGCAGCGACCAAGAGTATTATTAACATCAAATCTATAGCAGCTTTTCCGATTCTTTCAAACATCATTCTCTCCATTCCCCCTTCCTTTATCCTTATTTTTCCCTTTTCAAGAAGAGGCTTCACAATCCTATACAACATCTTCATATGAGGCTTCCATCCCACCAGAGGCGAAGCGGAAGCCCCATCAAACGTTATACAAGAAGTTGGCCTCTCCTTTCAATAAAAAATTTGCTTCATAAACCCCTTAAAAATTTTGTGGAAAAATGTTACAGCAAAACCACAACATTCAAAATCCAGCGATTCTTCCAACTAAATTTAAATAAACATCCACACAAAATCCTATCAAAGTGCATTTTAATGCTAAAATTTCACAAGGAAATACTAAAACAATTTCAACCAGTAGGCAAAAAAGCAAAAATCATACTCTACGGCTCGTTAGCCAAAGGAAATTATAGGCTTGACTCCGACATTGACCTGGCAATAATAACAAAAAACAAAAAATTAATAAAGCAAGCTTCATCCATAGCCGACAGAATATTCGCAGAACATGGAAAACTTGTAACCCTAAAATTCATAACTGAGGAAGAATTTGAAAGAGGAAAAAGCCCAATAATAGACGAAATTAAAAAGGGAATTGTGATATACAATGGAAGAAAACGTTAAAATTCGAATAAAAGAAGAATTGGATGTTGCAAAAAGAAGACTGGAAGCAGCTGAACTTCTATTCGAAAAAGGTATGTTAGAAGACGCGGTAAACAGAGCTTACTACGCGTTTTTTCATGCCGCCAAAGCCATGCTCAACGTGTTGGGATACGACGCAAAAACCCATTCCGGTCTAATATCAGAGTTTGGACTAAGAATCGTCAAAACAAACCTGCTAGACAAAAAATTTGGACAGTATCTTAGAAGGGCTTTTGAAATGAGGGAAAGCAGCGACTACGAAATAGGCGCAATATTCAGCGAGGAAGAAGTAAAAACGCTTATTAAGAATGCAGAAGAATTCCTCAAAAAGGCTAAAGACTTCGTGGAAAAAAGACTTTAGCCCTCAGCTTTCGGCGATCTTCTTCAGTTGTTTCTGATACATTTCTACTATTTCGTTTGTGGTTGTTGCGTCTTCCGCCGCCTTGTCTATTCTGTAGTTGCCAGTAAAACGCGGAAAGCGTATTGCTAGGCCGCTTCCTTGGCGTATGGAGTTCATGGCGCATGTGTGGATGGGGCTCAGGGTTATTTCCGCCCCAAGAACTTCTATGACTGTTTTTGGTTCAAACCACACATCCGCCTCAATAAGCGAGTTTACCCTTGGATGCTTATGCGGTATAACGTGTTTTTTCATCATTTGGGGGAGTTTTGCTAAGTCCTCGTCCGTGAAGCCCGTCCCACATTTTGTTACCGTCTCAAAGGTGTCGTTATCTGGGTTGTATGCTGCTAATAGGAGTGCGCCGTATGTTCCTGCGCGTTTTCCTCTTCCGTGGAAGGCGCCGACTACTACTAGGTCTACGGTGTCTGTCATTTCGCTTTTGTAGTCCCGCTTATACTTTATCCAGAGCCAGCCCCTTGCGCCAGCTTGATAAACTGAGTCTTCGGTTATCGACTTGCACATTAACCCTTCGCATCCATCTTCAATAGCCTCTAAAAAGAAGTTTTCAAGTTCCTTGACATCGCCAGTAATAATGTGTTTGGCAATCTTTACCTTATCGCCTTCCTTGACCACTTTTTCCAGTGCCTTGCGCCTCACCGGGTAAGGCTTGAGGGTTAGGTCTTTTCCATCAACGTAAAGGGCGTCGAACATGAAAAGCGAAACTGGATATTCTTCCATGGCTTTTTCTATGCCATATTTGCGTCTGCGGTGCATAAGCTCTTGGAAAGGCCGCATTTCGCCAGTGTCAGGGTCTATGGCTACGCATTCAGCCTCCAAAATAGCATCTTTAGCCAAAACGTGCTGCTTCAAAAGTTCTATTGCGTCTGGATACTGGTCTGAAATGTCTTCAAGCCTCCTTGAAAAAAGTATGATTTCAGCGCCTTTTTTGTGGGCTTGGATGCGTTCACCATCATATTTATATTCAGCTATGCATTTTCCGCCCAATTTTTCGAGAATTTCCTCAGGTGAGGAAAGCCTTTCAGCCAGCATAGGCCTAATAGGTTCGCCGACAATAACTTGGAATTTTTTAATTCCATCAAGCCCTTCTTCGGCGACTATTTTGGCTACCCTTCCAAGGTCTGATGAGATATTGTAGGCGCGCTCCACCAGTTCGCGGGTTTCCTTGCCACCGCCATAAGCTATTGCCAACGCATCAAGCACAGTCATGTCGGCAATGCCCAAGCGAAGGTTCCCGGTGACTGTCCGCATGATGTATTTGGCTTCTTTTGGTGTGGCATCCGCCAAAAGCCCAGCCAAGAGCGTAATCTTAGTGTCGATAGCTCCAGACCCAGAAGCCCTTGCCATCTTGTCTAAGGTTTCATAAACCTTTTGAACGGTTAAGGGCTTTTGGAAGAAGGTTAGTTGCTTCTTCTGGGCTATAAACTTCTGGGCTGTTTCGCCAATATCCCCGCTTTTCTTCATGTCCTCCTCAATTTCGCTTTCCCGCCGTCCAGAGGCGTGGGCAAGAGCTTTTATGGCGAGTCTTTCAGCCACCCCTATTTCGAGCTTAACAAAGTCTGGGTAAATTTTGCCTTGCGTTAGATAAACAACCTTGTCAATTATTTCTTTAGGCGTCCTTTTAAGGAGGTCTACCAGCAAGTCTGTCATTTCAAGCCTTTTAGTTGTAGCCTCAATTTTTTCGTAGGCATCGGCAATTTCTGAATAAAGCAAAGTTGAACTCCTCACGGTGATAGGGACAAGCCAAATATATTAAGTTTGACACAGCCGCATCTCTATGCCTTGTAAAGGGATTTTACCTCCTCCAAAACTTAAAGGGCAAGTTTTCACTTTCTTTAAAAGACTGTGTTTACATGCTGTCCAATTCTTTTAAAAGCTCCGCCAGCCTTTCTATGGCGATCTGCCAAGCTTTTTCGCCTTTCTTTTTTAAGGCTTTTGTCGGGTCGCCTATAACGCCAGTATTGCTTATTTCCCTTGTTCTGAAAACCCATGAAACTTTCGGTCCAGATCCTTTCAGCCCAATTTTTGTGTATTTTAACTTTGGAAGGTTTAACCTTGGCTTGGTGATTCTTTCTTTGATAACCGTGTTTCCGCGGTTGGCTAAACTTGTGGATGTTTCAAACTCTCCAGCATGAGCATCATAAGGCGTTTCTATAGACTGTTCTATAAAGTCTGGTATGAGGCTAACAGTGTCTATGGCTACGAAAGCACCTGTCTCGGCTTTGATTCTTTGGGCTGCAGCCTCTAAGGCCGGAGTGTTTCCGCCGTGACCGTTTTCAAAAAGCATTCTTGTGAACCCATGCTTTGTTAGGCATACGCCTATTTCATAGGCTATTTGCTCAAGGGTGTGAGGGTTCAGCGTTATTGTTCCAGGAAAGTCCATTTGGTGCAGCGAAACGCCATAATATATGGGTGGGGCTACAAGGACGCATTCCGCCTTTTCAGCAGCCTTCATGGAAAGCCAAAAAGCGTCGTAGGCATCGGTGTCCAATGGCAAGTGAGGGCCATGTTGCTCGCAGCTTCCAACAGGCACAACCACAGTTTTATGTGCTTTAAGGAACTCTTCCACGTCAACCCATGTTAGTTCGCCCAAATAGTAGCTTCGCATTTTCAAGATTCGGCACGTCTCCTAAAACTTTTCATTGTGGATTATTTGCTTTAGGGGTCGCCTACTCCTCAGTGATGGAGATTCAGCTGGATAGCCAACTGGGATTATGGCTACGGGCCTTACGCCATCTGGCACTTGTAGGATTTTTCTTGCCTCCTCTTCTTTGAAAGCTCCGACCCAACACGTGCCCAGACCCATGGCGTAAGCTGCCAAGTGAATGTTCTGTATTGCAGCAGCCGTATCCTGTATGCAGTATAGGGTTCTTCCACGCGTGCCATAGCCTCTTGCAGAACGATCCTCATCCGCGCACACAACAATAACCACGGGTGCTTCTTCAATGAAGGATTGCCCCAACGCGGCTTCAGCCAACCGCTTTTTAGTTTCGGGATTGCGGACAATTATGAATTCCCATGGCTGAATGTTTCCGGCGGAAGGCGCCCACCTAGCAGCATCAATCAGTTTTTCAACATTTTCTTGTGAGATGCCAACTTCTTTGAAGGCTCTGATGCTGCGCCTACCCATAATTGCTTCGAAAACATCCATTAATTGCACACACCCGTATCCAATTTTGTGAGTTAGCTTGATAAAACTTTGCAGTTTGGGAAACCTTAAATTTGGCGGTGAAACATCCTTTTTTGGATGATGAGCTGGAGAGTCAATAGAGCTTTGGCATAAGCGGTGATATGACTCGACGGGCGAACTGACATATAGGAAAATTATTTTGCCGAATTTTGTTTGAAATATATAGTTTGGCTTTTGATATTTTGTCGATATGTGGCATATGTTGTTTTGATGCACAATTCTTTAAAATTGTTTCGTAAGATATTATACGTAGGTGGGAAATTGAAAAAATACAAAATTTTACCAACAGCCTTTGTCGCAACCATCTTGATGTTTACGCTCAGCAATTTCTACATTCCAAACGCTCTTGCACCTACAACAACTGCCAATCCAAGGATTGTTTATTGGGCGGATCCTCAACTCGTCAATGGGACTGGGCAAAGTTGGTGGTTCTTTCCCAACCCAAATGCATATCACATTATGTGGTCGCCTTCGGGACGAATGCTTTTACTAGTAGTTAGCGAAATGGATGTCTATGGTCCTTTTTATATGACGAAGGTTGTGGTGATTAATGCCAGCAGCATGGAAGTAATCCACAAATTCTCAGCCCCTGGCGCCATTTGTAGCCAGACGGAAAGCAGTTTCGCCATATCCTCAGATGAAACAAAAATTTTCTTTGGAAATAGTAGCTCCGACCGAAATTTTGTAGATATAGTTTCAGTCGATCTGGACGGCTCAAATCCAACTGTTATAACAAGAATCCCTATAACAGAAGGTCAATTTTACGCAACCATCACTGACATTGCACGTGACGGCACGTTTCTAGTTTATACAGAAGAATACTCGTTCTTTTATCCAGAAGAATCTCGAACGGTTCTTTTTAGTCGCATTAAAAGGTTTGACTTCACAACTAGAGAAGCAACTCCGATCTTTGAATTTGATGGTGACATCACAAGTTTGAAAATCGCTCCAGCGAGTGACAAAATAGCCTTCACATCAAGCAAATACATGTTTGGGACATATGGCTGGGAGGGACTTTATATTGTTAATTTAGACGGAACTAACCTTACAAACGTTACAGCCGTCGCAGACGCCAACGTTGCGCTTTGGGTTAATTGGGTATCTAGCGAAACGCTAACGTATACGGAGGCATCGAACAAGATATTAACGAGCGGCAACCCGTATGATTGGGCACCCACGGCCAATCTAACCGCTATAAACATGGATGGAAGCAACAAGCGAATAATTTGTAAAGGTTTCTGTGGTTCACTATCCCCAGCCAATGATTCTTTGGTCGCCTTCTTGCAATTTTTAGATGTTGGCGGTTTGAAGTTCGTTCCATATCTTCTAAATCGAAATCTTCCAATAACACCCAATCCAGACAGCGACGGGGACGGCTTATCGGATGAGTACGAACTTGGGTATGGTGCTGGTTATCTTAACCCATGTAACCCCACAGACGTCCACAAAGACTATGACAATGATGGGTTAACCAACATTGAAGAAATCATTTTTGGGACATGGATAGGAAACCCTGACTGCGACGGGGACGGGCTCAGCGACGGCGTCGAGGTGAAGGTCTTCCGGACAGACCCAATGAAGTGGGATACTGATGGCGATGGTGTAAGCGATGGTCTTGAGGCTGCAGCAACAGGTTTGAACGCTTTCGTTTCCGTTTTGCCAGAAGGTTGGATTCGCATGACCCTCGAATGGAAGGACAAAAGAATGTATATTTCAACTAACTCTTCCGTGCTTGGTGTGGTCTTCAACTCTACAAGCATGACTTTAAGCATAAACGTTGGCGGTCCAAACGGAACAATAGGAATAGCCAACATAACCATACCAACAGACATGATAAGCGCCATTTCCAACGTTCAAGTCACTTTGGATGACCAGCCAATAGACTTTCAGATAAGCCAGGCTGGCGGGTACGCCCAAATTTACGTGCAATATCACCACAGCTACCACGAGTTAACAGCACATTTAAGCGGCGGTGGTGGCGCAAGCGGTGGCGGCTTAGATTTGACGGGCATATTAAGCTACTGGTGGCTGATATTGTCAATTGTCATCGTGGCAGTAGCCTCAGTAATAGCAGCCATCATTGTTAAACGCGGATGACGAGGGACAAAACATGAAGGGAATCGCAGTCTTAGGAATCATGACCGCGGCGTTTCTGCTTAGCCTAAACCTGGTTTATGCCCAAGTGCAAGTAGGCGTCGAAGTAGGCGACTGGGTAAAATATGAACTCACAGTTAGCGGCACTACTCCTCCACCAGACATGCCTCAATGGGTTAAAGCAGAATATACATCCATCGCTGGAACAAACGTAACTTTGCTGATGACGATGCATATGAGCGACGGAGCAGAGCGCACGGAAACTTGGACAATTGACGTTGCAACTGGTTCTGGATACGCGGTTTTCCAAATCATTATTCCAGCAAACTCAAAAGTCGGAGACACCATTCAATTGGTGAATGGCGGCAACTTAACAATCGCCGGAGAAGCAACAGGAACATACGCTGGAGTCAGCAGAACCTATGTCTACGCAAGCATAACCGAAGAAGGCGAGCAGTATAATTACCAATGGGACCAGCAAACAGGAATCCTCCTGGAAGTAAGCGCCACTCAAGGCTCAGCGTCAATTGCCTATAAGGCGACAAGCACAAACATTTGGCAAGGGTCATCTTCTTCAAACCCGCTGTCACTGCCAAATCTGCCAATAGAAATCATGTCCATATGCCTCTCAACAGTCGTGGCAATAGGCATAGTAGCCACAGCGATAATCCACACCAGACGCAAAAAGTCCAAAATTAGTTAAATTAAGAGCAGCCTCTCCCATTTTTATAATTTTCCTTTTCGCTGCAATTAGACAAGTGAAACATTCACCTGTATACGGAAAGCTTATCAGCAAATTTTGAGAATGAGAAAAGAAGCATGTTAGTTTGCTAGTTTGGATTTAGGCTGATAGGCTTGCCCAAAAAATTCGTGGAGAAGCTTGATAGGCTTTCCTCGAAGCCAGCAGTCAAATATGGAGTCTATTTAGCTGCTGTCATACTGTTTTTCGCTTTAATTATGATTCCTCCAATTTTGGGCATAATTATCAAGTGGGGTTCGATGCAAGATGTTTTTGGCGACAGCCAACTTGTGTCTCGCGCGCTGGAGGCTGTGAAAAACTCTTTTGTTATGGCTGTTTTGGTTTCGATTTTGGATGTGGCTGCTGGCATTCCGATGGCTTGGCTCATAGCCCGAAGCAAATCAAAATGGATAAACGTTTTGGACACGCTTGCAGACGTCCCATTTGTCGTGCCAACAGCTGTGCTTGGCTATTCACTCCTACTATTCTGGTATGAGCCAGAAGGAATTTCAGCGATTTTTGGCGGTTCACTTGTTTCGCCCGGCTGGCTTCTTGTTGCACTTCTTCATTTCACATTTTCATACCCAGTTGCTGTGAGGGTTATCGTTGGTGCTTTATTGGACTACAAGATTGAATACGAACAAGCGTCAAGAACTTTGGGCGCACCACCCTTCACAACAGCCAGAACCGTCACTTTTGGCATAATAAAGCCCTCCTTGATTGCTGCTTTTATTCTAGCATTTGCAAGGTCCATTTCAGAAACTGGAGCCACAATGATGGTTGCTGGTGCCTTCGAAAATGGTCCCGTTTTTATTCAAAACATGAAAAATGCGTTCTCAACTCAACCGCCCTTGGTAAGTCAAGCTGTTTATGAAGGCTCAACGGTTTTTGCAAGCCTCATTCTCATAGTTGCTTCGTGCCTAATTTTTGCTGCGGTACGCGTTCTTGGAGGTAAACTGAAACTGCCGTTTAAAAGGGCTTGGCCAACAGTTGAAAGGAAAATAAGCTATTCTTCGGCGGCTCTAACAAGAAATGGCGTCACCCTCCTAATCTTCTTTATTATTGTGCTGATTCCCTCGGTTTTTGCGGCCCTTCCAGCCTTCAAAGCCGCATCAACAGACATCTTGCGCAACGCTTTCTTGGGGGTTTATCCGTGGGGGGAGTATTGGCAAAGCCTTGTCCTTTCATATTCCTTGGGAGCCATCGTAACAGTCTTAAATGTTCTTATAGGCTTGCCAATGGCAATAATCGTTGCACGAAAAAGGCTCGGGAAAACTTCGTCAGCCTTAAACGTGCTTGTCGACATCCCTATAATCGTGCCTTCAGTGGCTTTGGGTGTTTCTCTTAAATTCTTCTGGAAAGAAACTTTGGCTTTCATACCAGACATATGGCTTCTCATTTTTGCCCATTTAGCTATCACATATCCATATTTTGTGAGGTCTATGTCGGCAGCCATTGAGAGAATAAGCATAGAGCTCGAGGAAGCGTCAAGAACCTTAGGGGCAAAGCCATTAGGCGTATTTAGAACAATCATATTCCCTCTAACCAAATATTCAATGTTTTCCGGCGCCATAATGGTTTTCACGAGAAGCGTCAGCGAGACTGGTGCTACGCTGGCAGTTACTCATCTTAAAACTGCCCCAGTGGTCCTTGTGAATTGGGTTAAGGGAAAAGTTGTCGTCACGCCTTTGGAAATTGGTTTGGGTTGCGGTTTCTTAATATTAATCTCTTTCATAATCCTATTAGCCTTAAGGCTTATTGTTAGAGGTAGGAGGAGGTACTAAGCATGCCAGACGTGCGCTTGGTCAATGTTACAAAAAGGTTTGGCAAAATTGTGGCTGTTGAAAACGTTAGCCTCCACATAAAGGATAAGGAGTATTTTTCCATTCTTGGACCGAGCGGCTGTGGAAAAACGACACTGCTTAGGCTTATTGCTGGATTGATAGAGCCCGATGAGGGAGAAATTTACATTGGCGATAGACTTGTCAACAATGTTCCGCCTGAAGATCGCGACATTGGTTTTGTATTCCAAACATTTGCACTTTTTCCCCATATGAATGCTTGGGAAAATGTCATTTATGGTCCAAGGGTTAAGGGCTTTGACATGCAAAAAGCCGAAAGGATAGGGCATGAAGTTTTGGAAATGGTTAGGCTTCACGAGCGCCTAGACGCTTTTCCAAGCGAGCTAAGTGGTGGAATGATGCAGAGAATAGCCGTAGCAAGAGCGCTTGCTGCTGGTGCAAAACTGCTACTTTTAGACGAGCCTTTGGGACATTTGGACGCCAAGGTTAGAAACGAGCTTAGGTATGAAATTAGGCGCATGACGAAGGATTTGGAGTTAACGGCTATACACGTGACCCACGACCAGTCGGAGGCTATGGCAATATCTGATAGAATAGCTGTCATGAAGAAGGGAAAAGTTCTACAGGTGGGGACGCCTCAAGAGCTTTACATGAACCCGCAAAGCATATTTGTGGCAAACTTTATTGGAGGCTCAAACTTTTTGGAGGGCTTCATAGCGGAAACTAAGGGGCGGATGGCAGTTATTGAGCTTCGCGGAGGCTTAAAAGTTCAAGCAGTTAACAAAGGCATAGATAAAGGCAAAAGGGTAGTATTAGCAATTAGACCGGAGACCTTCATCATCAAAAAGGAGAAGAGCGCAGCTGAAAATGCAGTTTCAGGCGTGGTTGAAAGGTTAGCCTTTGAAGGAACAAATGTGAGGTATGAGGTTAGGCTTGAAAATCAGGATTTAGTGGTGGTTGTTACGCCTTCACTGGCTTGCGAGTGGTTTAATATAGGAGAGAAGGTTACCTTAAGCTTCCCGCTGGAAAACGCCTACTTGTTCGTCTACCCTGAGTTGGGGTTAAGGGAGGAGTTAGCGGTTGAGTGAACTGATAAAATGGTTTGAAAAGCGGAGGGAAACAAAAGCCTTAACAATGATACAGCAGCACCTTGCAATAACAACCAGCATAGTTGAGGATTTGGAAAAAGCCGTTAAGGCAGCGGTGAACGGCGACGTGAAAGTGATGCAAAACTGTGTGGAAAGAATTGCCAGCGGCGAAAGAGAAGCGGACAGCCTACGCCGAAAAGTTATGGATGAGGTCTCTAAGGGGGAACTCCCGCCAACAGCTAGAGAAGACATAATGCACCTTGTTAAAAGAGTTGATATGGTTGCAGACTGGAGCAGAGAATCCACAAGGGTTTTGATGGCTACGCCTATGGAGCATGTGCCAGCCTCCATCAAGAAAGAGTTTGTGGAGATGGCTAAAAGTGTGAAAGAATGCGCGGTACTGCTCCAAAAGTGCATAAACAAAATAATAACAAAGCCGGAAGAAGCCCTTCAAGCAGCAGACGCCGTGGAGAGGGAAGAAGAGAAGGTGGATGAGTTGCACGAGGAGGCAAGAACATTGTTGGGAAAAGAGAACCTTCAGAGGGCTGGGGTCGCCGTCCTAGTTGGTCAGCTTTTCGAAGCGATGGAAATGATTGCAGACGCATGTGAAGATGCATGTGACCACGTTAGAATTATAATGGTGAGAAAGTAAACAATAATGGAGGCGAAAATGAAATGGCTGAAATAAAAATTGACGTGTCTGAACTTAAGGCTGAAGGCGGAGATATTAGGAGCGAGCTTGCAGAATTTTTGAAAGAGAAGACAAATGCCGAAGTGAAAACGCTAACAAACGAAATCGTTGTAAAGGGCGAAGAGAAAAGCCTTTCAAAACAGTATTTGAGGGTTCTCCTGAAAAAGTTTCTACACAAAAGCGAGCTTAAGGACCATTATAAGGTTATAAGTGGGAAAGAAGGCGCCTTAAAGGTTAAGGAGCGAAAACTGCCCGAAGAATAACCTACTTCGCCTTCAAGCGTTCACGCTTTTTCTTTGCGAGATTCTCTTCAACGGCGAAAACGCAGTGTCTCGCCCCATAAACATCTTTATATGCGTCCAAAACCTTGCCACTTACCAAAAGCCTTTTAGCATCATCCAACAAACTGTGAACTTCAGCCAAAACGTTGTGGATATCATCCTTTTTTATGTCTGGGTTTGGCTTCCATTTGGATTTGTCAACATTCTCTTCTTGAAAAGTTAGGGAAAACATGAAAAGGGCGTATTCCAGCTCAGCGGCCACATGCCAAAAATGTTCTGTAAAAGAGTTTTCATCTCCGCTGCTCAATGCTGAAATCGATTTTGTCAAGTAGTTGGCTGCGGATTCCAAAGCCTTCAATATTTTGTCGTTGAACGCCATAGGATTTCAGCTCGCTTTCTGCACAATATATTATGAAGCTTTTTATCTGTTTCGTAAAAGCTTTCAACTTTTCCCTCTAGAAACGAACACTATTCCAGCTAATGTTAATGCGGTTCCTACAATAAAGATTGGAATGGGCAATTCACCGAACAGCACTATGCCTAAGACTGTTGCCCCTAAAGGCTCAAGTAAAGCCATAGTTGCAGTTTCAAAGGATTTCAGATTTGACAGAGAAGAAAATGCCAAAGTGCGAGCCACCGCCGTTGGCAAAACGCCCAACCCAATCAGCGGGAGAAGGCTTTCCATAGTTGTTGGCAACCCTAAAGTTTTGTTTATAAAGGCTAATCCTAAGACGCTCACGATCATCGCTGCTAGAAAATATATGGGAAGCATTGTGGAGATCGTGTCCATTTGACTCCTTATCTTCCTTCCGTAAGTAAGGAACAAGGCTTCAAGCACAGCGGCCAATGTGGCTTCTAAATCCCCCTTTAGTCTGGGAGAAAAGCTATTCAACGAAGCACCAGTCATTTGAGTTTCAGCGTAAGCAATAACGCATACGCCGATAAAGGCTAATGTTATGCCTAAAACGGCAAGGCTTGAAGGCTTAACTTTATAGAATAGGCTTGAGAAAAATAGGGAAAAAATTGGAGTTGTGTTGACAAGAACTGTTGCATTTAAAATTGACGTATCCTTCACAGCTGATATGAAAAATATGAAGTGTAAGCTGAGGAAAAAGCTTAGAACTAAGAGATTTCCCAAATTCTTTTTAACAAGGTTAAAGCTGAAAACTTTTCTAGGCACAAAGAGCACCAGAGCCAACACACTGCAGGCAATGATTAAGCGCCAGAAAGCTATAGAAAAAGCATCAAAATTTTGAAGATACCTTATGAAGATGGCTGAAGTTCCAAAAAGGGTGCCAGCAGTTACACCTTCTATAATGGCTAGTTTTCTTGTTTTAACATGCATGATGTATGCTCTTCTTCAAATCACATTTATACATTTTCGCCTACTAAAAGGGAAAGAATAAATGAAGTTTCAGTAAACGAATTGTCATTATTCCAAGCTGAAAGAAGGGTTTAACAATGAAGCTTGTCCGCTACTTTGACGGAGAAAAGGAAAGTTACGGTGTTTTATCCAGCGACGAGAAAAGAATGATTTGTTTGCCAAGCCTCGCCAAAACCATGCATAGACGACTTCCAAATAGAATGGAAGCCTTCGTGACAGAGGGAGAAAGAGCCATTAAAACTGCAGAAAAGCTCCTTAAGGAAGCCTCAAAACGTGCCATTGAGAAAAACTCGGTGCCAGTTAATAGAATAAGGCTTCTGGCGTCCATAGCCCACCCGCCAAAAATTATATGCTTAGGGCTAAACTATAGAGACCATGCCGCAGAACAAAACGCTCGGATACCAGAGGAGCCAATAATCTTTCTTAAGCCCCACACAACTATAATTGGACCAAACGAGAACATCGTTAAGCCAAAAATTGTCAAAGAACTCGACTACGAAGCGGAACTAGCCATAGTGATAGGGCAAAAAGGTAAAAACATTCCAGTTTCAGAGACGCGAAAGCACATTTTTGGATACACAATTTTAAACGATGTTTCAGCAAGGGACATCCAGTTCAAAGATAGGCAGTGGACAAGGGGCAAAAGCTTCGACACCTTCGCGCCTATCGGACCATGCATAACAACAGAAAACCAAATGCGTGACACATCTAATCTCCGCATCAGAACATGGGTTGATGGAGAACTCCGCCAAGACTCAACAACAAGAAACATGGTTTTCAACGTTTATGAGATAGTTCACCATCTAAGCAGAGTTATGACCTTGGAGCCATGCGACATAATTGCCACTGGGACACCCGCCGGTGTTGGCTTCGCCATAAAGCCGGAACCAAAATTTCTGAAACCCGGAAGCACTGTGAGAATAGAGATTGAGGGGATAGGCATTTTAGAAAACAGAGTTGTTGAAGAAGGCTAGCCTAGGCTACTTTTCGACTGATATTTTGCTTTCCCCAGCCTCCTTCTCCACTCTTATAACGTGTTCGGCTTTTTCGGCGAAAGCTTCGCTGTGGGTTACAGCGATTATTTGCTCCACAGCTTTAAACCTTGAGATGGCTTCTGCCAAGCGGTCGATTGAGCCGTCTTCCCTTCCAAGGCTTTCAGTGGGCTCGTCAAGCAGTAGTAGGCTTAAACCATGACCAGTTCTGGACTGCATTATTAGTTGACCAAGCCCTAGGCGGTATGCGAAGGCTATTAGGGTGCGCTCCCCACCAGAAAGGTTTGAAACTTCTCTTTCCACGCCAGTCTCGCTTATCACATACGGCGTATAAGTCTCATCTATCGTAATGTTTATGGGCGCTCCTTCTTCGCCTACTAGGCTGTCTAGGATTTGCTGGACAAAGTTCTTCAAGACTTTTACAAATTCGCTTCGCAGTTTTGGCTGAATGCTTCTATAGGCGTCACGTATGCTACTTATAACGCCCAAAAGCTTGTCAAGCTTCTCCATCTCCTCAAACTTTTTCTGGGCTTGGTCTACGCGCTCCTTAATTTCATCCAACCGCTGCATCATGTCCTTCTTGCGGTTTTCCTTAGTTCGCAAGTCAGCCTCAAGCTTATAATACTGCTGGAAAGCCTGTTCTCTAAGCCTTCTGGCAGTTTCAAGCTGGGACATGTCAAATCTGGCAATTTCCGCCCGTAGGCTTTCAAGCTGAACTCTCAACGTGTTTTCCATTTTCTGCTTTTCTTCAAATTCCGTTGAAAGCTCAACTAAAGCATTGGACTCCTCGTTTAAGCGGGTTTTCAAGTCTTCAATCCTCGGCAGCAAAGCCTGAAGGTTGGATATGGCGGAGTTGGCTTTCTCCCTTATCTGCTGCAGTTCCTCGATGTCTTTTTGAAGCTGGCTTATGGTCATTTGCCTCTCGCTGTTTTCCTTTTGGATGCGTTCCACTAAGCTATTCTTGTAATCGGCAGTTAGAGGCTGGAGACAGAGCGGACACCGGTTTTCAGCTGAAAGCGATGAAAGCCTTCGCTGGTCTGCTTGGAGATTTCTAAGAATAGCTTCCTGTTCTGCTTTTAGGCTTGCGATTTGCTCGTCGAAGGCTGAAAGGTGTTGCCTCAAGGTTTCGATGGGCTGGTCTGCTGGAACCCCAACCGCTTTAAGCGTTTCCTTGTAGGTGTTTGCTTGCGACTCCATAGCGTTGATGCGCTGCTTCAAATTCTCAATTATTGCTTTTTTCCCTTCAAATTTCTCAGCCAACGAGGCCAAAGAATCTTCAAGGCTTGCTAGGCTGGCTTGTATCTGGGCTTCCCTGCGTTTGAGATTCTCTACGGATGTTCTAAGTTCCTCAAGTTTTTGGAGTTTTAGGTCTGCCTCTTCCAAAGCCTTTTTGGCTTCACCCAGTTTTCTCGCGTCTTCTTGGATGTCAACCTCTAGCTGGGCGAAGTCTCTGGCTAGGCTGTTGTAATCCTCATTAAGCTTTTTAATTCCAACGATGTCCGGGTCCTTTTCGTATGCTCTTTTTTCGCCCTCGTATTCTTTCTGGTAACCAGCCATATTGCTCCATGCAGTTTCGTATCCTGACAAACCGAAGAGTTCGTCTAGGCGTTTTTGCCGCTCTCTTGGCGGGGCGTCCAAAAGCTCTTTTAGGTGTTCTTGGCGAACCCAAACTATTTCTCGGAAAAGCTCCTTCTCCAAGCCAGTGATAGCCTTCAATTGTTCTGCGACGGCGTCGGTTTTCACACTTGCGATTAGAGTTTCGCCTTCAAAGAGTTTAAGCTCGTCAAAGTCTTGGCTTATGCCCTTCCCACGCCTCTTCAAACCCCTTGATATAGTGTAGCTTTTGCCGTTGTGGGTGAACTGGACAACAACTTTTCCGGTTTCAGCGCCATCCCGCAAGAGGTAGTCGTAGCTCCTTCCAAGGGGGTCTCCGAAGAGGGCGAAGTCTATGGCGTAAAGTATGCTGGATTTTCCACAGCCCAAGCCGCCGACAAGGCAGTTGAAGCCTCTTGCAAATGGAACTGTGGACTTCGCGTGGGAGCGGATATTCTCTAACTGGACAACTTCGATTTTCATTGGAGAAGCTCCTCCAGAATCTGCCGAACCTTTTCGTCTTGCTTTTTGGTTAGCGGCTCAATTAGGTGGACAGCAGCCTTGGCAATTTTTTCAGCCTCTTCCGGACTGTAGCGTTCAGAGAAGATTTGGAGGAAGTATTCGAAGCTTTTCGTTTTCAAATCCTTGATTTCGCTTTCGAATATGGAGCGAACAACAGCCTCTGGAACTTCGCTCTCCCGCAGCAAAATAACCGGATGGACAAGCAAAGCCTTTTCGGCGGCGCCACGGATTTGGGCGACATCAACCTCTGCACGGCTAGCCTCAACCGGCAAAACACCCCGCAAAACTGGAATTAAAACAGCTCCTTCTTCGTCGGCGCCCTTCACGAGTTGCACAGCGAGTTCAGTGATTTTAGATGCTGTAACGCCAGTGAAATCCTGCTCCAAAATGACAAACTTGCGGGGAGACTCTAATTTTATGAACTGTGGGTTAGCCTCCCCCTTTTCGTTCACTTCCACATAGTAGAAGCCCTTCTCATTCCCAGCCTCATCATAGTTTATCGTTTCAGTGCTTCCGGGGTAAACCAGCAACCCAGTTTTGAACTTTTCCATGTAGGGTTTGTGAACGTGTCCAGCAGCATAGTAGTTGAAGCCTTCTGGTATGAGCTCAACAGAGGCTTCAGCCTCTATGTAGGGCGGATTAACCTCCGGAATGTCCAGTGCCATGTGGAAGACGAAAATGTTGAAAAGTGAAGGGCCAGGTGTTGGCTTGTTCTGCTCCATAAAAGCTGGAAGCATTTCCTCGGTTTTAAGTCTAGTCCGATAGTTGGGCACTCCGTAAACGTAGCAGCATTCTGGTTTCCGCCAGCACGCCCCTTCATGCCGTGGCAGATAGTAGATAAGCCCAGCACTGTCCAACGGGTTAAGAATTGTGCTAGTGACAACGTTTGGCGCCGAGTCGTGAGAACCATCAACGACAAGCACTGGAATGCCAGCCTCCCGCAGTCGACTAAAGTTTTTTATTGCGTTCTCTAGCGTGACGTTGGATGGTCGTGCATTATGGAAAAGGTCTCCGGCAATTATTAGGAATGCTGGTTTTAGCTCAAGAGTTTTATCAACAAGCTCTTTGAACGCTTTGTCAAAGTCTTCGCGCCTAACCTCTAAACCGTACTGTGAATAGCCCAAGTGCAAGTCTGCGGCGTGAACGAAACTGAAAGCCTTCACGCTTTCTCCACCCTTTCAAATTAACTTGACGTGTACGCCTATTAACGTTTAACCCAGCACGAACAGAAACATATAAAGAGCAAAAAGCCATTTTAAACGGTTAAAAGGCGCCTCAAAATGAAGTGTCAAAAGTGTGGAGCAGAAACATTTCTGCCTTTTAGGTGTCCTTATTGTGGGGGATATTTCTGCGCTGAGCATCGCCTACCGGAAAATCATGAATGCCCAAAAATTGAATCGGCGCGAGCACCGGCAGAGAAAGAAAAAGCGCAATTCTCCCAAACATGGAAACCGCTCGAGTATACAATCACATACATTCCAATAGAGACTAAACGGAAAATTCACTTTAGCACTAAAGAGGTTACGCATTTGACGGCGGCAGCGCTACTTGTTTTGGGCATAGGACTATCCCTAGGAATGTCGCCAGAAATAATTCAAAATATTGGAGGCATTCCCATGTTGTTCATATTTGGAGTTTTAGTAACGGCTTCATTCCTAATCCATGAATTGGCCCACAAATTCGCAGCTCAAAGAAGCGGTTTATGGGCGGAATTCAGAATAATGCTTTTTGGCTTAATATTAACAGCCATATCCATTGTTTCTCCACGCTTTAAGATTATATCACCAGGAGCGGTGGTTATATCAGGATTAACTAGCAAAAGAAATATCGGGAAAATCTCCATAGCCGGTCCATTAACAAATATATTATTGTCCATAGGATTTCTCTTGGTGGCGCTTTCTATCCCGGTGAGCAACTTTGCATATCTGCTCCTTCTAGGTTTCGCGATAAATGGTTGGATAGCCTTCCTCAACCTCATCCCCTTCGGAATACTTGACGGCTTCAAAGTCTTCTTTTGGAACAAAATAGTTTGGGCTTTAGCCTTCACCATAAGTCTAATACTAACCATAGCCTCTTATATGCTCCTGTAATCTATTTCCAAACGTTAAGGAGAGATATTTTAAATGAAAAATTTAGGTAAGCGAGATAGACACGATATTGTTGTTGAAATTCTCGAAAAAGCGAAATCTGGGAAAAAGAAAACGGAATTGATGAGAAGCGTTGGACTCTCACATTCGCGATCAAAACAGTATTTAACAATTCTGCTAAAGAAGGGATTGTTGGAAATCAACGAGAACAACCTATTTACAACATCTAAGAAAGGATTAGAATTTTTGGAAAAATGTGGAGAATGCTTATTATTCGATTGGACTGCAAAAAGGAAACCCTAAACGTCCCAAAGACTCTAGAGAAGTTCTATTGTCACGTGAACTTCTTCAGGGACACGAATGCGCATAATCCGCCTCATGGCGCGTTCTTCAGCGTCAATGTCCACTAGGCGTTTGTGAATGCGCAACTCCCATTTGTCCCATGTCGCTGTTCCCTCGCCACATGGAGACTTCAAAACTGGAACCTTAAGCCTCTTAGTTGGCAACGGAATAGGCCCTGTCATTTTCACCCCTGTTTTTTCAGCTATCGCCTTAAGTTCTTGACATACTTCCTCAAGCTTCTTGTAGTCTGTGCTTGTTAAGCGTATCCGCGCCTTCCTAACCATAGCCTAATGCTCCAAACCCTCAACCTTTTATATCTTCTAGTGGGTATCCTTTTAGACAATAAACCATAGAATAAAAACTTATCGAAATAAAAGGCACGGCGAACAAACAAAAGAGGCTGAAGAATGAAGCTGAAAGTTAAGGGAATAATCATAGACTTGGACGGCACACTTGTGGATTCGAGAGAAGCCTACTGTGAAGCCCTAGCAGAAGCTCTGGAAAAGCTTGGCATGAAAGAGTTCGACCACTATTTGATTTTGGAGATTCCGAGGAGATTAGAGCAAAACCTACCAATAAAGGACTTATTGCCAAAAATAAACATTGAAAAATTCTTAGAAGCCTATCTTAAGGCTTATTATAGGCTTGCTGAAGACGAGGCAAACGTTTTGCCAAACATGCAGAAAACTCTCGAAAGGCTTTCAAGAAAGGCTAGGCTTGCACTGCTAACTATGCGTTACGTTCCATGCGAAAACATTGTAAAGTGGCTGGAGAAGGTGGACTTAGCCAAATATTTCCAATGTGTCGTAACTGCGTTAAACACGCAGTTTCCAAAGCCTTCTCCAAAAGCGCTGGTTGACTGTGCCAAGCGGTTAGGCGTTGAAGTTGGCGAATGTGCCATTGTAGGCGATTCCGTCACAGACATTAAAGCCGGAAAGAATGCCGGAGCTAAAACAGTAGCCGTTCTATCTGGA
Source organism: Bathyarchaeia archaeon (assembly GCA_038870595.1). Taxonomy (GTDB): domain Archaea; phylum Thermoproteota; class Bathyarchaeia; order Bathyarchaeales; family Bathycorpusculaceae; genus JAGTQI01. The sequence continues at coordinate 88,151 of JAVZJU010000002.1, forward strand.
ATCTTCACGAAGGAAGAGTTAGAGAAGGAGAAACCCGATCTAATCATTAAGGACATCGGCGAGCTTCTAGGTTTTCTTGGTTAAAGAATATTACGGAGCATGCAATATAGTTGAAAATTACTTAAGAATGTTATAGAAGCAACCATAAATAAAGCTTAATTAAAACATTAATTATAGTATTAGAGCGGAGAGGGCTTCGAAAACGATGAATTTCATTGAGGCATTGCTGTCTGAAAAACTGAAAAGCAAAAATCCAATGCTGGATATTTTTGGCGCTGACCGAAAGGTTCTGCAAATAGCATGCCAAGACTTCACCAACTACTTGAAGGTTTACTGGAACTTGGTGGGCAGAGAGGCAAACGAATGTGAACTCGCCGACAAGCTAGAAGAATTTTATCAGAAAGAGCCTAAAGAGCTTGAAGAGTTCATAGACTTATGGACTGGCATATGGCTGAAAAAGTGGGGTGAAAGGGTAAAACTCCTGATAGGCAACGAGGAAGCCCAAAGATGGAACAAGGTGACAAAAATCCTAAACAACGCTGAACCCATATGGAGAAGGCTCACCAACCGCCGAGAAATGCAAGAAGTCGTCGTGTCAACGCTCATCAAGAACGGCGAAATATGCGGCACGTCAATTTTGGCTGAAAACCTCCTGAAAATGGAACTGGGCGAAAACAAGAAGAAATATACAAGCGACCAAGAACAAGTGTTAAATGTTGTAAACAACACGTTGCGTAAGGCTAGAGAACTGACAAGAAGCAAGGGACCGCTTATATTCGTCAGAATTGATAAGGGCTACTACAACAATAACGAGTTTTAACGGATTCTCTCCCTGTTAAGGTTCTTAGTTTGCCAGGAATAACGCTTAATACTTGCTGACGCCCCATAACCGCAAGCAGCACATCGCTTTTTAGAAACGTTATAGGCTCTCCTTCCACAACGCCTACAGCGTATGTGAAGCGTTTTTCCGGCGCGTTTTCCAAAGGAGGGCGTTCCTTTTCCCAAATTCTTCACCTAGGCGGCGGTGATATTAGGACGACATTGTCACCACGGACAATTATTAAGCCAAGCTTCTTCGCGTTTTCAGCATCTGTCGTGTCCTCAGTCTCCTCGAGAACAAGGTTTAAGTGTTGGTCAAAGCCCTTCAGCCTACCCCTGAGGCTTTTTCCACCCTTCAACCTTACAAGCACTATTTTCCCAAGGTTCTGCTCAAGGATTTCAGTTGTCATTTCACTCATTCGCAGACCTCGAATAGACATTTATCCTTTTTATACTTAAACTTATACCATTTAAACCTATCCTAGGCGAGAAGCGAAAACCCATGTCTAAAAGGTTTAAGAGGCATTTCCTAAAGGATAAAGAGGCAAAGAAGCTTTTAGAAAACGTCTCAAAAAGGCTGAAAATACCTTTAGAAAAATGCTTCGTTAGCGTGCCAAAGGTGGAGATTGTTGAAGCGGACTTCGGCGAAGTATACCTCATAAACGGTGAGCCAGCACTTTTCAAGAGTGAAGAAAACGTTTACCCAACCCTACTTTTTAAAGAAGTTTTCGGTTTTTTGCCAAAAGTTGTTGTGGACATGGGAGCTCTTCCCCACATTTGTAATGGTGCAGATGTGATGGCTCCGGGAATTTTACGCTTTGAAGGAGCATTTGCAAAAGGCGACATGGTTTTGGTTGTGGATGAGAAATATGGCAAGCCTATTGCAGTAGGCGAAATCTTTTGCAGTTCAGAGGAAGCGGTTGGGGTTAAGCATGGCGTTATGGTTAAGAATGTTCATCACGTAGGCGACAAAATTTGGAAAACCATAAAGGAGTTGGCAAGCGCATAAGCAAAAGTAAGCCCAAATCCATATTCTAGATTCATAAACCTATTAACACTAATCTGTATTTTAGGTTCAGAGCACAGCTCAATAAGGAAACGCTTAAACTCTCAAAAGGGGTAATAAGGTATAAAGGGTTTAATAGAGAGGAGAAGTTTGCCGGGTCTAGGTGAACTCTTCCGCAAATACAAGAAAGAGGAAAAGGCGGAAACGCCGAAAGCAGAAGCAAAGGAGAAGCCCGGCAAAACCTTCTTGAAGGCTATGCCCCTCCGAGACTTATCCGACTTGGACGTTGTTAAGAAGGAAGTGCGCTCCGGAAACATCCTAATTCTCAGAATAACTCCCCTGGCAAATAAGAGTGTAGACGATGTTAAACGGGCTGTCAACGAGTTATGCGAATTCGTCGAGTCTGTTGGTGGGGATATCGCCCGCTTGGGCGAAGAACGTGTGGTTATTTGCCCGCCTAATGTGAAAATTTGGAGAGAGAAAACGCCGGTGGCAAGTGAGCCTATACCTACAGCAGCCTAATGGTTTCCATAACCGCTGGCGCGAAGCTCTGGATTCCACACTTTTTCTCTATAAAATTGGATATGCTGGCTATTTTGGCTCTTTCACCGTGGCAAACTATAACCCGTTCTGGTCTAGGCTTTAAATGTGTCAAATAATTTATTATTTGCCGCCTGTCAGAATGCCCTGAAAAGCCTTCTATGGATTCTACTCGCATCTTGACTTTTACAACACTCATTTTGCCCTCGCTGTCAATCATTGCCACCTCATTTATGCCCTTTTGAACCCTTCTGCCCAAAGTGCCCTCAATTTGGTAGCTTACAAAGATTATTGAGTTTCTCTCGTCCTCTGCTAGGCTCTTGAAGTATTCTATTACTGGTCCGCCTTCAAGCATGCCAGATGTAGCCATAATTATGCACGGTTCCCCTTCAATAACGTTTTGCCTAACACTTGGATGCTCAACAACAGTAAAGTAGTCTGACTCGAAGGGGTTTACCCCGTCATGGAGGATGCTGTTTCTGACCTCTCTGCCCAAATATTCTGGATAAGCTGTGTGAATTGCCGTAGCCTCGGAAATCATGCCTTCGATAAAGACTGGAGCCTCCTTCATAAGCCCACGCTTCATGTAGCCGTCCAAAACAAGCATTATTTCCTGGGCTCTGCCGACCGCCGGCACTGGAATTAAGACTTTGCCTCTCTTCTCTAGGGTTTCGTTTATTATTTTTGTTAGGCGTTCTTCAGCCTCAACCCTTGATGGCATCATGTCCTCTGGACCGCCATAAGTGCTTTCAGTTATAATGGTTTCAGCTCTTGGGAATTCAGCTGTTGCCGCCTCCAGAAGCATGGTTCGCGCATACTTGTAATCGCCTGTATAAACGATATTGTGTAAGCCTTCGCCTATGTGCAAATGCATTATTGAAGAGCCTAAAATGTGCCCGGCATTGTGCAGTGTCAGCCGCACGTCTGGAGCTATGTCAGTTACAACGCCGTAACGGAGTGGAATCGTGTGGAGAACGCATTCCCGAACATCCTTCTGGTCGTAGGGCGGAATTATGCCTTGCTTGCTAGCTACATCCAAATAGTCGAGCTGAAGCAAAGTCATAAGGTTAGACGTTGGCGCAGAACAGTAGACTGGACCTTCATAGCCATACTTGTAAAGAAAAGGCACCAAGCCGCAGTGGTCTAGGTGGGCGTGACTTACAATAACGGCGTCCAGCGAGTCTATTTCGAAGGCTGGATGGTCAAACCTTGGAAAAACCTCAAAGGGCTTCGAAGAACCCGGATTTATGCCGCAATCCAAAAGAATGTTGCTTTCCCTTGTCTGTACAAGGAAGGCTGAACGCCCAACCTCCTGAACGCCGCCCAAAGGCGTAATTCGGACGTCCCCAACTTCAAAGACTTTTGGTCTGAAGATTCTCTCTCCAAAGGTGCGGAGGTTCCGCTCCCTCTCCTTGCTTTCGGAGTGAAGGTAGTGGCGCATATGCGCAATAATTTTGGAGCGCAGTGGTGGGCTTCTCAAAACGTGGGGACGCCACTTTGTCTTCCTTATAATCTCTTGAAGAACAGTGCCATTTTTCCCTATGACAAGCCCGGGTTTTTTAGCTTCGATAATGATTTCGCCTAAGCTTGGGTCAAAGTATACGTCAGTAACTTCAGCCTCTGGCGGGATTATTTCGCGAGCTAATTTTTCTGCTTCCTTTTCCGGAAGCCTCACAGACGGATCGGAGCGGACGACGATTCTTTTTCTGATGACGTTTACTATGTCCGCTATCAGGCTGCTCTGCTCCACAAGGATTTCAGGTCTTTTTGCGTAGACTGCCAGCGTTGGACCTTCATATTCTACCCTTGTGACTTCAGCCTCTTTTGGAACATGTTCAAGTATGTATTTGCTTATTTCGATTTTCTCCCTTTCAGTGTTGGGCGCCAACTTTTAGACTTCCCTTTTAATTTGCAGCTAAAAGTTTCTTCTTCTCCTCATTGGTTAGCTCTCTATAACCGTTAGCGTCCACAACAGCCACGTTGAAGCTGTCTCCGCTGGCTGTATCTCTTTTCATAGCTGAGTCAACAGCCCTAACAATTATGGGTAAAGCCTCAGCCACCGACATGCCCTCACGGAACTTGTCTTCTAAAACTCCATAAGCTATCGGAGAACCGGAACCAGTGGCAACGCATTTCTCCTCTGTTAGGCTTCCGAAAAGGTCTATGGAATAAACATGGGGACCGGTGTCGTCAACTCCCCCGATAAGAACTTGGGTTGCCAGCGGTATGTATCTGGCTGAGAATAGAAGGTTTGCAATAAGCCTTGCCGCTGAGCTAATGGGCATTGGTCTTCCCATGTTTATTTTGTAAAGCTGGGCGTTAGCCGTTAAAATGTCCACTGTTCTTTGGGCGTCAGCAACCGTTCCAGCAATGGTCATTGCCATGTGGTCGTCTATCTTGTAAATTTTCTTCCCATGTTTGTGGGCTACATAGAATCCCATGGTCACACGAGTGTCTGAGGCTAGGATTACCCCGTCTTTACAGACAACCCCTACGGTTGTCGTTCCCTTCAACGTCAACTTGTCAACTACGTTGCTGTTTGACATTTTACGCATTTCTCCCAAAACCTAAACACATCGCCAAATTACTTCGCTAGGAAGTAGCATCATGTAATCACGCCATGAAGCTTATTAATATTACGCTTCGACAAATGCAATTCATCTATGAACCTTTACGCTTCTAGACTATGTTTTCTTCTTTTGTTAGCTCGTCCTCCTCTGCCCAATAGCACTCTTCGTAGAAACCATCAAACTCTTCATATTCATCCTTGGATATTTCCCCGCCGCACCTTATACAGTAACGTTTACATTTTCCCTTCTCAATCGTCACCCTATCAGACATGATGATAGGGTTTAAATTCTGGATTCTTATCGGTTATGAAACTAAAATTCATAGTTAAAATACCAAGCTGAAGCGTTGCTTTGAAAAAGGGTTTTAAGAGTCACACTTCATATCATTTAAGAGGAAAAGTCTCAGCAAGTGATTTGTTTGCCTTTAAAACGCCACTGGATGCAGCTTCCAAGAGAGGTTATTGTTGGAGAGGGCGTAATAGAACGGGTTGCAGAAATATTCAGAAGGCTGGGCTTCACAGAATCCGCATTAATAATTACTGGGCAGAAAACCCACGATGTCGCGGGAAGAGTTGTTGAGGAAATCCTTGAAAAAGAAGGCGTAGAAGCCAAAACTCACATTGTAGGGTCAGCAACAATAAAAGACGTGGAAGCTGTTGAGGAAAAAATTAGGGTTCTAAAGCCTCAAGTGGTTTTCGGCGTGGGCGGGGGAACAAAAATTGACGTGGCAAAGTTAAGCTCTGCTCGGCAAAATGTGCCTTTTATTAGTGTTCCAACAACAGCTTCCCATGACGGAATTGCAAGTCCACTTTCATCAGTTAAGGGTCTTGAAAAACCCTTTTCAGTTATGGCTCAAGCGCCCATAGCCATAATAGCCGACACAAACATAATTGCACAGACACCCCACCGTTTTATTGCAAGTGGATGCGGCGACGTTATTGCAAAGTTTACAGCCGTAAGGGACTGGAAATTAGCACATATGGATAGAAATGAGTATTATGGGGAGTACGCCGCAAGCCTAGCCCTTATGAGTGCAAGACTTGTGATGCGGAATGCTAGCCTCATAAAACCGCAGAACGAGGAGGGACTGCGAGTGCTCCTCGAAGCCCTAATAAGTTGTGGCGTAGCCATGAGCATTGCTGGAAGCAGTCGACCATGCAGCGGTGCGGAACACTTGTTCAGCCACGCTCTAGACGTGATAAAGCCGAATAACGCTCTTCACGGCGAGCAGTGCGGTGTTGGAACAATTGTCATGGCTTATCTGCACGGTGCAAACTGGAAACACATAAGAGAAACACTAAAGACTGTTGGGGCACCAACTAACGCCTACGAACTGGGATTAGCAAAAGACGATGTGGTTAAAGCCTTGTTTATGGCATTTTCCATAAGACCTGAACGCTATACGATCCTCAACAAGCTAGACCTAAGCCTTGAAGAATGCGAAAGAATCGCAAAAATAACCGGAGTTGCTTAGGCTTTTGCCTTTGGTTCCGCCTTAAAGGTTTCTGTGAACTTGACCGTTGTTATTTCTGGGAAAAACTTCTGTACGTCCAAAGCTATGCCACGCTTTGCAACTTGAATCCCTTCCAAGTAGAAAGCCTCTTCAGGCATTTCTATGCTAACATTTTTCGCCTTAATGGTGAATTTGAACTTTTCAGCCTCAACTGTTGGTATTCTGCGGTGAATTAGGGCGGCTATCTTCTCTTCAGGTGTTTCAAGCTTCTTTTTGACCGTAACCTCGTAAACAAGGGTCTTTCCAGCCAATGGGGGATTGAAGTCTAAAAGGACACGCCCAGCGCCAATAGCCCTAACAATTGCCATTTTGCCGTCATATTCAAGGCGCATCCCAAGAGTTGGGGTTATGCCCTTAGCCGTCAAGTGCCTAAGGGGAACCCGCCTAACCTTTTCCGGGTCTCTGGCTCCAAAGGCTTTTTCTGGGGGTATTTCCACAGTTCCGGTTTTTCCGACTTCCATGTTTGTTAGGCTTTCATCCAAAGCCTTAAGGACCCAACCTTCGCCTACAACAACCAGTTTTGGCTCGTAAATTTCGCCCTCCTTGTATAGGCGCTCTTTTTTGGCAACCTCCTCAATCGTGGTGTCGAAGACTTCTCCTGTCTCTTTCACCTTTGCCACGTAATCTAACAGTATGAAGTCGCCCTTTTGCAAAGCCATTTCACATCATCTTCTAAGCATTTGCCAAACTAAACCTAGCGCACCAATAAAAGCTTTATCTATATTAATCACGGTTAAGATTGACACCTTACTGCAACTCAATAAACGCGTATTTCCTAAATTTTATAATTATTAGAATACTAAAGGGTGTGTGGAAAGGGGAATATTGCGAATGTTGAAAGAGGCGCAAGGAACTGTTAAGAGGATTTCCTACGAAACCCACAAAAAGGAGGTTTTCACATCAAGTTTTTTCATAGCGCTGTTAGCGGAACAGGTGGGACAAGTTGCGGAAAAATACATGGCTGGCGGCAGACACGCCAAAGAAATAGAAGTGGACATTGCAGACATTATTGTGGTTAGCTTAGCCTATCTAAACTGGCTTGAGAAGGACGCCACAGAAGCCTTCAAAAAAGCCCTTGAAAAACATGAAAAGGCAATAAGAAAGTTCGCTGAAAAAGGCAAGAAGTGAAAGCAGAAATGGAAAACACCGCAAAGGACAAAATGTATAGCGAATGCCTTAAAGCAATAAAGGAAAGTTTGAGGGGAAAATCCCTAAATGAAAAAATGACTGTTACATGCGATATTTTGAAAGCAGAAATCCCATACTATTTCTGGGTTGGATTCTACATCCCAAAAGAGGAGTGGCTGGAACTCGGACCATCAAAAGGACCACCAGCATGTGCTAGAATAGCCTACACTGGTGTTTGCGGAAAATGCGCTAGAACCAGAAAAACCATCATTGTGCCAAACGTTCACGAGTTTCCGGGACACATCGTATGTGACCCACGTTCAAGGTCTGAAATTGCCGTGCCAGTCTTTGACGAGAAAGGTAATGTTGTGGCTGTTCTTGACGTTGACAGCGAGGAATACGGCAGTTTTGACGAGAAGGATAGGGAATGGCTTGAGAAGATAACGAAACTCTTAACTTCGCCTAGCATTGAATAAAGGGCTGTTTAAGCAGGAAGCCTTAAATGAAACATGGCTTAGTAAACGCGAAAAATGCCTACGTGGCTATTCTCCTTCTTGGAATAGTAAGCCTCATGGGAGACATAGTCTATGAGGGTTCGCGGGGAGTTGTTACACCATACCTAGAGTTTCTTGGAGCCTCCGCCTTTGCCATAGCCTTTTTCGGCAGATTTGGAGAGTTTTTAGGATATGCCTTAAGGCTTGTAAGCGGGAGACTTGCAGACACCACGAGGGCTTACTGGCTTTTCATATTTTTGGGATACGGGCTTATCGCATCAATACCACTATTGGGGATTACAAGAATTTGGGAAATAGCAATAATATTGGTGCTTCTGGAAAGAATTGGAAAAGCCATAAGATCGCCAGCGAGAGACGCTGTGCTATCAATTGTAAGCCGAGGGGTTGGCGCTGGAAAAGCCTTTGGAATCCATGAACTCTTGGACCAAATAGGAGCAATTTTAGGTCCCCTTATTGTGGCGGGCTTAATGTTCTACACCAACAACAATTACAATCTAACCTTCAGCCTTCTAGCATTGCCCTTCCTCATGCTTGTGGCATTCCTAGCCTACACGTTTAGGAAGGTTGGCTGGAGAAAAGCTGCCGAGCCAGAGGAGGCTAAGCTGGAAAAGGGCGAAGAAAAACTTGGGAAAGCCTTCTATGTTTACACTTTGGCTGTTTTACTGAACACCGTTGGGCTTATACCCTTCGAGCTTATACTTTTTAAGGCAACGGAGATCCTGAAGCCGACAAACCAGTTGTGGATTGTCCCTCTAATTTATACGCTGATACAAGGGGTTGATGCGCCGACGGCGCTTTTTGCTGGATTTGCCTACGACAGGTTTAAGATTAGGGTTTTGATGTTGCCCTTCATTCTTTCAGTTGTTCCAACGTTTTTTGCCATGGCTAATGCAGACTTAACAATGCTCATTGTTGCTGCAGCATTTTTCGGTCTAGTTTTGGGAATGCAGGAGTCCATTTACCGTGCGGCTGTTTCAGGTTTTGCCCCAATTTCTTTGCGTGGAACAGCTTATGGCATATTTAACACGGCTTATGGTGTCGGCATGTTAACCGGTGGAGCCATATACGGGATAATGGCGGAATTGAAAATTCCATACGTGGCGGTGATAGTCTATGTCCTTTTAACACAAGCCGCCGCGGTGGTTCTGCTCATTAACGCCTACTCAAAAACTAAAACGTGAAGAGAGAAAGGGTTTAAAGCCTATAAAGGAGATTTTAACGGTGGCGATTAAATTGGCAGCTAATGATGAATCTAGGGTTTTGGATGTTCTGGAGAAGATTAGCAAGTGTGTTGTTAACATTAGCACAATTAAGCTAATTCAAGACATATTCTACCAGGTCTTCCCGGTCAAGGGTATGGGTTCTGGAACAATAATTGACAGCGAAGGTCACATATTGACGAACAACCATGTGGTTCAAGGCGCAGAACGCATAGCTGTCACGCTTTGGAATGGCGAGGTTTTGAATGGGCGTCTTCTTGGAACATGCACAATCCACGACATAGCCGTCGTCAAAGTGGACAAGAAAGGCTTGCCCTACGCAGAGCTTGGAGACTCCGACAAATTGAGGATTGGACAGCGCGTCTACGCCATAGGCAACCCCTTCGGCTTGGCTGGCGGACCAACAATAACTTCCGGGGTTATAAGTGCCCTAAACCGCACAATAGAATCCAAAAATGAACTTTTGGAAAATCTTGTCCAGACGGATGCAGCCATAAATCCAGGAAACAGCGGCGGCCCACTGGTTGATGTTAATGGCAAGGTTGTTGCTATAAGCACTGCGATTATCCCCTATGCTCATGGAATTGGATTCGCCATTCCCATAAACTCGGCTAAGAAATGCGCAGTAGAAATCGTATCAAAGGGTGTGCACACACGCCCGTGGCTTGGGATAATGGGGTTAAGCCTTACAAAGGAGATTTCCCGCTATTATGGAATACCAGTGGACGAAGGCGTTTTGGTGACAAGGGTCGTGGAGGGAAGCCCAGCGTATGAGGCTGGCATAGTGGCTGGCGACATAATACTGGCTTTGGATGACGTACCAATAACACGGATAGAGAAGCTTCTAGGCGAAATCCACAAGAAAAGGGCTGGCGAAAAAGTCAACTTAACAGTTTATCGGGATAAGTTTGAGTATTCTGTTGAGGTTGTTTTAGCAGAAGCGCCCTAAAACGTTTTGTTAAATGCTTTCGGTTTTCGAGCGGAAATTATAAATTTGGAAGGAAAGAATAAGATGTAGACGCTTTGGAATTTAACTAGTCCTTGTGTATGGGGGAGGGCTGATGAGCACACATGCAGAAGAGTTGAAACTGCGCTTAATGACTATAGAGCTTCTTAGAACAGCCAAATATAAGCGGAACATCACGTATCGCGAGTTGTCAGCGAAGACTGGCTTGCCAGTAACGGTTCTAAGCAGATACGCTAAAGGGCATGTTTTGCCTAACACCGCCAGAGCAAAGCAGCTCTGGAAGGTCTTGTCAAAGTTTGTTGGTTTGGAGAACGAACTTCGCAACAGGATAAGGTTTAATGAGGATGGTTATTTTGATAACACTGAGATCATTGGCGATTTCAACATCCTCCAGCAGGCGGCTAATCATGCCCTTGCAAATTTCGCTGGAAAACGCGTTACAAAAGTGTTTACGGCGGCTGTTGATGGGATTCCTTTGGCGACTATGGTGGCAAACGCCCTAGGCGTAAACCTTGTTATAGCCAAAAGAAGCAAGGAGGTCGGCGTAAAAGAGTTCCTTGAGGAAACTTATGTGCTTAGGGATTCCGGCGTGACTATGACGCTTTATGTTCCGAAAGACGCCATCAAAAAGCGAGACAGCGTTCTAATAGTTGATGACATGATTAAAACCGGCGAAACACAGGCAGCTCTCGTCAACCTAGTTCGTAAGGCGAAGGCTGAAATTTCAGGAGTTTTCTCCCTCATAGCCGTAGGTGATGAATGGCGAAAGCGATTGAAGCTTCCGGAAGAGTGCCCAATAGAAGTTGTAACTTACGTTAAGCCTCCATAGCGTGGCATTTACAGTCCGCCTTAACCGGGCAAGCGATGCACTTTTCCTTTCTACAATAGTTCTTGCCTAGGCGAAGCAGTGCAGTTTCAAAGTTTATGAAGGACATGCCGGAGACAGCGTTATCAGCCCAAAAATCTTCAAGTTGCCGCAAAACATCCTTTGGAGATTTCTCATCAATTATTCCAAGGTTTTTAGCTGCCATTACAACGAGGCTTGTTGGTTTTGGTTTGACTTTTTCCCAAATGTCGCGCAGTTCCCTTAGGAATATGCCCACTGTTACGTCGCCGACGCCCTTCCCTAAACCTTTAAGCTTCTCTTCCAAATCTGCGTGGTCATGGGCTTCTTCGTAAATGGTGGTTAGTTTTCCGCTATACTTTTCTATTAAGTTTCGCATAACTTCAAGAAGCTTATCAGCCGTTTTGAAGTCGTAACGTGTGTAGCTGCCTTCGTCGAGAATCTGCACTAAGCCGTCCCAGCCGGTTTCCAAAATCTTTTGGGGAGTTAAGACGCCGCGCTTTTCGAAGCACTTGTAGGTTTTTATGACGGAAGTTTCGGTTATGGGCGCGCCGAAAAGTATGGAGGTCAAAAACCATTTGAAAATTTCCTCTTCCTCTCGGCTTTTTAGGTCTATGCCTAAGATTTCGGAATAGCGCGTTCCAAGCTTTTCAACGAGGGTTTGGAGGCTTTCCCTCTTCAAAACTTTTCACTATCCCCTCTCACATGTGTCTAACAAGATTTATACCCATACCGGCATAAACGGTTAGCGGGCAAGGAGGGGGGATGCCGGATGCGAACCATAATGTGGCGCAACGGAACAGTCATAACAATAGACCAGACGAAGCTCCCTCACAAAACAGAGTTTCTAAAGCTGAAAAATTGTAGTGAAGTGGCTGAAGCCATAAAAACCATGAAGATTAGGGGCGCTCCACTAATTGGGGTTGCCGCAGCCTACGCCTTGGCGCTGACAGCTTACCAATCAAAGGCACGGCGGAAAGAAGAGCTTATCCATGGATTGGAGGAGGCGGCAAAAACATTACGGAAGACCAGACCGACAGGGGTTAACCTCTTCTGGGCGGTTGACAGGATTTTAAACAAGGCTAGGGCTTTCCAAGGAAATGTTGAGGATTTAGTCGTCTTCGTCGTTGAAGAAGCGAATAGAATAGCTGACGAGGATGCCGCAGCAAACCGTTCGATGGGAAAGTATGGAGCCGCCCTAATCAATGATGGAGACACCGTACTGACGCACTGCAACGCTGGAGCGCTAGCCACAGTTGACTATGGAACAGCCCTAGGCGTTATTAGGGCAGCCACTGAACAAGGCAGGAAAGTAAGGGTTATCGCCACCGAAACAAGACCAAAGCTGCAGGGCGCCCGCCTAACAACCTACGAGCTTAAACGGGACGGCATACCAGTCACCCTGATAAGCGACACCATGGTGGGATATGTCATGTATAAGCGGATGGTGGATAAGGTTATTGTTGGAGCCGATAGAATAGTGCTGGACGCCATCATCAACAAAATTGGAACTTACCAGATAGCAGTTTTAGCCAAAGAACATGGCGTACCGTTTTATGTGGCGGCTCCAAAATCAACCTTTGACCTAGCCCACACAGCGGCAGACATAACAATAGAAGAGCGAAGCCCAGAAGAGGTGACATGTGTAGGCTCCGAGCGGATAGCCCCAGAAGGCGTGCCAGTCCTAAATCCAGCCTTTGACATTACGCCAATAAAATATGTGACAGCAATCATCTGCGAGGAAGGCATCCTATATAAGGATGATTTGGCAAAAATAAGCCAGCACGGTTAAGCCCATGAGCGAAACCAAAGAGCAGATGCCTCGCCAAGAAACAAAAATCGAGGGAGCATTAACTGAAAAGGGAGTGAAAATAGCCAGCAAACAGAGAATAGAGGAGCTTAAAGCAAAAGGCTACGGCGTAGAAGAAAACGGCGGGCTTCTCCTAAACTTTTACGAGGCGCTCTACCTCCTAGATAAGAGCATAGTTTTAGTTAAAAACGAGAAAGGCGAGGAAATAGACTTCCAACAACTCTTGCAAGCCGCTGAAAAAACAGACGAGAACGCTTGGGCTAAGTACCTTGTTTACAGAGACCTAAGAAGCCGCGGATACGTTGTCCGCGAAGGCTTCGGCATGGGCGTAGACTTCAGGGTCTACGAAAGAGGCGAATATGGAAAGGACACAGCCAAATACCTAATCCTAAGCCTCCAAGAGGGCAAACCAATAACAATGAAGGAGCTAACCCAAATAATGAGACAGTGTCAAAGCCTAAAAAAGGAGCTTATTTTGGCTGTCATGAGCAGAAGAGGCGAAATAGTTTACTATTCCGTCTCACAATTAACCCTACCATAAAAGCGTAAACACATAAAACGTGAACAGCTATGAGTGCCTACAAAACAGTCCGTGGAATGAGGGACTTCCTGCCAGAAGAAGCCAAAATAATGCGTTTTATAGATGAAAAAGCCAGAAAAACAGCCAAACTATACGGATATAAGGAAATAATAACACCAGTTGTAGAGTCTTACGAGCTTGTGGCGGCAAAGGCAGGCGAAGAAGCCCGCGCCAGAATGTATGCCTTTGAAGATTTGGGTGGGCGGAAAGTCGCCCTAAGACCGGAATTCACGGCTTCTGTCGCAAGGCTTGTCGCAACAACGATGCGAAACGAACCCAAACCATTGAGGCTATTCTGCATTGGAAGCCTCTACAGATATGACGAACCACAAAAAGGGCGCTTTAGAGAGTTTTGGCAGTCAAACTTTGAGCTTATGGGCTCTGAAAAACCAGAAGCCGACGCCGAAGTACTACTACTAACAAACACTTTAATGAGGTCTGTTGGTCTGAAAAACTACACCTTCAAAGTTGGACACGTCGGCGTTTTAAGGGGCATTCTAAGCCGAGGAGGACTGGAAGAGGAAACACAAAACCGCGTCATGCAACTCATGGACAAAAAACAGTACGAGGAAGCGCTAGGAATCGTAAAGGAAGCCGGCGTATCAGAAAAGTGCCTGAAAACGCTTCAGAGAATGGTTGATTTAAGGGGGAGCAACGCTGCAAGCATTCTGGAAGAAATGGAAAAACTCGTGAAAGATTACAAAAGTGCTTCTGAAGCTGTGAAAAACCTTAAAGAAATCCTTGAATTAGTCGAAGAATCAGAAAAAGGGCTGAACATAATTTTAGACGCTGGTTTCGCCCGCGGACTGGAATACTATACTGGAATGATTTTTGAGGTTTACGCTCCAAAGCTGGACATTGCACTGGCTGGCGGGGGAAGATATGACAAACTCGTGGAGCTTTTTGGAGGAGAGCCAACACCAGCCGTTGGGGTCGCTCATGGAATAGACAGAATAATGCTCGCCATGCAAGAACAGAAAACAAGTCTACCAGCCGAAGAGGAAAGGCGAGTTATGGTTATTCCAGTTAATGAAAACTTGAACAATGAAGCTTTGAGGATTTCAGAAATGCTTAGAAAAGAAGGGATAGCCGTTGAAACAGAAGTCATGAGGCGAAAAGTTACAAAGGCTTTGGAGGATGCAGATAGGAGGGGCATAAGCCACGTAGTAATAGTTGGCGAAAGAGAACTAAGCGAAGGAGCAGTCATCCTAAGAGACATGCAGAAAAAGGAACAAAGCAAGGTCAAAATTGAGGAACTACCCAACAAAATAAAATCTAGGGAAGTTTAGGTCTCTAAAATTCTGTGTTTCGCTCCCTTCTTAGGAAATCTCCAACATCCAAAATGTTTTTGACGACTACGCCACTTTTCGCCTTGTCTAAGTCCCTTTCTATTTTGCCAAAGCCGAGGCACTCACCATAACTATTAAAAACCAATGTGTAGGCGCCCTTGCTTCTAGAGCCATAAGCCTCCAATACCCCATCCTTAAATATGTCTCTGCCGCAGACGAAAAGCCAAGCCGCCCTATCATTAACAACCACCCTATTTTGGGCTTGGTCTGCAATCATAGAGAGCAGAAGAAAACTTGGAAAGAACTTGCCATTCTCAACTTTGCCAAGATAGGTGCCGGCAAAAAGCCAGTCTCCGCCTTTCTCAACTAACTTCTTCAAATTCGGGCTGAGCAAGAAAAATTTACCCTTCTTCTTAGCAACTAGGCTTTTGTCCAAGCTAAGCCTTGCACCAAACAGTTTAGCAAGATCCTCTATAGGCTTCGCCATAACCGTTTCACCTGTACTTGCGCTTTTTAAGTTTGCAGACAAAGAAGCCTTGAGTTTCGCCAGGCCATATACGTCGGCAATTCCTTACAGAATCATCCAGCCTTCTGCCGAAAATTTCTGTTGGCGCTTCCTCTCCATAACATTCTACATCCACAGTTTCAAGACTGAGGCTCTTCACTGCCCAGTCAATGTTTAATTCGTCTTCTTCCGGCTCTAGGGAGCATGTGGCATAAACTATTTCACCGTCTTCTTTTAGAACCTTAGCAGCTTCTGCAAGAATTTCCCTTTGAAGCCTAGCGTTTCGCTTAACATCATCCAGTGTTCTCCGCCTAAACCAGTCCTTATCAGTAGCAAAGTTGCCAGAGCATGGAACATCAAGCAGTATCCTATCAAACTTTAAACCTAACGTAGAAACTTTTCGCGCATCCAACCTATAGACAATGGTGTTTTTTACGCGGCACCGCTCCAGTTGATTCGCCAAGGCGTTAAGCCTCCGCTCATCAACATCTAAAGCCACAATAACACCAGTATTCTCCATTAAATCAGCCAACTGAACAGTTTTGCCGCCTGGAGCAGCACAAGCATCCAAGACAGTTTTACCCTTTAAATCTGTAAAAAGAGCAGCTGGAATTTGTGCGGCAGCCTCCTGAATGGAATAAAAGCCCAAAAGATATTCTACCGTGGCGCCAACAGAAAACTCTGAACGCTTAATCCAGTAACCGCCACGCAGAAAGGGGATTTCCTCAAGCTCAACACCTAAACCCTTAAGCCTCTCCAAAATGTTGATGTCCTTAACATTCATGAAATTAACTCTAATGGCTTGTTTCAGCGTAACATTTCTAAACTCCCAGCCCAACAGCCGATAACGATTAACAAAAAATTCCTTACCAGACATCAAAAACACAAATGTGAATAAGAGAATAAAAATTTGGTGATAAAAAGCAAAATTATAGAGGGGATGAGGTAGCGAAAATAACCGATAAAACCACACCATTTTCCATGTCTTACATAGCGCCGAAAACAAGCACGCATTGACATCCGCAAAATTGAACATAACGCTTTTTAGGAAAATAACGATAAGAGGATAACCAGAAATTATTGAGCGGCCGTAGTCTAGCCTGGACTAGGACATCAGCCTGCCACGCTGACGACCCGGGTTCAAATCCCGGCGGCCGCACCACAGACTTTTAACTTGAAACGGTTACAATTATCAACCGTAAGGAGTTGGCGGGTATGCCTATAGTTCATGTGTATGTTTGGGAAGGGTTTGGGAAAGACCGAGTTAAAACATTGATTAGGGAGATAACTAGAGTGTTTGGAGGTTTGGGTGTTCCTGAAAGTGCTGTTGAAGTGGTTGTGCATGAAGTTCCGAAGACGCATTGGGGTATCGGTGGGGAACCAGCCTCTGAAAAGTTTAAGGATAAGCCTTAGTGGGCTATGGCTGCCATGGCGGTTATGGTGAAGGGCGCAGCCATTGTTAGGATGAAGCCGCTAGAAAAGGCCGTTATAAGCGTATCTTGGCCGCAGTAGCGCACTATTATAGGCAGCGTTGTGTCCATTGCAGTTGCGCCTCCCATCGCTATCGGCGCGTATCTGTCCAGTTTTACAACCAGCGATGTAGATGCAATTGTGACAAGTTCTCTGAGGAGGTTTACTGTGAAGCCGAGGGCGCCCCATTCAAGCCCGAAAAGCTGCCCAGCCAATGGCCCGGCCAGAGTATACCAACCGTAGCCAGCGCAAACCCCCATAGAGGCAAAAACATCCATTCTGAGGATTATTCCGCCAACAAGTCCGCCCATTATGCTGCCTAAAGCCACCGCTAACGGAAAAAACAGTATTTTAAGTTTGGCTTGCTTCATTTTTGCCACTGCCTTTTCATCCACTGCGAAAAGCATCCCCATCAAAAACAACAACACAATTAGGGAGAAGTTAAAAGCGTATTCTGAAAAAACAGTGTTTAACAGTGGCGCACCAAAACTATTATTTAAATAACCCGCCAGAATTCCCATGGCAAGGGTTGGCAAAACATATTTTATCATATTTTCACCAGTTTTCGAACTGCCTTCACGAAGAGTATGCTAAAAAGTAAGGCCATAGCCAAAAGCACCAGAGCATTAAAAGCGACGTTTGGCATTACAGCCAAAAGTTCAGTATTTGAACCTATTGAAAAGCCCAAAGAGAAAATCAGCACCAAAATAGCGCCAAATACAAGCTTACCATCATTAAAAAGTTTCTTACCCCTCAAATAATAGCCAACCATCATACCAGCGACCAACGGGAAGACAAGCACGACAATATCCAAGGGGCTAGTCATTTAATTACCACCAGACAACAAGCAAACCATATCTTGAATTCTTCTCCTCGCCTCGCACATGTTTTTTGCTATGGCGTCTGGCTTCTGTCCACTTTCGAGAAGTTTTTCAATCGGGAAAAACTGGGAGGCAACAAAGACTGTTTTCATGCCTAACTGCTTCGCGCCTTTAACATCTTCCTCTGGGCTGTCTCCAACATAAACGGTTTCTTCAGCTCCAACCCCAAGCTTCTTTAACGCTTCTTCGAAAATTTTGACGTGGGGCTTTCGCCAACCAACAGCATCTGAAACAAGTATCACATCGAAAAATTTGCTTATTCCAACGCGCCTAAGCCCAGCATATATCACTGGGGCATATGTAAAGTTTGAAACAAGCCCAAGCTTGTAATCCCCAAAAAGTGCTTCCAAAGTTTGTTTTGTACACTTCCTAAGCCTGAAAGAGTTCAAGTAGTCCTCAAAGAAAATGTTAACAGCGGTTTTAATGCGAGCATCCTCTGGGCTTGTTTTAAATCCTAAACTGTTTAGGGCTTCGGAAATCCATATGGCATTTGTAACCTCGACAAGTTTCTGGTAGCGTATAACACGGTATTTTTCATGTGCTTGGCTGTATGCCCTCAAAAAATCTTGTCGGCTTACTTTGAAATCGGTGTCCACTATGGCTTTGTAAAGCTTCATTTTGGAATTTTCTAGGTTATAACCCTTAACGTTCACCAGCGTGCCGATAAAATCAAACATTACAGCTTTAATGGATGGCAAAGCCTTCTTCTCCGATTTGAATTTTCAATACTTTTCTGCAATACTTATCATTATATAATAAGATTTAGGTAGTATGTCCAGTAACGAGAATATTGAGGTTCATGTCTTTCAGAGACTATCTTCACGAGAAGGCTGAAGAGTCAAGACACAACGAGACAGTAGCCTATCTGATGTTTCTTGCGGGAACAGTATTTTTTGTAGGAGGAATCCTTGAAAACATACTCATAAGCAGCGTGATCAGGATAAACCCCGAATGGTTTCTCTTCATTCCCTACTATGCTGTCTTCCACAGCGGAACCGTTCTGGGTTTAGCCCTAATAATCTGTGGTCTAACCTTAATCGTGTATGGGATAACAGCTGGAATAAGCTATTCAAGGGACAGAAGTTGGTATATGAACGAGCTTCGAAAGGCAAACTCTATTGAAGAAGTTTTGTTGTCTAAGAAGCGGGTTTCAAGCGAAACTAAACAAAAACCTACTAAGAAAAAAGCCGAATAAATTAAGGCAAACTTTTTGAGGCAACTTCAGCCAGTCTTTTGGCAAAATCCGTCTTCAAAAGTGCGTCAACGTCTCCCAGTGACTCCTCAACCGTTGGGTCAAAGGGCAAATCTCCGAGGAATCGAAAACCCGCATTGGTAACACTTTGGAATATAAACTTGCTTTCTTTAATTTTCATGTTTTCAACAACGCCTATAACTGGCACTTTAAGCTCGGCAAGCAGTTCCAGCAGCTTTTTAACTGTTTCAAAGGCAAGCGGGGAAGGTGTCGTAACTATAAGGAAGTTTATGCCTTTAACAAGCCTAATCACGTCTAATGTAGCGTCGCTTATGCCTGGAGGCATATCTACTATTAGGAAGTCTAAACGCCCCCATACTGTGGCAGCGAAAAGCTCCATAAGGGCGTTTGAGACGTCCGCACCCCTCAAGGGCAGCGCCTTTTCCTTTGAATAGGCAACGATTGAGGAGTACTTTAAACCATGAACTTGCGCTGGAATTATGCCCCTTTCCTCTTTTGGCTTAGCACCTTTGACGCCCAAAATTAGGTGTGTTGAAGGGCTTGTGAAATCCGCATCAAAAAGCCCAACTTCAAAGCCTTTTCTAGCCAGTGTTAGGGCGAGGGTGGATGCAACAAGGCTTTTCCCAACACCGCCCTTACCACTTGAAATGGCAATTATACGCTTCACCCTTCCAAGTCTCTTGTTGATTATGCCTTTCCGCGGGTCTAGCATGCTATTTGACTCCCCTTACACTTTCAAGCCACACACCTCTTCCCTGCAAAATTTCAAAGTCAGGACTGCCGCACCTTGGACATTTAATGTAGGCGTGGGCTGTTTCGGGGACAAAGTGAATGGCTTCAGCTGATTCCTCGTCAAGTTTGTTCTTGTTGAAAGACCATTTATGTCCGCAGACTTTGCATTGTAACTCGGCTTTAACAGTTTCTATCGAGAATTTAGCGTTTCTGAGCTTGTCCATCTTAAGCTCGGACAAGGCAAACTCTAAAATGTCCACTTCTACCTGCTGAAGCTCACCAACTTTTATCTTAACCTCCCTAACCTCCTTTAACCCCTCTTTTTCGACTACCTGCGAAACAGAAGAGATTATTGCCTCCGCCAAAGCCCACTCATGCATAGGAAAGCCTTCCACAAAGCCCGATTTAAAAATATTGTAGCATAATGCCTTTAAACAGCGGTAGGTGAAGCGAAAAATTTTTAAATGCTCTGTTTTTCCCACCAAATTTTGGTGATGGCCATGCCAAAGAAGAAGAAAGAAGAGAAGAAAGAGGAGAAAAAGGAGGAGAAGAAGTAAAAGCCTCCGTTAAAAGCTTGAAAGCGTTTGGCCTTCACCAGTGCAAGCTTAGATTTTTATTTTCTCCCACTTCTTTTTTCTTTAGGTGCGAAATGGTAAGTGTTAAATTGCCGCATTTTGATTGACTTTTAAGTGTGCAAATGGGTAAAGCGAGCAGAGTTGCCATAATTAAGGGCTCAGACCCTATAGAAACAACTGTCAAGGCGATTAATGCTGTGAAATCGGATTTAGATGTTGTTCTTTCTGCTGTAAAACCAATTTTGATAAAGCCAAATTATATAACGGCTCAGCACCCGTCCACTGGAGTTACAACAGATGGCAGAGTGGTAGAAGGAGTTGTTAAATTCCTTAAAGAGCATGGGAAAGACAATGTTATTATTGGTGAGGGGAGTGGTTGGGCAGACACTTTTGAAGCCTTCAAGGCTGCGAGGATAGAAAAGATAAGCGAAAAGTGGAAGGTGAAGCTTGTTGACCTTAACAAGGACGTTTTCGTTGAGGTTTATCCGCCTAATCCCATAGCACTTGGAAAGGTTAAGGTGGCGAAAACAGCCCTAGAAAGCGTAATAATAAGTGTTCCAAAACTGAAACTCCATAGGCTTGCCACAGTCACGCTTGGAATAAAGAACATGATGGGAGCCCTAGCCTCAAAAGGAAGCATGCACAACGGTAGACTCCACGCAAACATTGCAGACTTGGCTTCTTTGCTAAAGCCAAGCTTAACGGTTATAGACGGAATAATAGCCGGAGAAGGCCACGAAACAAGCGGAAACCCTGTAAAAATGGATTTAGTGATAGCGGGTACAGACCCTGTGGCTGTTGACGCCGTCGGCACTGCTGTTATGGGGGTTTCACCAACAGAGGTTGAGCATTTGGTTTTGGCTGAGAAAAAGGGACTTGGAACATACCAGCTAGAAAAAATAGAAATCATTGGAGAACCCATCGAAAGGGTGAGAAGAAAGTTCCGCAGGTCCATCTCTTCAAAAATTCTTGAATATTTCTGAAAACTTTTGGAAAAGCTTTTAAGACCTTTATTTTCAACGTAAAAGGAAGTTTATGGCTGAAGACTCTGAAAGCTCGCCAGAGCCGCGGGGAATAAGCAAGTACAGAGATAAAATCATTGATGGCCCCA
Organism: Bathyarchaeia archaeon; assembly: GCA_038870595.1. Taxonomy (GTDB): domain Archaea; phylum Thermoproteota; class Bathyarchaeia; order Bathyarchaeales; family Bathycorpusculaceae; genus JAGTQI01. The sequence continues at coordinate 109,439 of JAVZJU010000002.1, forward strand.
TTATCCGCACAATTTTTTGGTTAGGAACCCCTCCGCTTCTAAATCAGCTTGTAGTTGTAGCCTACAACGTGGCAGACACTTATTGGCTTAGCAGTTACAGCGAACAAGCTGTGGCTGTGCCGAGGCAAGTGTGGCCCATCCTCATGCTTTTTCAAGCCCTTGCAAATGCCATTAACACTGCAAGTCTAAGCGTAATCTCACAGTATGTGGGAGGCAAAGCCTACCGGGAGGCAAGCACGTCAGCCTCCCGCTTCTTTACGCTGTCCTTCATATCTGGTGGTGCCTTAAGCATACTTCTTTTGGCGCTTAGAAACTCGATTTTTACAGTTGTCGTGTCCACCCCCACAGAAATTTTTGAAGATGTTATGAAGTATTCTGGCGTTATAGCCTTCGACGTGTTTTTCAACTATATAGCCCTAACTTATACTACAATACTTCAAAGCGTGGGAGATACAAGAAGACCAGCAATTGTTAATGTTGTATCAGTTGCCATAAACATAGCCCTTGACCCATTCTTTGTTTTGGGCATAGGACCCTTTCCAAGGCTTGGAGTGGTTGGAGCCGCCCTAACGGATGTTATGGGAAAAATAATATCAATAACAGCCTTAACATACATTTTGAGAAAATACTACCCGGAGCTCCATATAAGGCCCACAAAGGAAATAGACGCCTCATGGGCTCGCTTGGTTTTACGTATAGGACTGCCAATTTTAACGCTTGGATTGACGAATGGTTTCGCCTTCCTCATGCAACTTAAACTCGTCAACATGCTCGGAATCATAACGGCAACAGCCTTCTCCATAGGCTTCATAATGATGGAAATAGTGGACGCTGCGCTTTGGGGTTTAAGCGGAGCCCCAGCAATAATGGTGGGGCAAAGTCTCGGCGCGGGCAATTCCAAAAGGGCCAGAGAAGTAGCTTTCAAAGCAGCCCTTCTTATATGCGCCCTAATGATAATAAGTGCCGCCATAATATACCCTATCAGAAGAAACCTAGTGGAAGTCTTTGCAAACGACCCCAGCACCATAAATGAAACGGACATTTTCCTCCAGACAATGCTGCCAACACTCCCATTTTTCGGACTTTTCGCAGTATGTCTATCAGTTGGAAGAGGCTCAGGACACACAACATTTCCAACGGGCTTGGGAATAATGAGACTTTGGGGAATAAGGATAGCAACAGGCTATTTTATGACTTTCACCCTCAACATGGGCTCTATAGGAGTTTGGCTAGCCATAGCAATAAGCAACATCATAGGCGGAATAATAGCCATACTATGGATAAAATACGGAAGTTGGGTAAAAGCAGTCATCAAAAACAACAAACACTAAAACCTAAGCAACCCAAATACAAAAACTAGAGGAGAGGTCTGCTATCGGCTTTCCCACAGCCAAAAACCTAGAGAGACTAGCGTATTTGTGACTGAACACCAGCAGCAAACGACTAGAGAGGAAGGGGTAAAGAAAATAAGCCTTCAAAACCATTTTCCGCCAGAACCTCCAACGTCGCGGTGGTTCATGATATCTTGCTCAATAGTCATATTGCAACTTATGACTTATGTGGGTGGCGCGTAAAAGCCGGGGGTGGGAGTTGAACCCACCGTGACGTGGCGATATCTCCCGCAAATCCCCTTTTTTCTGTTTTCCGGTTTAATAGGTGTTTCTCGTGCTTTTTAAGTTTGATTCTGAGGTTTTAGAGTTTCTTTCTTTTTTGAAGCCTGCAACACGTAATGTTTATTGCCGTGGTTTAGCGGCTTTTCAGCAGTTTTACTCAGATCAAGGCTCTGCGAAGGATTTCTTGGATCGTGTTGAGCAGGATAGGCTTTTGCCGAGAAGTCAGAGGAAGCGTGTAGACCGTTTAACGCTTAACGGTTTCGTGGCTTGGCTTCAGAATAGAGGCTACTCGCCGAAAACTATTAGGATTTATGTTGGAGCGGTTCAAAGCTTAGCCAAATATTTTGATATTCCGATAAGTTTACGCTACGTTCAGCTACCGCCTTCTCAACCGGTAAACAGGAAGCATCCATGGACTATTGAGGAAGTAAGTAGGTTGGTGGATATGATGGGTAAACCAATCTATAAGAGCATAGCAGCTTCGATCGTTCAAAGTGGTCTAAGCCTATCAGATCTTTTATCCTTAAAATATGGCGACGTCAAAGAAGAGTTTGAAAAGGGTATAACGCCCATATGCCTAAGTTTAACAAGGAAGAAGACTGGCATCGCTTTCCTAACATTTTTGGGCAGCTGGCCGGTTAAACTGCTTAAGGAGTATTTAGCTAATCGTAAGTTGGAGTATCATACGCCGATTTATAATGTTTCGTCAAGGGCTGTGCACGCCTACTTCCGTAAAGTTGCTCAAAGATTCACGGGCAATTTGAAGGGCAGAAACCCTTGCAGCCCCCACTCGTTAAGGGCTGCATTCCACACATTCTTAAGCGACCACAAAGTAGATCCGCTATACATAGAGTTTTGGATGGGCCATAAGACGCCAGAGCAGCAAATCGCCTACATAAACAAAAGCAGAGAAAGCTGGAGACAAACATACAAAGAACAGGCAGAACCATGGCTAACACCACCACAATACCAAAACAACATTTAGCTGCAACTAACGGAAAATTAGGAAGATGTTGGATGCACTCTTATGTATGAAGCTTTGAGCATTTCTGATAAAATTTAAATCTTGCCGTTTGTTTCCATGAGTGCAATAAAGAGCAGGTATAGCGTCCATGTTTCGCGCGTGCTACAAAGCGTACGTGTTGTCGTGGCACTTGGTTAAAGAAGGTGGTTAAAACGCAAGGGGTGAAGCATAATTATCGGGTTTAAGGAGGTAAGCATACGATTATTGAGCTGGCCGTTGCCTTTGTTTTGATTCTGGCTGTATCATCTATAATTTATTTGCTTGGACGTTTGTTGTCCCCTAAATCTATGCGTAGTGAAAATGGTAAATCTGCTTATGCTTGTGGTGAGAAGGCGAATTTTGATAAATTGAAAGTCAGCGTTTCTCATTATAGATATCTCATATACTTTGTGATTTTGGACTCGTCGGTGCTGTTGACGGCTTT
>JAVZJU010000003.1:0-29636 GCA_038870595.1 Bathyarchaeia archaeon
GTCAACGATGCACCAGCACTAAAGCAAGCGGATATTGGCGTAGCCATGGGCATAACCGGAACAGACGTGGCTAAGGAGGCTTCAGACATGGTTCTGGCAGACGATAACTTCGCCACAATAGTCAAAGCTGTTGAAGGAGGTCGAATAATTTACAACAACATTAGAAAGTTCATAAGGTTTCTCCTCGCCCTCAACTTTACTGAACTGATCCTTGTAGGGTCTTTTGCCTTAGCTGGTTTGCCCATACCCCTTCTGCCAACAATGATCTTGTGGTTAAATCTTGTCACCGACGGGCCGCCTGCAATAGCCTTAGGCAAAGATCCGCCAGCCGAGGATGTTATGGAAAAATCTTCCCGCAGCCCAAAAGAGGGTTTATTGCATGGCATGCTAATTTTCATTCTTGCATCCACGTTGATTCAGCTGGCAGCGGAGATCGCTGCTTTTTGGTGGGGCTTCGCTGTTTTGGGTTCTCTTGAAAAAGCGAGAACCATGGTTTTTCTAGTGGCATGTTTCTACGAGTTGGTGGTTGTTTGGAACTGCAGATCAGAAACCAAAAATGCCTTCAAAGCGGGCTTCTTAACCAACAGGTGGCTGCTTGCAGGTGTGCTTATATCTGTGGTTTCAACTTTGGCTGTTGTTTATGTTCCCGCATTAAGCCTTCTTTTTCATACAGCACAATTAGACATAGCTGAATGGGTAATTGTTGCGTCCCTTTCATGCTTGGGCTTTCTTGTTATGCCAGAAATTTTTATGCGGAAGATCACTAGAACTTAAAACGCTGAAAATTAACATTCTCCTGCGACATGTCATCCTATAGTTTATCCAAAATTTCCCCTTCTACTTCTTCCTCCCCTATCTTGAATGTGTCTGGTTCTTCTCGCTTCAATATGGTCTTCAAAGCCTTTGGCGTTAGTTCTCTTACAAGCTGCAGAATTTCCCTTCTAGCAGCTTTGAAATGTTTCTTGAGGAGAGCTTTATCCTTGTAAATTACTCCAGCGAGGGGGCAAATTTTCTCCATCTTTAAGTACCACTCAATTTTGCCAGTCGCCTTATTTATGTCGAAAGTTATGGGACCAGCGACGCACGTTTCTGGCTTTGCTGAATGCACAACGCATTTCCTTGTCACCTTATCATAAAATATGCAGTATCCGCCTTCGTCTTCCCTTGGAAAAGTATATTCAGCATGCACGAAAGGATTTTCAATATGAATGCCATGCGCCTTCAAGTATTCTAGAATAATTTTTTCACGCTTATCGGTTATTGGCGGTCTAGCATCCCAGCAACAGTTAATCTTACAAGTGCCACAAATGTTGAAGAAGTTTTTCTGGCGCTCATTTTTGGCTTGCATACGCGCTTCCAACCTCTATCAAAATATGGGCTCATTAGCCTCTAGGCTGTTTAAAAGTTTCGAGTAAACGTCTATAATTGCCTCATTCAAATCGGTTTTCTGCGCCCTAACTTTGACTTTCTCTCTGATGACATCTGAAAGGTTGCCGTGTTCAACACGCTTCCCCATTATTGGAAGGTATTCCCTCTCTTCAGATGTGGCGTTTTCCCAAGCAACCTTCAATAAGCGCCTACACACATGCCTAGCCGTTGGCCCATTGGGATGGAGCACTTTGGCTTCTAAGCCATATTTTATGATGGATTTGAAGTCTTCAGCCAGAACTTCCGTCGGCAATAAGAGAGGCTTATCCGCCTTCATCAAGCCTCTAAGCAGCGCCCTTATAAAACAGCTTAGAGCCACATCGGATTTTATGCATTCTTGCTCATCCATAACACGTATTTCGAGGGCTTTCCTTTCAAAGCGGAAGATTACACCCCTAGAGTTGACCCAATCCTTGTTAAGGATGCAGTTGTGAGCTCCAACCTTGGCTAAATCGGCTGAATAACGCCCAATAACTTCCCGCCTATACTGTCTAAAAGACTGAACATATTCTGGAACAACCTTTCCAGTTACTGATGGGATTTCCCTCTGGTTTTCCATGTAAAAATAAAGCCTATTATCCACATAATCGCCTAGGCGCCCCTCATAAATGGGTGAAGAAGCCGAAACAGCTGGAAGATAAGCACATACGTTAGCAAGCAGGTTATGCATCAGAACAGCCTTGGTTTCATCAGCGTATGGAATGTTCAGCTGGAAGCTTTGAATGTTAAGCCAGCCATGCTGTTTAAGGTTGAAGATTCGGCTGAAAGCCTCGTAAATCTGCTTATGGCGGTGGGGCCAAACGGCTGTTTCCTCAAGCCTCAATGTTGGATGCATCCCAGTTCCCAAAAGCCTTGCGCCATAGCGGCGTTCAAGCATTTCGCCAAGCCTTAAAACAGCCTCATACATGTTTTCTTCAAAGGTTTTTGGCGACTTGAAGGGCTTGTTGGGCTTAACCTCCATAACGTGAAGCTGAAGCTCCTTTCCAAAAGTGAAGCTACCAAACTCTACAAAGTTTACAACCCGCCCGTAAACATCCCTTATGACTTTGTCAACTATTGGCAAAGCCCTCAAGTTTTCGTCAACAAGCGAAAACTCGTGTTCTGGTCCGAGAACCTCTAAGGTTCTATACGTACAGACTGCCTCTTTAAGAGAGAAATCTGCAGCCAGCCAAAATATAAGCTTATACATTTTTCTGCTGGAAATAGTGCTGATCGTCATAGTTAATTTTAAATATCTAATTGTTGTTAGCTGTTTTCTGTTGTCTGGTGCCTCTTGCGTGCTGGTCGTCTCAAACATCGACCTAAGAACAAACGAGCCCATAACAAAACCATCAGCCTTCCTCAAGTCTTCTGTTAGAGACTTCATTCTCAACATAAACAACGACTACAGATACATGAAAACTGGCTATTATGTTTCGCTTCATGCCGAAATTCTTGGAAATGATGTTGTTCCGACAACGGAAAACGCCCTTGACGCCTATAGACTGCCAGTTCTGCTTGTGAGGGCTTCCAAAAACGGGGCACCAGTAATGCCATACCTCGTTACGGACTCTGTTAGGCAGATAATGGCTGAATTCGGCTTCCCAGTTGTTGTTTTTGCTGTTAATCCCTTCTCTTTTAATGGTTTCAAGACAGCAAAAAACAGAACAGCCCTTTACAGGGCTGTCAAAAGTCTAAGCATGAACTACCGCTATGCTGTTTGTGCCCAACCACTGCGTGGCGAAATTATCTCTATTAAGTCCTTTTTCGGCGAGTGCGTCTATGACGATAGTGATGTAATGAGAATCGCCAAAAAAGTCTATGAGACCTTCAAAATCCCATCGTGTAAGTTGCATATCCAACGTTTCAGTGGGAAAACCTACCTTTGTGGGCTTCAACCCTTAAAGATGGAGGAAATTACGCCTTTAGATGTTGATATAATTTCTAAAATAGTTTCCCGGATTTCCGGGAAAGGATGGTTTGATTGACGCGGATAGCGTGTTTTGTTGAAAAATACAATTTCACCTATTCTGACGAAGCTGAGGCTCTCCAATGTTTTAAGCAGACAGCAGAACAGATGGGGCATACGTTCAACTTTTTGTTTAGGAATGGTCTTTCAGAAATTCCAAAATACAACAGCGTCTTCATAAGGGCTACAACAGACCCGCTTTACACAGCCTACATAGTCTCAAAAACAGCGTGGGAATTGGGATTAAAGGTTGTTGATGACCCAATTTCCATTAAGATATGTGCCAACAAAATCCATCAGTATAGGCTCTTCGAAAAGTATGATGTGCCGCGCATTCCAACATTGTTTTTGAACAAGGATGAGTTTCATCATAGGCAGATAGAGGAAGTCTTCGAGCTTTTCGGAAAACCAGTTGTTATTAAGGCACCATACACCAGCTTTTCGAAGTATGTAGAGAAGGTTTCATGCGAAACCAGTTTCCGCGAAGTTGCCAAACGATTCTTTAGACGGTCTGACCACATTGTTGTGCAGAAGTTTATGCCATCCCGCTTCGACTGGCGTGTGGGCGTCCTAAACGGCGAAGTCCTATATGTTTGCAAGTATATGATGCCAAAGGGCAAATGGAAACATGGCGTAAAGCGCCGTGGAAAACCAAGCTTTATATGGGGCAGAACCGTCACCCTAAAACGGGATAATGCACCTCAAAGGCTTAAGGAAACCGCCCTTAAAGCGTGCAGCGTCGTCGGGAAGGGACTTTACGGCGTCGACATCAAAGAGGTTAACGGCGACTATGTCGTTGTTGAGGTTAATGACAACCCAAGCATATACAAGGGGCAGGAGGACTTAAGAGATAAGGACGTCTATGAGAAGATAATAAGGTTCTTGGCAGAGTAACCGCTTAAATTAAGGGCATTTTAGCGATGGGCTCATGCATAAACCACACTTTTCAATGTCAAATGTTGGATCTAAAGCCTTATGCATGTTGCACAACAAGCCTTTCGCACGGGCAACTCTGCAGATTTCGCAAAACCTTAGCGTGAAATTTTTGTGGGATAAGCCCTCCTTTGCAAGGAAATTCGCCAACTCCTCAATTAGCTTCTTGATCTCTTTGTCTTTTTCTAGGTCTAGGGCTTTTCCCCGCACTTTCTTGTTGTAGAGACTTATGGCTGGTTGGCTTACGCCCAATAGTTTTGCTGTCTCCATTTGTTTTAAGTTGTGTTTTGTCATTAGTTGTTTGGCTAGTGCCGCCCTTACTGGTGGGAGTAGGCTTTTTACTGCGACCTCGCATGGTAGTAGCATTTTCATTCATTCCTCCTTGATATATTGTGGGGAAAGGCATAAATATACTTTATTACAATTGTAATAAAAGGTGAACATGCATGAATGAAAGAAACATTATGAAAATAGCAGAAAACGTTTACTGGGTCGGCGTAAGAGACTGGAACCGCAGAATCTTCGACGCATTAATTCCGCTTCCAAAGGGCACATCCTATAACGCTTACCTCATAATTGGCAGCAATGGGAAAGCCCTAATAGACACCGTAAATCCGGGCTTCGAAAAAGATCTGGAAGACAAAATCCGCAATCTCACAAAACCAGAAGAAATTGATTACATTGTCATGAATCATGCGGAGCCAGACCACGCTGGTGCCATACCCCACATGATGAAAATCGCATCGAAAGCTAAACTGGTGGCTACTGGCAGAGGAGCAAAAATGGCTCAAATCTACTATCACGTTCCACAAGAAAGAATTAAAGTGGTGGCTGACAATGAGGCCATAAGTCTAGGCGACAAAACCCCACGCTTTATTGAGGCGCCCATGCTCCACTGGCCAGAAACAATGTTCACATACCTAGAGGAGGATGGAATTCTATTCCCATGCGACTTCTTCGGCGCCCACTTGGCTGGAGGCACATACAGCGACGAAATTGAGGACTTGCTTGTCCATGCCCAGCGGTACTGGGGAGAAATAATGATGCCTTTCAGAACCATGGCACAAAAAGCCCTCGACAAAATTGCCAGCCTAAACATCAGAATGATAGCGCCAAGCCACGGCCCCATCCATAGAAAGCCAGAGCTTATCTTAGGCGCGTATAGGCGTTGGGCAGCTGGCGAAACAAGACCTAAGGCGACAATAGCCTATGTAAGTATGTGGAATAGCACAGACGCAATGGTTAAGCAGATAGCTGAAACACTGGTGTCAGAGGGTGTTGAGTTGGCCTTCCATAACTTAGTCGTAACTGATGTTGGCGATTTAGCCAAAGACTTTGCGGATTCAAGAGCCATTGTTCTGGGCGCCCCAACAGTTTTGGGTGGGGCTCACCCATTGGCTGTTTATACCACATACCTTTTCAAGGCGTTGCGCCCACCAACAAAATTCGCTGTGGTTTTAAGCTCTTATGGTTGGGGCGGAGGCGCAATACGCCAAATTCAAGAAATACTTGGCGACTTCAAAATTGAAGTTGTTGGTGCATTGGAAATTAATGGACCGCCAACAGACGAGAACATGAAGCGCATAATAGAAATTGGGAAAGCCTTAGCCAAGAAAATTTTGGGAGGAAGCGCCTAAAATGGGCGGAGTAACAGAAGAAGAGCGGAAGAAGGTTTTGAAAGAGATTTTGAGGCAGTTGCATGCTGGTGTTCCCCCAGAACAGGTTAAGGAGCGTTTTAGGCAGTTTCTTGAGGGCGTAAGCTCGCTTGAGATAGCCAAAATTGAACAGGAACTTGTAAGCGAGGGTGTGTCAAGGGAGGAGCTTCAGAGACTTTGCGATGTGCACTTGGCGATTTTTAAGGAGCATTTGGAAAAGCAGAGGGTTGAGGCTGCTCCAGCTAGTCCTATTGGCATATTATTAGAAGAGCATAAAATGATTCAGAAAATAGCCGAGAAGCTTGGCATGTTAGCTGAGAAAGTGCAGAGAGCCGAAAGCCTAGACGCGATTGCTGGAGAATTGTCAGAGCTAAGGCATGTTGTAGATGAGCTTTTAGACGCTGAAAAGCACTATTTGAGGGAGGAGAACGCCCTCTTCCCAGTTTTGGAAAGGCATGGTATAAGTGAGCCTCCGGCAATAATGTGGATGGAACACAGCCAGCTTAGGGAAAGGAAGAAGCAGCTTAAAGCCCTAATCGAGAACGCCACAAAAATGAGTTTTTCAGATTTTAAGAGGCAGCTTGGCGAACTGGCAAAGGCTGTAGGCGACATGCTTAACAGTCACATTTACAAGGAAAACAACATTCTTTTTCCAGCAGCCCAGCGTGTGGTCACTGAACAAGAGTGGCCCAGCATAATGGAGGATTTTGACGAAATTGGATATTGCTGTTTCACTCCAGAACATTTAATAGCCAAGCCAGCCAAAACTGTTGAAAAACCAGCGGTTGAGGAAAAAGCCATGCCAGAAAGCACATTACAGTTTGAAACAGGCTCTTTGACGAAGGAGGAGATTGAGGCTATTTTGAACACGCTGCCAGTGGACATAACCTTTGTGGATAAGGATGACGCCGTCAAATACTTTAGCAAGGCTGATAAACGCATATTCGTGAGGACAAAAGCTATTTTGGGCAGAAAGGTTCAGCTTTGCCACCCGCAGAAAAGTATCCACGTGGTCAACAGAATCCTTGAATCCTTCAAGAAGGGCGAAAAAGACATGGCGGAATTCTGGATTCAAAAGGGAGACCGCCTAATCCACATAAGATACTTTGCAGTAAGAGATAAAGACGGTAAATATTTGGGGACTATGGAGGTAACCCAAGACATAACAGACTTGAAAAAGATAGAAGGCGAAAAGCGGCTCTTGGACTGGGAAGGCTGATCTTTGAAAACGGTTCTATTCGTCTGTGTTGAAAATAGTTTTAGGAGCCAGATTGCCGAAGCCTACTTTAACAAGTATGCGCCTGAAGGCTGGACTGCCACAAGTGCCGGCTTAAAACCAGCTGAAAGAGTCCATCCAAACGCTGTCCGGCTTATGCTTGAAGAGGGTATAGACATAAGCCACAAAAAGCCCCAAATGATGACGGGGGAGCTTCAGGAGAAGGCTGAAGTAGCCATAATCGTTTGCAGTGGCTCCCTCTGCCCAGTAGTTTACACAAAGCATGTTGAAGAATGGGACATGCCAGACCCGGCCAAAATGCCACTGGACGAAGCCAGAAAAATTCGAGATGCAATAAAAGCAAAAGTCCTAGACCTCATTAAGCGGTTACAGAAAAGTTAATTCGTAGCTCCAGCTTTTTCCAGCGCTTTTTCTACTTCCTCCCTTATTATGTAGCCGCCAATGTGGAGGATGGGCTCTTTTGCTTCCGGGTCAACATTCATCGTCGCAGTGCACGGATAACTATGATGCGCCTTTGCAATAGCGTCGTATAAGATTTCACGTTTTGTTTCAACGCCTATGAGCTTTCTCGCCACATACCATGTTGAGCCGCATGGAGCACTCCGCCTAACAATTGCCGCCTCTATAACCTCGCGACCGCCCCGTCTAGCAGTGGAAATTTCCAGTTTTGGGCGCCCAACACCCAACTCCTCCACAAAACGGGATATTAAGGGCTTATCTTCGGGCGGCTCCAGCGAACAGAAAGGCTTTGGAAAAGCATACTCCAAACCAGACTCTAAGCAACGTTCCTCGACCTGTTTCCTCAACCCCGATGGAACCTCGTTAAAATCTTCAATAGGAACAAGTAAACCTTTAACGCCAGCCTTCGCAATGTGGTTTGGAAGTCCCAAAAGCAAATCTTTATGCAAGCCAGAAGCCACACACAAATCCGCCCTCGGGACACTCTTAGGCATGTATTCTTCAGGCTTGTCTATGAAGGCTGGCAAATCCGAAGGCTTTGGAAGCTCTATGGCAGCACGTATATTCCTCACATAACTGTAAACACCGTACTTGCATGAGTCACAGTATAAGCCGCAAGACTTGCAGAAACTCGGGTCATTTATAAGATTCCTTATTACGCGTTCTGCAAACTCGCCGCTGTAAACAAAAACTAAAGTTAAAAACTCTCTTTTGCCAGCCAGATTTTGCACCACTTTGAATGGTTATAAGACATATCCTGGACGGCGAGCAGCAAGCAAGACATGCTCTAGGAAAATGTCTTCTGGAACAGCCCCAAGGAACTCCACCTTCTCATTAATAACCGTTTTAGGAACACCCATAACAGCGTATTTATGCCCAATATGCGGAAACTCGCTTACATCGACAACGTCAGCCCTAACAAAGTCGCTCTCAACAGCAAACTTGTAGGCTAGACTTGCAACAGATGGGCAGTACGGACATGTCAAAGTCACAAAAACCTGAATATGCACCGGCACCTTAATACCTTTAAGCTTTTCTCTAACATCCTCGGAAATATCCGACCTTCCACGGGAAACAGCAATTATACCCTCCAAAAGAGTCCCAAACTCATAACCATAAGGCAAACCATAAAACCTAACACCAAAATCCTTCTCGCCAACAATCGCCACAGCTGGAATTTTGTCAACACCGTAAGCCCTAGCCTTATCCACATCAGCCACAAAATCATAAACCTCAACCCTTATTTTATCGCTTAAATCCGCTAACTCCTCAACAAGCCTCCGCGTCTGACCACAAAAAGGACACTCGTACTCCTGCGTAAAGGCAACAAGCCTAACCGGATTTTGAAGCTTACCAGCCAACTCCTGCTGCAAATGTTTTTTATGCTCTTCAGAAATCATTGCATCCTAACCTCCAATATTATTACCGTTTTATCTCTACCTTAATTTCCTTCCAATCCTCCTTAACACCACGCAGAGCACTAACCGCCCCCACAACAGTACTGCCCAAAATCTTAACAACAAACTTGTTAAGGTTTATCTCTTCACCATCAACAAAAAGCTTAACGTCCAACACAACCACCACTAAATAAAAAGCCAATAAAAAGTAAAAGCTTTTTGCAAAACGCAAAAAACAAAAATAACTTTCCACATTCATATTCTCGGTTGCGGGGTTGCCCTAGCCTGGTAGGGGGCAGGCCTGCTAAGCCTGTGGTCAGCAATGGCCGCGCGGGTTCAAATCCCGCACCCCGCGCCACTTAAACGCGTAAAACCGAAATTGTTTAATTTCACTTTTGCATCCTCTTTAAGGCAATATGTGAGGTGGTTATATGAAAACTTATTTGACAATATGGTTTTACAGCGAAGGCGCAAGCCCATTAGAAGTTGTTGAAAAGCTTCGTTCTATGGGCTTTGAGCCTTTAAGAGGTTATCACGACCACGTCTATGATTGGGGTAGGAAAGTGGAACTTATGGAAGTGTTGCAGCTGGCAAATAAGATCCACGAGACACTGAAGGGGATGAAGGTCTTTTACAAGCTTGAAACAGAATAGAAAAGCGCCAGTATAAGCGAAACCTTAAAGAGTTCCCAATCTTCAAAATTTGCCAGAGCTATGCCGAGGTAGCTCAGCCTGGGAGAGCGCCCGGCTGAAGACCGGGTTGTCGCCGGTTCAAACCCGGCCCTCGGCACTTTTATGGACTTTTGGTATAAGCCACATCAAAGAAGGTTCTGAATAAAACAACGTCGGAAGCCTCGCATTGGTTTGTGAAACTTTTAGCTTTCGCGATTTTCTATTAAGTCATCGCTAACAGAACATCAGAAATGCTGTTATATCATTCTGATGGGTGAATATTTTTATAGTGAAGAAGAGCTCGGATGGACAAAAGCTAAGTGGATTAGGCCTAATCTAATAGGCGACATTGTTTTATAGCAGATAAGGGAGGGACATGGAACTAATATCTTCAAGTTTCCATAATAAACATAACCGAAGAGGATTTTAACACCATATGTAATGCCGTTATAAAGGGAGCGGAGTGGCAATAAATATGAAAGGCTATTTTATCCGTAATCGTTCGCTTTCTTCCTTGTTTGGTCTTCCCACCATTATGCCTTTTTCCAGTTTTTCTCTTCCGTATTTTACGTGTACTTTGCCTGTTTTCTGGTCTGAATAGTAGGCTGTTAGTTGCGCTGCCTTTTCTATGGCTTGCTTTTTCTTTGGTCCTTGTAGAAGCGTTATTGGGCTTCCGCAGCCTTGCGCTTCGAAAAAGTAGTCGTTTCGACTTTTAAGCCTCAAAAGCATTTCATTCTCTTCTTTGTTTCTTCCTACGATTATTTTGTTTTTGCCAAAGCGGAAGTGGCGTCCAACCTTCAGCAGCTCCAAGTCTGCCATTGAAATTCTCTTTTTGTGCTGGAGCAGGTCGCGGAGTTTAGCCGCAAACTCTTTGTAGGTTAGGAGGCATCCGCCGGCGGGAGACTGGTACTCGGTTACGCCATAAGCCTTTGCTAGAGCTAACTGCTTCTTGCGAGACCTTCCACGAATGTCTAACAGTTTGCTTCTGTCCACAAGTCCTCTTTTTTCAGCTTCTGTTGGTGGCAGAAGTTTGGCTGATAGTGGGCGTAAAAGCCTCCCTTTTAGGCTGGATTCTTCCTCTACAATTTTTAGGGCTTTCATGTGCTGGGACATGGGACGCTCATCCAAAACTTCGCCAGTGACTATGAAGTCGGCGCCTATTTGTTTGGCGTACCGTTTAGCCTTTTTCAGCATGAAGATGTGGCAGTCTATGCATGGGTTCATGTGCCGCCCATAACCATGCTTGGGCTTGCGGATTATCCTCAAATATTCCAAGCCTAAACGCACAACCTTTAGGGGCACACCTAACCGCTCAGCAGCCCTTTGAAGGCTGAAGCCGCCCGCCTTTGCCGTATAGAAAGGTGTTAGGAAGGTTATGGCTTCCACCTCAATGCCTTGCTCTTGAAGAAGCCTTATGGCTAGGCTGCTGTCTAAGCCTCCTGAAAAAAGCGCCAGAGCCTTCACTTTGGTTTTCTTCATTGTTTTCCGCTTTAGACGGTTTAAAAGCCCTTATTTAAAGGCTGTTTCGCCACTTTATGTTCCGTAGCCTCCGCCGAAGCTTGTCGCTAGGAATATGGCGTACATTATGAGGAGTATGGCGCCTTCCCTCCAGCTTATCCTCTCGCTGGAAAGAAAATACCACAATAGGAGGTTTGTTATAAGCGAGAACATGACGAGATGGGAGAAAGCCGCCATATTAACCGCCAAACTTGCACCAATTAGAGCTACGCCCAAAATGCATGTTATGTTTATGAAGCAGCTTCCAACAATGTTGCCTAAGGCTAGGTCCATGTGTCCCTTCTGAACGGCGTCGATGCTTGTCGCCAATTCTGGGAGGCTTGTTCCAAAAGCCACTATGGTGGCGCCTATAACAACCTTTGGAATTCCAAGACCATCAGCAATGAAAGTTGCAGAATCCACAATAAAGTATGAGCTTGCAACAACCAGCGCAATGCCTAAAAGCGCGAAAAAAGCGTATGCGGGAAGCTTTCGTCTCTCCTCCCCTAGGGAGCCTTCATCCCTTATTTTTCTAACTTTGGAAAGCTGATAAACGTAGAATATGAAGATTGCGATTAGGATTACGCCGATAACTCTGCTTGCAAATCCGATATAGAGAAGCGTTAACGGGACAACAGAAGCCACAAAAAGCCCAAAATATAGGGTTCCAACCTCCTCTTTAGCCATGGCTGGTGCCAGTTTTACCGCTTCTGAGCTTTTCAAAGCCACTATGAGGAAGCATACGCCCAGAATTAGGCATATGTTCATAATATTCGAGCCTAAAACATTGCCTATTGCTACGCCTATGCTTTCGCCGCCTATAACCGCAAATATGGAGACGCAAAGCTCTGGTAGGGATGTGGAAAAAGCCACAAGTATAAAGCCTATTGTTGTCTTTCCAAAACCAGTTATATCTGCAATTTTAACACTGTTTGTTATCGCCCAATCACTTGCCTTGTCAAGGACCACTAGTGAAGCAAAAAGAGCAAGAGCATTTCCAACAAGTCCCAACCCCTCGAGCAAGGCAAACAGCCTCCCTTTGCATATTCCAGCCCTTGTTAAAAGCATTTTCCTTCATTATTGTTCCATAATTATTGAGAGGCATAAAGCAAAAATTCCGCAAAAGCCATAGGCAAATGCATGACCCAATATGAAATAATATTCCTCGGGACAGGCGGCGGAAGGTTCACAACAATAACCCAGAAGAGGCGAACAGCAGGAATACGCATAATAGGCGAAAACCTAAACCTACACTTGGATCCCGGGCCCGGAGCGCTTATCTACTCCATAAGTGAAGGCTTAGACCCACAGAAAATAAACGCCATCTTTGTTTCCCATTGTCACCCAGACCACTATACTGACGCCGAAGTGATGATTGAAGCCATGACTAGGGGCATGACGAAAAAGCGAGGAGTGCTCGCAGCATCAAAAAGCGTCTTAAAGGGAAGCGACGTCTGCGAGCCATCAATTTCGAAATATCATCAGCAAATGTTGGAGCAAGTCATCGAAGCCGTTCCAAACACGCGTTTCCAAGTGGCAGACGTGACGGTTTCAGCTGCAGAGGCACGGCACACAGACCCGAATGCAGTTGGCTTTCGTTTCGAGACAGAAGAGTTTGGAGATTTCGCCTACACAAGCGACACAGAATACTTTGAGGGAATAGGCAAATACTACAGAGGCGTTAGGCTTCTGATGCTGTGCGTTATGCGTCCCGCCGGCAAGCCTTGGAAAGGCCACATGACAACAGAAGACGCCATAAAAATCGTAGAGGAAGCTCGCCCGGAACAAGCCGTTTTGACACATCTTGGAATGCAAATGATATTCCAGGGACCAGCCCGAGAAGCAAAAATAATTGAGGAGAAGACCGGAACCCCCACAGTGGCAGCCACAGACGGCATGCACATAATCTTCGGCGAAAAAATAGAGACGAAAACAGCCAAACCAAAACAGGGATTGGACAAATTCTTTTAAGGGTTAAATGCTTCCTCCGTATTTTAAGGAAAGTTGAACACGATGCGAATAGTAATAAGGCTTGGCGGTTCTGTTGTTGCTACACCCGTAAACACCCAACTTATAAGCGAATATGTCAGAATCTTGAAAAAACTTAAAGCTGAAGGACATACGCTGGCGGTTGTCGTCGGTGGGGGCGCCTTAGCAAGAGAATTCATAAAAATAGCCAAAGAGTTGGGCTTAGCGGAAAAAGACCAAGATGATTTGGCAATCAGCGTTTCGAGACTTTATGCCCAACTTTTCGCAAAAATGCTTGGCAAAGCCGGATGCCAAAAAATTCCAACAAGCGTGGAAGAGGCTGTCCAGTGCCTAGAAAATGGGAAAATCGCAATTTTAGGCGGCTTAAAACCAGGCATGACAACCGACTCTGTCGCTGCCCTATTAGCTGAAAGCATAAACGCCGATATACTCATAAAAGCCACAGACCAAGAAGGCGTATACACAAAAGACCCGAGGAAACACCCAGACGCGGTGAAACTTGATAGGCTGAGCTTTGAAGAGCTGCCAAAAGTTTTAGCAGAAGAGAAGCACAAGGCTGGCATCCACCAAATCCTAGACCCAGAAGCCATAAAAATCCTAAAAGTTAGGCGCATAAGAGTCCGCGTCCTAAACGGGTTTAAGCCAGAAAACCTATTGCTGGCAGTTGAAGGAAAACCGGTTGGAACGTTAATAGAGCAAATGGGTTGAAGGGTTTTCAAGTGGCATAATCCTTAAATATTGGATTGTATGTTTTTTATCGAATTTGATATCAATGGTGATAAATAATGTTCGATGATGCAAACTTTCCGCCTCCTCTTCCGCCTTTCCGGCACTGGTTGAGGCATATGGCTGCTGTACCGAAAGGGTTTCTGCGCTATCAAGTGCTTGAGCTTTTGAACGAGAAGCCGCTTTCTGGCTCTGAAATTATGAACGAGATTGAGAAGCGCACCAACGGCTGCTGGAAGCCTAGTCCCGGCTCTGTTTATCCCCTTTTGGCTTGGCTTCAGGATAATGGCTACATCCGTGAAGTACCAACAGGAGAAGCTGGAGTAAAGCGTTACATGCTCACCGATAAGGGCAAGAAGCTTCTAGATGAACAGCGGAAAGTGCGAGCCCAGTTCCGTATGGGCAGAAAGTTCTTTGTTCCACCATTATTGGGCTCTCTTTGGCTTCGCATCCCACCGGAAGAGGCTGAAGAGGTCCGGGAGGCTTTCAGGCGCTTGTTTAAGGCTTTCTTTAGCCTCGGCATGAGTTTAGAAGAACGGTTTTCGGAGCAAGCCATAAAAGAGACTTTGAAGGTTTTGAATGAAACCGCTCAGAGGCTTGAGAATATAGAAAAGAAACTGCGTGGTGAAAAGGCATGACAGAAGAAGTGATTAGGGCTGAAAACCTAACGAAGGTTTTTAACAAGAGCCTAGTGGCTGTTGACCACATAAACTTCAGTGTCCGAGACGGCGAAATCTTCGGCTTTTTGGGGCCTAATGGCGCTGGAAAAACAACGACGATAAATATGCTGATAACTGTGCTGAAGCCAACTGAGGGAACAGCCTCAGTGCTAGGTTACGATATTATTAAACAAGCTAACGAGGTTCGGAAAGTGATTGGCGTTGTACCCCAAGAATATACTGCGGACGAGGATTTGACTGGCTATGAGAACGTGATGCTTTGCGCAGATTTATATGGCATTCCTCGTGAAGTAGCCAAAAACCGCGCTTTGGAACTACTGGAACTCGTGGAACTCACAGAGTTTAAGGATAAGAGGGTTGAAACCTACTCTGGCGGAATGCGCCGAAGGCTTGAGCTTGCATGCGGACTCATTAATAGACCTAAAGTGCTCTTCTTGGACGAACCGACTTTGGGTTTGGATGTGCAGACGCGAGCTGCCACATGGGATTATATTAGGCGTTTGAAAAAGGAGTATGGCATGACCCTTTTTATGACTACGCATTATTTAGAGGAGGCTGACGCTCTCTGCGACCGCATAGCCATAATAGACCACGGCAAAATAATCGTGACTGGCTCGCCAAACGAGCTTAAGCACAGCCTAGGCGGAGACATAATCACCATAAGCATAAAGGAAAATGCGGATGTAACAAGCATAATAAAAAGCGTTGAAAAAGTGAAAGAAGTGAGAGATGAGAATGGCGCTTATAGGATTAAGGCTGAAAACGGCGAGGCAACAGCCCCACTAATAATTGAGGCTTTGAGGAAGAAGGGCTACACGGTGACGAGGCTTTCGCTTACGGAGCCAACACTAAACGAGGTTTATTTGGAGTACACTGGTAGAGCAATGCGCGACACGGAAGAGTCCCGCATGGAGATTATGTCTCAAAGGCTACACTTGTGGAGGGCTAGAAAAAGATGAGTAGAGCAAACACATCAGCAACAAACGAGTGCCGCCCAAGCCTAACAAGAGGTTTGTGGGCTTTAACCTACCGCGAACTCAAAAAGTGGCTCAAAGACCCAGTAATGCTGACGATGTTTGTGCTTCAACCCCTCATATGGATGGGACTTCTGGGCAAGTCCATGAATATAGGCGGACTTTTCTCAGCCAACAACATAAACATGCCACAGCAAATGCCAATTCCGGGAAACGCTATTCTTTCTCCGTCCGGGCTTCCCGCAGTGATTCTTAATGGCACAGCGCTTTCGCAGATATTCGCCGACATGGGTTCAAGCATAATGAAGGATACTTTTGGCGTTACAGACTACTTCAGCTTTATGGCTGTCGGCATGGTTTCGATGATAGTCATGACTACGACAATGTTCAGTGGCATGTCAATAGTTTGGGATCGGCGTCTAGGCTTTTTGGACAAGGTGATAAGTACTCCAGTCTCGCGAGCAGCCATAATATTTGCCAAAATTTTCAACGCAACTTTTAGGGCGATGTTCCAAGCCACGGTTATTTTGGCGCTGGCTTATCTTCTGGGACTGCAAGTAAGCAGCACCTTCATAATATTCAACATCTTAGGCGTTTACGCGGCAGTATTCCTCCTCGGTGTTGGGCTTTCATCGGTTTTCTTGGCTTTCTCCATAAGGTCGACGAGGATGGAGCGCCCAATGCAGTTTGTAAGCCTCATCACAATGCCATTAATGTTTGCCAGCAACACCTTCTTCCCCACAAGGCTAATGCCCGACTGGATGCAAGCCATTGCTAACGTAAATCCTCTCACATACCTAACAGACGCCATTAGACAACTCACCATACTACCACTTGAAGCCTCCAAACTGCTACTGGACTTCACGTACTTGGGCATTTTCGCTGTAGTTCTTTCCATCTTAGGAGTGGTGCTGGCATGGCGATACCTAACAAGGTGAAAAAGGAAGTAAGGCCATGACGGAGATTGTTGAGGCTGTAAACCTTAGGAAAGTGTATATGCTGGGCAAAGTTCCAGTAGAAGCCCTAAGAGGGGTAAACCTAAAGGTTGAGGAAGGAGAATTCCTATCCGTTCTGGGTCCTTCTGGAAGTGGCAAATCAACCCTTCTAAACCTTATAGGCGCTTTGGACAAGCCGACGGATGGGAAAATCTTCATTGAAGGGGTTGATGTTTCAACTCTTAACGATGGGCAGCTGGCTGATTTAAGGCGTAGAATAGGCTTCGTTTTCCAATTTTTCAATTTAATTCCAAGGTTCACGGCTAGGCAGAATGTGGAGCTTCCCATGGCTATTGCCAGATTAAACAGGGAGGCTAGACGGAAAAGAGCCGAAGAACTTCTCAAAATTGTTGGTTTAGCTGACAGAATGGAGCACAAGCCAACAGAACTAAGCGGAGGCGAACAGCAACGCGTGGCAATAGCCAGAGCCTTGGCTAACAATCCCCATTTCCTCCTCATGGATGAGCCCACTGGAAACATCGACTCGAAGAACGCTTACGAAATAATCCAGCTCATAAAGGAGCTGAACCGAGAGTTGGGTGTGACAATAATTATGGTGACTCATGATCAGCGTTTGGCTGCAGAGGCAAAAAGGACGGTGCGCATGCTTGACGGTCTCATAGTGGATGAAACGGTGAATAAGGCATGAAGCCAACAGACATATTTTCATACGCTTTCAGCGCCATAAAACTGCGCAAACTCCGAGCTGGCTTAACAACCCTAGGAGTCGTCATAGGAATAGCTGCAATAGTGGCTCTGCTATCGATAACTCAAGGCTTGCAAGTGGCAATATCCACTCAACTCCAGAAGGGACTTGCAACAGACACCTTAATAATCACGGCGAGAGGCGAATCGGGATTTAGGCTTCTGGTTAACGACACAAAGACAATGGAGGATGTGGGCGGCGAAAACGTCACTGTTTCGCTTGCTGTTATTCTGAGAACCGGCTACATAAAATCTGGAGAGCAAACAAGCCGAGTCACAATTGTTGGCGTTGACTATGCTAAATATGCTGAAATCTACAGCAGCCTATTCACAGCCGAGGAGGGAACAATTCCACAAAACCCGGAAAGCGATGCTGTTGTTGCCGGAAAACGCGTCAGCGACCCGTGGGGCAACGGAACACTCTTATGCAAAACTGGCGACAGTGTTGAAATCATTTGGACTAACACAACTGCGCGGCCATTCAAAAACGAAACTTACACTGGCAATATTGTGGCTGTCCTCAGAGAAATTGGAGGATTCAGCTTTGGCGGCCCATCAGACACAAGCATATACATACCAATAACGCAGGCTCAAACCTTCTTTGGAACAGAGGAATGCGAAATGATAATTGTGAAACTAAAAAATGATGATAAAGAAACCATTGACAATACTGTAAAAGCCATAAGAGATGCCTTCGGCGGTCAAGTCACAGTAACTTCTTCAACGGCTATCCTCAACATAATATCCAACGTTTTCTCCACCATGGAGCTTTTCCTCGGCGGAATTGCAGCCATATCATTGTTGGTGGCTGGAATAGGCATAATGAACATAATGATTGTCTCAATAATGGAGCGCACAAGGGAAATAGGCATCCTAAAAGCCTTAGGAATGAAAAACCGGCAAGTTCTCCTAATATTCTTGGGCGAAGCAGCCATCATAGGTTTGCTTGGCGCAGTAATCGGCGTAGGAGCAGGATGGGGCATAGCCCAAGTCGCAGTGAGAGTTTTCAGCGCTGGAGGCGGCATCGGAGGAGGCATACGCCAAGGAGGGCAAGCAGCATTTGCCAACGGAATAACAATATCACCAGTTTTAACGCCAACAGTGCTTTTCGGAGCCATAGCCTTCGGCTTAATAGTCAGCGTCCTCTTCGGGCTTTACCCGGCATGGAGAGCCTCTAGGCTCAAACCAGTAGAAGCCCTAAGATATGAATAACAAAATGCCCTCTAGCGGACAAATTATATAGCTTTGCGCCGAATATTTAGCGCAGAGGCAATCGCGAATTGGCAGACACTTTAAAAAGAAGCTTGGGCATTCCAATGGGCGACGTATCCCGGTTTAGAAAGAGACCAGTGGCAACCCTTGCTATAATAGTGGTTAACATTGCCGTATACGCCATAACATCCTACGAAAACTTCTTCCTAGAAGTGAACGACTACTGGGTAAGCGCCGGAGGCTTTGTTCCAGCGCTCACGCCTATGCCAACCCAATGGTATAGGATTTTCTCCTCAATGTTTTTGCACGCAGACTTCTTCCACATACTTTTCAACATGTATTTCCTATACATTTTCGGAAGAGCCGTTGAAGAAGCCCTTGGCAAGTGGCGTTTTCTAGCCCTATACATGGTTTCAGGCATAGTCGCATCCATATTCCACACAGCCTTCAGCTTCCTAGGCGGGGCAACAGCCTACGTCGTTCCAGCCATAGGCGCTTCGGGAGCAATAAGCGGAGTTCTAGGCGCATACCTACTCCTTTTCCCCGGCACGTCGCTGGTTATGGGCTGGGGATTCTTATTCTTCCCGATATTTTTTAGGTTGAAGGCTGCCTACTACCTCATCTTCTGGTTTGCAACCCAAGTGATTTACGGCTATGCTAGGCTGGGAGGAAGCACAGCCGTCTTCGCCCACGCAGGAGGCTTCATAGCAGGCATAGCGCTTCTTCCACTAGTAGCCAGCAAAGAAAGGCTCATCCAATTTAGGCTTGCAAGACAAGCCGCCTTTCCAACCTACGTGGTGTTTACGCCAACACCAGTTAAAACCGTCGGTTTAGGTCGCACCACGAAATTGATAATTGCGGTGCTTTTAGCTTCGCTTCTTTTTGGAGCAGCCTACGCCTCAACAGGGCTATCCATTCGAGGCGATGTAAAATCGGCAACAGTCCAGTATGCTTTTGAGGGAACACCGTACGTTGACTATGTTGGTCTTCAACTACCCAACATTGAAGGCCAAATTACTAGCATATCATTAGACGCCACAAGAATATTGTTAAGTAGGTTGTATGTTGCGGGGTTACTTTACAACGAAACCAAAGCTGGGGAAAATGTCAGCATAGACGATTGGAACGTTAAACTACCAGTATGGGTAAAAGTTGGAAAGCAAACTGTTCCGGTGGACATAGATCTAAGGGTAGCTTATTTTTATGGACGATATGACGGAGAAGGCTTCCTAAGTTATGGTAGGGGTGAATTGGCAACCCAAATAATATACATCGAAGACGGGATAATAACCATTAGCGACCTAGTGAGCTACAGTTTTGAACTGTCTTCTCAGACAGTTAACCTCACTTATATAACGCAATATACAGGGGTTATGTCTCTTGTGGCTACCGCTGCCGCCCTTAGCGTGGCTGTGATGAAGGATAGGGATTTGGCGCTTATAGGCGAGGAACCAAGCAGAGTTTGGCGTCCTTTTACGCCTGTTGCATAGGAGGTTTTGGCGTGGTTCGGCGTTTTTATCCGAATCAGCCCGTTGTTGGCGTCGGAGCCATAATAATCTGTGATGGGAAAATTTTGTTGGAAAAGCGTAAAGGCGAGCCTGGAAGAGGCAAGTGGAGTGTTCCCGGCGGCTTGGTGGAGCTGGGCGAGAGGGCTGAAGACGCCGTTATAAGGGAGGTTAAGGAGGAGACTGGCTTGGATGTGGCTGATCCGGAGCTTATTGATGTTGTTGACAATATTGTTCGGGATGAGAATGGCGAAATAAAATGGCACTTCGTCATAATCGACTATTTTGTGAAGCTTAGGGGCGGAGAATTGCGGGCGGCGGACGACGCCGCTGAGCTCCGCTGGGTGCCGTTAGGTGAGACGGAAAAATACGATTTAACAAAGACTTTGAGGGCTTTCCTCCAGCGGAATATGCCGAGGTTGGAAAAGCTTAATTCGTGTTCTTAATCTTTGTGTCTGTGAAGAATAGGCGGGTTTCCCCCATAGTTTTTACGTCTAAGGCTCTGACCTTAACGACTATTGGAAAGTCTTTCACAATTTTGCCCAGCACTAGGCAGTGGTGGGGCGGCAAGTCCATGGCTATGGATTTTACGGTTTCCGCGTCCACTCGGGCGGCTCTTGAAACTGTTTCTAGGTCATGCTCATTTGTGAAGTTGAAGAGGAATATGTTGTCTGCTTGACGGTAAATGTTTTCGCGTATTGTGTCGGGCTGGTTTGTTATGAAAGTTGTGAATATGCCGTAGTGGCGCATCCGCGTGACAATATCGTCCCAGTAGGTCTCCCGCAGATACAGATGGGCTTCTTCCGCGAATAGAAAAACAGCCCTAAGCCTCCAACTTGATAATAGCTCGACAAGTTTTCCGAGAAGATACTCCACAACTATTTGCCTATCAATGGTTGACGTGTCCCGAAGATTGATTATTATGGCTCCGCCCTCGTCCCTTGCCTTTGATAGGCACTCTTCCAGCAGTGTGGCTTCTGCCATGTTGTCTGTGAAAAAGCCAGAATTAACCATGGCATAATAACGTGAAAAAAGAGCGTCGCGCACGTTCTGGTTGCAGTGCCAGTTGCGGATGGCTTCCCCAAGCTCGTTGAGGGTTAGGGCGTTCCGCTCCCTCAAAGACTGCCATATTCTGCGAAACTCACGGGCTGACGTCCCAGGCAGGTGCAGGGCGTGGATGAGAATATTCATTAGCTCGTTGAGGTGGAGCTGTTTTAGGGCAACCTTAAAGTTTTGGGAAGGCGTTAAAACATGAACCTTATTGTAGTAGGCGTTCCTTTTGCCGTCTGCCGTCATGCCCAAGCCGGCATATTCACCGTTCAAGTCTAAGACGACGACTGCGGCGCCGTAGTGAAGTAGCGCTGTTATCAGAAGTTTTGAAAGGTGCGACTTGCCCGTCTCCTTTTTGCCCGTTATTATGTTTAGGCGTCCGTCTAGGGCTGAGGCGTCCACTGTTAGCAGCGAAGTCTCCTTTGTGGTGCCCAAAACTATTGGGAGTTTGCCGTCAACCCTTGCCAGCTTAAGCAGAGTTGAAATTGGAAGCCTTTTTATGGTGGACTGCGACCGGGATGGAAGCCATGAACTGCTTGGGCTTAGGCTTTCGCCCCCCTCAACAGTTGCGCGGATCTTGCAGATTAATAGCCTAGAATCTTGAATGTAGGTTATGTGGGGCGCTATTTCCAGCGGGTCAACATCCTCGCCTTGAATTATTTCTCCTCCGTCTGGGAGACTGCGCAAAAGCTCTTCTAATACGCCCGGAACGTTGGCGAACTGTATGTCTATAATTTGGACTATTAGGGCTTTCTGGGCTTCAGCATCCTCAATTAGTAGATAGTCGCCTTTTTCCGCTGTCTCGTTTGGGAAGCTGAGGATTTGGACTATGTTGCCCTCTTTTTTATAAAGCCTCACTGTGGCTTTCCCCCTTCCCGAAGGGTCCGAACAAAAGACGGTGCATGTCTGGACGTTCGATAATTTTTAGGCGGTATCGATGCTGGATGAGGTGTTGCATGGCTATGACCTCGTTGGCTGTAAAGGTGCAGAGGATATGCGCCAAACGGAGGGTTTCCGGATAGCTCTGCGTCACCAAGTCGTTTCCTATGAGCCTTTCAACAGCTTCTATGCGCTTTTCCGGTGGCTGTTCCCGGTCTATGTCAAGTCTGAAAGTGCAGTTTCCCCGTGTTAGTTTTGCCACGTAAACTTCGCCCAGCAGAACTGTTGGCGGTTTGGGCTTGATGTTTGGGACTGCGATTATGCATGGCGGCTTCTGGGTTATCAGCGTGTCGGTTATTAGGTAGCCGTTAAACCTCAATGTGGTCATTTTTGAAAAAGCCAAAATAGTGTTGCCCGCCGCCCTAGCATTGTTTAGTATTTCCTTAAGCTGGCTTGTTGGTGTGTCTGGTGTTCCAGTCGTCAGAGAGCCGTCGAAAAGTATTAGTCCGTTGCTGACGGTTTTTGTTAGGGTTTGTTGGAGCCACTTTTCTAGCAGATTTGCCATCCGCACTGGTGTCTGCATGATGTTTGGTGAGGCTTGGCTTTCGCCTTGCTCTGGGGGGAAGTAGGCGGCTTGCAGCGCCCTGTAAACTTCTCTTTGGTTTTCTTCTGTTATGTGGAATATGAAGGGTCCTATGCGCAGATAAGCGTAATTTTTGCTCTTTTTCCATATGCATGTTCCACGGATGGCTGTTATTATTCCTGTGCTTGTTTCGCCTAGTTTAATGCTTGATGTGTCCACTGCGGCTATTGTTGTTTCCTCTGTTCTTGGTGTTAGTGGTATGGGCTTGAGGCTGTTGTTGTTTATGATGGCGTATAGGGGTTCTTGGCTTGTGTTGTTGGCGGCTTGTTGAATTGTTTGTTGGTTTAGTTGAAAGGTTTGGTTTTGCACGTGTTTTAGTGAGTGGAGGCTTAGTTCTATGAAGCGTTGTGGCAGCGTCAGGTCCATGGGTGGTTGTGGAAAATTATATTTTGGTGTTGCTGTTATAGTGTATTGTTCAATCACCAAGATTCACCAACATGCAGTTGTTGGCGGAAGGGATATATAAGTGTTGTGCATGAACAAGATGCACAATTCAATATTCAACAAGGTGAAAAATTGACACAGAACAGCGCAAAACCACCCATACGCGTAAAAATGCGAGTAGGCGACATAGAATTCGAAATAGAATGCCAAGAAGAACAATTGCAGGCGGCAGTAGACCGCATCCTATCAACACTAACAGAAAAACTAAAACAAGCGCCACTAGCCCTAACAGAACGCCAACCACCACCCCCAAGAGCAGAAACATGCAAAGGCATCATACAAAAACTATGGGAAGAAGGATGGTTCGCCACACCAAAAACCCTAAGCGAAGTCCACAGCGAAATGGCAAAAAAAGGATTCCACTATGATAGGACGGCGGTAGCCCACGCCCTAATAGACCTAGTAAAAGACGGCATCCTAACAAGAGACGGAAAACCACGCCGATACCAATACGCACAAAAAAGACCACCACCATAACCTCTTCACATGGTCAGAATAAAAACCAAGCGAGAATAAGAGCGATGCTTTCATCCTTTATGCAACTTTTGGTTTGAATTATTACTTTTTCTAAAGATTATGGCTGCTATCAGTGTTGCAGTTATAAAGAGTGGTAACATTGAAAATGATGGAAATTCTGGGATCATGTCTGCTTGTATCTCTGACTGACTTAATGCTCTGTTGTAAATCTTTACTTCATCGATTATTCCTTTAAAGAACCAGTTGAGATGATTCCCCATTTTAAGGCAACCGATCGTTAACACTTCAGTATTAGACAACACTAGAGTTGTAGTAGCTCCAGACGCATCCAAGTCGCCATTAATATATAACTTGCTTAACGTGCCCTCATGAGTTGCAGCGACATGATACCAAACCTCTTTTGAAAGGTAATTATTGGATTTAAGTTTAACAACAGTAAAACCGTTAGCGATGGAGAGAACCAGTTGATTGCCATTAGATCCTTCGTAGCCATTTCCAAAAATGCACAAGGTATATTCATGTAAATTATCTTGTTGTTTTGAAACAATTCTTGCCTCTTGGTTTCCTATATCCTCATCCAAATATATCCATGCTTCTATTGTGAAATTTGAATTGACTAAGCTGTTACTATGAGGAACTTCTACATAGCTGTCTATACCGTTAAAGTGTAAAGCTTTCCCGTATTGACCATTAATCCATGAAGGAGAGTTGACTAAAATGCCATTGTTGCTGTTCCCTGATGTGTCGTGGGCTATCAACCCGGTGCCTTCGTTAAAATTCCAACATCCAACTAACGGATACACGGGAAATTCAAATACTTTAAAATCGTCATAAAAAACGTCACCACATCTTGCTCTTAATCCAACTTTTCCTGCAGTCAGATTAGCATTAGTTCCAGAAACCACTTCATCTCCATTTATATAGCCTCTGAATACGTTTCCGTCAATTTTTACTTTCATCGTGTAATTCACATTTGTTTGGACTGTGTAGTTAACACTAGCAAAAATGTAACCATAGCCTGAAGCTGTGGGAGTATAGTATATAAGTTCAGCTTTCTCCCAGTTGTTGCTGATTTCAAAAGCATAGTAGTATCCGCTGTCATCGTATCTAAAGACAATTCCTGCTCTATACCCCTCCTCTGCATCACCAAATCTCAGCTTGGTTTCTATAATGCAATTAGTTAAATTCAGCTCGTTCACTGTAGTAATTCCGTTTTCATAGGTGCCTACTCTGACATGATATTCTCCATTAATAACGTTCCATGTTCCGACGTGTTCCGTCCAACCATCGGCAACTCCATCGTTAAAATCATCAAAAAATAACAGATTTGATGCTTTCATACTTCCAAAATTCGCGTTAAATGTCACAATAAGAATAGTTAAAGTTGATAAGATAATTTTTAATGTGACAGCTTTTTTCATGATTTCATCTACCGCCATAACAGTTAGAATGTGTTCCAGTGTCAATTTTTTGAATATTTAAATTTTTTCAAAAACATTTTTGAATTATTTTGACTCTTTGGTCAGTTCTCTGTGAACCTTTATTATTTGTTTTAGGATTTCTGACCGGAACTCTCTTACTTTCACATTTGGAGGCGTCTTCGCCACTACTAGGATTATGTAGTAGTTTTTGTCGCTTTGCTCTTCAACGTAGATCCTAAAATCTTGAAAGTTTTTGCTTAAAGCCTTCTGAAGCTTAGCCAGCACATTGTCTGGGTCGTATCCCACTGAAAACTCGTATCTGACGCGGACGGTTTTTGGCTCTTCCTTCTCTTCCATGACAACGCTATTGGAGAAAGCCAAATTGTTGGGAATTTTCACTATCTCACCGCTGTCAGACAAGACTTTAGTGTGGAGAAGCCCCACCTCCATCACAACGCCCCGTAGGGTTGGCATAAACTCGTCCATGCTAAACATTTTATAGGCTGGAAAGGCAACAGCGGACAATGGCAAACCGCCAGAAATCTTCACTTCAGTTCCAGGTCTGAGGAAGCCTGTTCCAAGAATGATTAAGCCGGCAAACAAATTCGCCAATATAGGCTGTAAGCCCAAACCAATTATGAGACCGGAGACGGTGGCGCCCGCAATTGCAGTTATGCCGGTCACCTCGAAAACCGCCAAAATCGTCAGTCCGATTACTATGTAGCCGACGACGAGAATAACGTTCCTGATGAGGTATACTTCTCTACCTAAATGTCTAAGCCTACGGGTTATGACCGAAGCCACCAGTTCAAGGGCTAAGGCGCCAAAAACAACAATTGTTATCGCCCTTATAATGTTGAAGTAGGTTAGGTATGCCTTGCGTATATCTTCTGGCAGTATGGCTGGAGCAGTCAAAATCCAAAGCAAAACAAGTACAGCAACAGCGAAAAGAAAATAGTAGAGCTTCCTTGAAGCCGTCAAGACTCACCCTCGACATTCACCATAATGCATACTGGTGCATAAAAAGGAAACGCTAGAAAACAGAAAACACCATAAATGCAGAACTACAGAATGTAAAAAGAAATGAATTAGACGATTGTTAACATTTTTTAAAAATTTTTATAGATTTACTAAAATTTAATAAAACTATGTCAAGCATTAAAATTAGTGATTTGTATGCGAAAGCACAAGATGACGTGAAATTCAATGGAGAGAGAGCTTGGGAAACAATGAAGCTTAGCCTTACTCTTTCCTCAGCCTTAACCACAGTAATCGTTAGCTTGCTTGGCGTTATAAATTACTTGCCTATAGACGGCTTTACAAAAGCCTTTTCTATGCTTGTACCCCTTTTAGTCGGAATCATAATGAAAGAATTTGTTAATGTCGCTGAAAGGAACTTTGAAAGAGAGTGCAGGAGAATGTATGAAAATATTGCTATCTTGATGAAAATTGAAGCAGAATTACCCTCGCGTAAAGATAAGCGCGATGATAGAAATTTCAAGGAGGAAACAAATTACTTGCCTCTTGCGTGGGAGAAATGCAAGTTCTCAAATACCGAGCAATTTGTAGATGAAATGCTGAAACGAAACAATAGCTTCTATTCTAGCATGAAACCTATATTTTCAATCCTACGGAAGGTAGCCTATCTATTGATGGCAATAGTTTGCAGCATTATTCTAATAACAATTGTGTCCACTCTTTCTTCCTTTCTTTAACATTAAAGCACCCAAAACAGTAAACTTTCAAGTGACGGCGCTTTTTTAAGCTTGACCATCAAGTAATCCATGTAGCGGCAAGCCAAAACAGAGGTGGGAATGCGCTCAGCCATGCGTAAGGCTTATAGCAGAACTCAAGCGTAGGGAAGCTTTAATATGGTGCGCTATATTTTTATCGAAAAACCTATGTTGTCCATCAACTGGAAAGTGTATAAATTGTTAAGTAATAATCAAGTGTGGGCGAAATTTTGAAAGGTATAGCAAGGCTAGTTTTTATTATCGAGCATTTGGAGTCTGAAATTGGTAAGTGGCTTCTCTACGAGTACATGCACGCCTCTGAAATAGTTGGAAAAAGTCGCTTAATCTTCACCAACGTCAAAAAGGAAAGCGAAAAAGCAAAACTTTCTAAGCTCGGTACTGTTAAAGAAAAAAGAGCCGCAGAAATCTTCAATCCAGAAGAAGTCATAATCCTAGACCCAAAAGCCGAACTCCCACTAAAACCAGAAGACTTTGCCGGAAAAGACGCTGTCATTATTGGAGGAATTTTGGGCGACCACCCGCCAAAAGGCAGAACAAGCAAACTCTTAACAAAGCATTTTCCAAAAGCCACTTTTCGAAACATTGGCAAAGCCCAATTCTCCATAGACGGAGCCGTTTATGTAGCGAAACTTGTAAGCGAAGGAACACCGTTGGAGGCTATACCCGTAAAGAAAGGCTTAACTTTGAGGCTGAATGAGCGTGCTGAGGTTTATCTGCCATATGCCTACCCGCTGAAGGATGGAAAACCCGTTATAAGCCAAAAGCTGGTCGCGTACCTATGCTCAGATGAAATTGTCAATTATGAAGAAAAACTCCTACAAGCCTAACTTCGCTTTAATTCTTGGAAGCCATTCCCTCTGCATCTGCACAATACCAAAGCTTGTTATGCGATAGCCGCCCTCACTTGTCTTCTCGGCTATTTCAGCCTTAACAAGCTCGCCGAGGCGTGTGCTTGTTATTTTTGGATTCTTACCCAGCTTGGTTTGCAGTTCTTCCCTTGTGAGAACATCTGTTTTCAGCACGCCAAGCTTAAACCCTAAATGGGCGGCTAAGAGGTGCAGTGCCAAAGTCTCATTGTCCGTCAACTTTTCCTTAGAAACTAACAAGTGCGGCAAGTTGTCGGCAAAGCCAATCAAACCCTTGCAGTCTTCGACAAGCCTCTGCAGGTCAACACTCAAAACCAGAGTCTTTGCAATTTGAAAGGCTGGGACGAGCTCGCTGAAAAACTTGTTTAAAGCTGTCCAAACCTCTTCAACACTGCCAGAGAAAGTATATTCAGCATCGCCATACTTCACGTGAACCATCAGCTGCCGCTGGCTTGTCAAGCCATCTTCCCTCTAAGCTTGGCTAAAACCTCATCCTCAATCCATCTCTCGCCCTGAACAGTCAACTTAAACTCCGGCCTCTTGGGGTCTGGCTTAAAGACTTGTCCACGCTTAACCATCTCGTTGAGGCGGGCTGGAACCATGCATTTTATTCCGCTGGATTCCAGAAGCTTCTGGATTTGCGTGGCTGTGTTCTGTCTCCCCTCAGAAGCGTACAAAATAAGCCCGATGGCCTCATAATGGGTAAGCTTCTCGCGGGCCACCAGCACCGGGCCCTCAGTTGTGAACTCTATTATGCCTTTTAGCTGAACCGCCGCCGATGGTACAAGCTTGCTTGAAACCATGTTTGAAATGTTTTCCACAAAATCCTTCGGAAACGCCTCTAATAGGCTTAAAACCTCTTGAGGGTTTTCGCCTTCAACAACTATCTCACCGAAAGAGGTCTTAATGTGAACCTCAACCCTTTTCACGCGGTTTCCTCCTTTTGGGCTAAAACCTCCTTTTCAGCTAGGATGTAAACATAACCCTTATCAGTTTTCCAACGCCTAATAACGCCTTTCCGCACAAGACCAAGCAAGTCTCCAGCCAAAGTCCGCCCCGGAAAATGTAGGTTGTTGGCTGCCAAAGCCGCTTTAAGCTCTGCTAAGGTTCTTGGACGCCACTTCCCCCAGTCGCTTTCAAGAATTTTCAGAACGGCTTCGCTGCAACTCTCCACCTTTGGAATTTTTGGATACTTCTCCGTTGGAGGTTCTTCCTTAACCGTTGAAACAGGAGTCTTAACAATGACTGTTGCCGCTGTTTTTGGCTTTAGGTTTTCGAAGGCTCTGCTTACTTCTGGCATGAGGTTTGGTAGTTCCCGCACGGTCTTTAGCACGTCGTCCCTTAAACCTTTAACTTCAACCTCGTAGTCGCCGACCTTAACGCGGAATGAAAACTCTCCTTCCGATGGTTTCGCCACCTTCCCACCCAAACCTATTACACCTATATGATTGGTTGTGTTCTCCTTTTAGAATTTACGTGTTTTGATATATGTCGGAGGCGGAAATATCGTATTAAATATTAAGATGCAATATTCAGTGGAGAGGCAAAAGCCTTGTCAAAAAAGGGAATGGGCGTATGGATTTTCAGCACACTAACCGCCATAACGGCAGCCCACCTAATCGACGCAGCAAATGCTCTGCTCTTCAACAAGTCAATTGTCCTTTTACAACTTTATCCGGTGGCAAAGGAAAAGCTTGAGGCAATAACGCCGCCCATCTACTTCCTCATTAGCGCCACAGCCACATTCATATTGTGGGGAATAACATGTGCCATAGCCTTCCAAAACCCTGTTGAAGCCTTTCTAAATAAGGTGCTCTCCGACGCCAAAAAGCAGAGCATGGTTGAATCCCAGCTTCTGGAGCAGAAAAGCGAGCTGTTGGACGCCATGAACGAGACTGTTGAAATGAACAATGAAATCTTATCCCATGTTAAGGATGTAATCTACAACATCAGGGCTGAGGTTAAGGAAATTCAGCCCCTAAAAGAGGGCTTGGAGAGGGTTAAGGCTGAGTTAAGCCACCTGAAGAGAGAGATTAAAAGCTTTGAGGAGAAACTCCATTATCCGAAGGTTTGTGTTGCATGTGGTAAGCC
>JAVZJU010000003.1:29736-99769 GCA_038870595.1 Bathyarchaeia archaeon
AGGAAATTCAGCCCCTAAAAGAGGGCTTGGAGAGGGTTAAGGCTGAGTTAAGCCACCTGAAGAGAGAGATTAAAAGCTTTGAGGAGAAACTCCATTATCCGAAGGTTTGTGTTGCATGTGGTAAGCCCGTCCTCCCGGAATTTAACATTTGCCCGTACTGTGGTGAAAGCCTAAGGCCAATGCAGGAAAAGATAATACCGCTAGAGAAATATAGATAAGCCGTTTCATGCTAGGCTTTTTTTACCAACTTTTGCTTGATTAGTTCGCTGACAGTTTCAGCGTTTGCTCTGCCCCTAACCTCTTTCATTACCATTCCCATGATTATGCCGAAGGCTTTTGCCCCGCTCTTTTCTATTAAATCCTTGTTTTTGGCTATCATGCCTTCTATGATTTTCTCCAGCTCCTCTTTTGTCAGCGTTTTTAGTCCTAGGCTTTCAATAGCCTCTTTCACGGTTTTTTCTTCATTTTTTGATAGCCAAGCCACTATGTCGGGAAGCGCTTCCTTGGTGATTTCTCCAGCTCCCAACGCCTTGAAGACTTCTCTTATTTTTGTTTCTGAAACTTTTTCGACTGGTATGCCGTCTCTTTTTAAGGCTTTCATGGTTTCTGTCAGGAAGACCGCCACTGTTGTTGGCGTGACCTTGCATTCTTTGGCTATGGTTTCGAAGAGTTCTGTGTATTCTGAGTCCATGAGTTGTTCGGCTAGTTTCTGGTTTAGGGCATATTCCCGCATGAGCCTCTCCAGCCTTTGTTCTGGGAGTTCTGGTAGGCGCTGGCGGACGCGATTTATGAGTTCCTCTGTAACTTGTATGGGTGGGATGTCTGTCTCCGGATACATGCGGGCTGCTCCCGGTCTTGGGCGCATATAACGGGTTGTCCCATCCGGGTTTGCAGCTCGGGTTTCTTCTGGCACGCCTTTTATGGCTTCTTTGACTCTTTCCAAAACTGCCCTTAATGCGTCTTGAGCATTTTCCAAAATGTCTGCCACAAAAACCACGGCGTCTTGTTCTTGGGCGTCCACAATTTCTTTTAAGGCTTCAACTTCTTGGCTTGTTATGCCGTAAGCTGGGAGCTCGTCTGTATGGAATATGCCGCCGACACGTCCCCAGAACTTTGCGCGGTCAGCCATTTCGGTGCCTAAGCGTATGCCGGGCATAAGCTCTCGTTTTAGGAAGCCTCCAAAATTTGGCAGTTTTACGGCTAAAACCACTTGCTCCTTTTCTAGGGCTTTTCGGATTACTTTGCAGGCGGTTTGGCGGAAAATTTCCGTTACATTGTAGAATTCTTCTTTTAGGGTTTCTGGGGTGGCTCCGGCTTTTCTTAGTTCTTCGCTTATTTTCATTAGGTTTAGTTGCCTTTGAACCTCATATTCGACAACCAGCGGAATTAGTTCGAGTTCTTGGACGCCCTTTATTTCTGTTAGGGCTCCTCCGTTTATTGATATGTTTAGGTCTTGGCGTATTGTTCCGAGTCCCCGTTTTACGCGTTGGGTGGCGCGGAGAATCTTGCCTATGGCTAGGGCTACTTCGCCGGCTTCTTTTGGCGTGTTTATGACTGGTGCTGTTGCTATTTCTATTAATGGTATGCCCAGTCGGTCTATGCGGTAGCGTATGGTTGTTCCTTCCTCGCCTGTTTTGCGGGCGGCGTCTTCTTCTAGGCTTACGTGTTGTATTGGAATTGTTTTTTCGCCCACCTTTATGGAGCCATTTAGGGCTATTACGCATGTGCGTTGGAAACCCGTTGTGTTGGAGCCGTCTATGACTGTTTTACGCATGACGTGGATTTCGTCTACAGGTGTGGCGTTCATCATTAAAGCCAATGTTAGGGCTATTTCAACAGCCTCCATATTAAGCGGGTGGGGTGGCTCCTCATCCATTTCCACTAGGCATGCTGTCTGCCTATCAGCCTCGTATAGGATTTTTACTCCTTTTTGGAATTCGAAGTAGGCTGCTGGGTCTATTTGGCCTAGCTCGCTTTGGGTTGGCCTCAAACGCCTTAGGAAGGTGATTTCTGGCTCTTCTTTGAAGAGTTCTGGTTTGCAGCTGCAGAAAAGCTTCGTCTGCGTTTCTAGTTGCTGGTGGACTTCTAAGCCCACTTTTAAGCCTATTCGCTTATAGTCTATTTGGTTTGTCATTGTTTGTTTTCCTCCCGCATTTCTTCGTGGAGTGTTCGCTGGGAGAATTCTCCGGCAATGTTTGTTTTTAGGAGCTTTTTTGCCTCTTCTGGGTTGTCGGTCTGTCCGAATATCCACATGAGTTTGACGGTGGCTGTTTCCGCCAGCATGTCCTCCAGCGGTATTACGCCAAGAGCCAGCAAGTCTCTGCCAGTGTCATAGACGTTCATGTTTACTCTTCCCCAGATGCACTGCGACGCCATAGCCACCAGTACGCCTTTCTCAACAGCCCGTTTTATTGGTTGGAAGAGGCTGTTTGAAACGTGCCCCAAGCCTGTGCCTTCCAAAACTATTGCCTTATAGCCATTGTCCACATGCCAGTCTATTATGGCTGGGTCCATGCCTGGATAAAATTTGACGAGGGCGACTTTGTAGCTGAAGTTTGGCTTAACAATGGGCTTTCGCGAAGGGTCCCGCCTCTGATAGTCTTCTATGAGCATGACAACACGGTTTTCTTCTATTTTTGCTAGGGGCTGGGCGTTTACCGATTTGAAGGCGTCACGGCGGCTTGTGTGGCACTTGCGGACTTTGGTGCCGCGGTGAAGAACTATGGCTGTGTCAGAAATTGTTTCGTGCATGGCTACGGCTACTTCCGCGAAAGGCGCCCTGGCAGCGGCTAAAACTGCACCCGTCAAATTTGTGGCTGCATCTGAGCTGGGGCGGTCGGCTGAACGCTGAGAACCAACAAAAATCACTGGGACTGGAAGGTTTTGCAATGCAAAGCTTAGGGCTGCAGCCGAATAACCCATAGTGTCTGTTCCATGGGCTATGACTACGCCGTCCACGCCATCAGCAATTTTTTCCGCCACCGCCTTCGCCATCTCCGCCCAGTGGGCTGGCGTAATATTTTCGCTGTAAAGGCTGAAGAGTATCTGCGCGTCTATGCGGGCTATGTCGGCTAATTCTGGCACGACGCTGTATAGGTCGCTGGCAGACAAAGCTGGACGAACAGCACCCGTACGATAATCCACACGACTGGCGATTGTGCCACCAGTGCTGATTATGACTACTTTTGGCAGTTGTGGGTTTTGTAGTGGGAGCGGTGGTGGTGCAAATGTGGGTTTTGCGCCTACGCCTACCTTTTCTATTTTTGTGTTTGGCGATAGGCGTATGCCAATGTTGTAGCCGCTTTTGATTTTTATGACAATGTGTTTTTCATCGCCATACTCAGAACGAGGAATTAGAATGCCTTCGTAAACTTCGCCATTTTTTGTTATACGCAATAAATCGCCAATTTCAGCCCCAATCCTCTTAATAGCCTCTAAAGCTTCACCCCGATAACCAGAAAATTCTTCCTTTCTGCTCATTTTTGGGTTCTCCATGACTTGAAGTTTGAGAAGGCTAATATGCTTTTTTATAAGAAGATAAATTAAGGTTATTGAAAAAGCCTAAAGGTTGGCTTATTTAAACCAAGAAATTAATAAGCTAAGCTACGTTCAACTATATTGTTGATGGGTGACATTGTAGATGGCTTTAGAGGATGACTTCTTTAGTAAAGCAAAAATGGCTATTGAGAAGTGTGAAAAGAAACCAGAGGCGAAATTGGAGATAGAATTTGAACATGTTCTCAAGAGCTATTTTGAGTGGATGGGTTTTTCAGATATAGAGGGGCAGTATGAAGAAAAAGTAGGAAACATAAGAGTTGTAACACGGAAAAGGCAAGATGCTACTTATGGAAAAGTTATCATAGAATACGAGCCTGTTGGTAAACTTTTGACACCGTATGGAAAAGAATACGCAATTAGACAAATTAGAGATGATTACTTATCTTCTTATCCAACAGAACAAAGGAAGGACATGGTTGGCATAGTTTTCGATGGTAAATTAGTTATTTTTGTTAAATGGATTGAAAATGATTGGTCTTATGATGAAAGAGAATTCAACAAGCAAAGTTTTGATATGATGATTAATTATCTTGTTGGTTTGTATAAAATATCATTCAAAGAACTGCCATCGCAATTTGGCTTTAATAGACTGGAAACAAGAAAAGCGTTGAAGACTTTGTATGAAAAATCTTTTTCAGATAGCAAAAGAGCAAAAATGTTGTTTAATGAGTGGAATCTTCGATTTAGTTCGATTTATGGTAATGCTTTCAATAAAGAAAAGATTAAGGAGCATTTCAGAGAGTTTGCTAAAGAGATTGGTATTGAAAATGTGGAGGGAAATAGACTTGTTTTTGTTATTCACACTTATTATGGTTTTATTGTTAAGATGATAGCTTGTGAGGTGGCAACTAACCTATTTGAGTATGCAAGACAATCACATATAAAGAAGCTTTTAGAGTCCGAGAATTTAATTGATGAGTTGAGGGATGTTGAAAATGGGAAGTTCTTTAGAGATATTGGTGTGAGAATTTTATTGAAGGAACTTTTCTGTCGTGGTATTTGGATGTTTGGGATAAGGATATAGAAGAAGTCATTAGAGATATAATCAGAAGACTTGACTGGTTTGATTTTGCGGAATTTATCACTAAGCCAGAGTATGTTGTTGATTATTTAAAGAACTTCTATCAGGAAGTATTTCCTAAACCATTGAGGCATGATTTAGGAGAGTTTTATACTCCTGATTGGTTAGCCGCTTATTTGGTTAATCAATCGGGCTTTGACGGGGATGTGCAAAAAAGGATTTTGGACCCTGCATGTGGTTCTGGAACTTTTCTTGTTGCAGTTTTGAATAAGGTATATGAAAAATATAAAAAAGAACTGCATAAAGAGAAGTTAGTTCCTTATATTACCAAAAACATAGTAGGATTTGATATAAATCCAGTTGCGGTTCTGACAGCTAGAACTAATTACCTAATCTCGCTTTCTAGGTTTAATTTGCAGAAAACGAGGATAACTGTTCCAATTTATTTGACTGATTCTATCGTTCTCCCAGAACTTGTAAAACAACCAAAGTTAACGGATAAAGCAAAGTTGTATGGTATAAAAACGACTAAAGAGGTCTTTTATATTCCTGCAGATATAAAAGACCAAATAGCGCCCGTGATGCTGTTTTTGAAAGAAAACGTGGAAAGAGAACAAGATATTGAGGATGTTAAAGAACAGTTGAGGCAAAGATTTGGTTTTGAGGAGAAAATAATACATCATTTATCTGAATTATACTGTAAACTCGTAGAATTGAATAGTAAAGACCAAAACAAAATTTGGTGTGACATTATAATAAATCAGTTTGCCACATTGTTCCAAAGCAAGTTTGATTTTGTTATTGGAAACCCGCCTTGGGTGAA
The DNA here is from genome assembly GCA_038870595.1 of Bathyarchaeia archaeon. Taxonomy (GTDB): domain Archaea; phylum Thermoproteota; class Bathyarchaeia; order Bathyarchaeales; family Bathycorpusculaceae; genus JAGTQI01. The sequence continues at coordinate 35,139 of JAVZJU010000003.1, forward strand.
CTGGGAGTTCTTGGATGATGAATATCAAAAACATCTTATGAGAATAAACGATGAATATGGACTTTATTTCACAAAAGGTTTAGAATCCAGATTAGGCAAAGTCAAAAGAGACATTTCCGCCATCTTCTTCTACGTGTGTTCAGATGTTTACTTGAAAGAAAAGGGAACGATTGCCTTTCTTATCAAACCAATGTATCAGGTTCCAATGGGAAGAGGTTTCAGAAATTTCAATAGAGAAACAAAGGACGTTAAAATAGAAAAGCTGAAAACACCATTGAAAGTCTTGTTGGTTGAGGATGTAACAAAAGAAAATCCCTTTGAAATAAATAATGAAGTATCCTTGATAATTGCGAAGAAAGGAGAAAAGACCGAATATCCAATAGTGTATAAGAAATGGACTGGTAAAAGAATGCATGAATTGGAAGATTATGTAGCAGAACCTTCAGACGCTAATGATGCTCTTTCAACATGGATTATATATCAAAGTAAGAAACCAGCCGCTCTTGGAAGGTTCTCCTACAAAATAAGAACTGGAATTTACCATGGATTAAAAGAAGCGTTTTTTGATTTACAGATTTTAATAGATAAGGGCGAACTTGTTCAGATAAGGAATTGTGAGGGAAAAGTTAAGGATATAGAAAAAGATAGGGTATATCCATTTATTGTTGCTCGTCACGTGAAAAAGTGGAAAATAGAAGATTCAAGTGGTCAAAGATACACATATTGTATTCTCCCTCAATCATATCCTGAGGAAAAAAACGAAAATAAATTAAAAAAAGAAACCCCAAAAACATGGGAATGGCTAAATGATTTCAGAGAACAACTCTTATCTAGAAAATCAAAGGTATTCGCTAAAGAACCATTCTATTCCATTTATGGATTAGGCGACTGGGAATCAAAATACAAAGTTGTGTGGGTACGGATGGGTTTCAGTCCAAACTTTGTAGTGGTTTCCTCAGTGGTGGATAAATTTTTAGGAGAGAAGCCTGTATTACCTGCAGCTATTGAAATGTTTGTGCCGACAAACTCGAAAGAGGAAGCACATTATATCTGTGCCGTGCTAAATTCTTCTTTAGTTAGAGAAAGCCTGAAAGCCTTATCTTCAAAGAGTAAATCTGGATTATCAAGCTCCATAGTCAGCAAAGTAAGACTTGACAAATTCAATCCAAAAAACAACATTCATAAAAAACTGGCAAACCTCTCCCAAAAAGCACATCAACTAGCCGAAAAAAACGATAGCACCTTGAAAGAAGTTGAAAAAGAAATAGACACACTTGTTGAAAAACTATACAGTTCTTAATTGACAAAGAGAAACAAAAGACATCACATGCATGCACTCACGCCATTGTCATAGTCTCTTAGAAACATAAACTCCATCATAGTTGTAGCCGAACCGTTTATAGTATTGCTTTGTTCCTAATGCGCTTATAACCAAAATTTTCTTTAACCTATATTCTTCCCGTGTTATGCGTTCTGCTTCGCTCAGTAGGATTGCGCCGTAGCCTTTGTGTTGCCATGCTTTTGGCAATTTTTTGCCTACTGGCACTAGTGGTCCGTAGACATGGAGTTCGCGGATTATGCTGCATGGCTCCGCCCTTATTTCTGGTCTGTGCGCCTTTTCTGATGGAATTCTAAGCCTTAAATAGCCTATTAAAACGTCGTTTTCCTTGTCTTCTGCTGATATGAAGATTTCTTCGCCTTCAGAAGCCTCATAACGCGTTGCCAAGATTTCCACTTTTTCCTGGTTTGGTTTTATGCCGTCCGCCAAAAGGCGGTGTCCAACCTCTCGGCATCTTATGCACCGGCATCTTAAGCCTTGTTCTTTTAGTTTATGTTGGACAAGCTGGCGGAGGTTGCTCATTTTAACGCCAGCCACTATTAATGGTGCTGGTATGTCGCGTTGAACCCGCATTATGCGAACCCAATGCGGAATCATCTTCTTAACTTCCACTATTAGGCGGGCTGCCTCCTCAGTTGTGTAGGGCTTATAATCGCCCCCCACATACCATTCATAGGCTTTTGTGCCCTTCAAAACTAGGCATGGGTAAATCTTAATCATGTCCGGCTTATAGGCTGGATTGGAGAAGATTTCACGGAAAACAGCCAAATCCCTCTCCATGTTTGAGCCGGGCAAGCCTGGCATCATGTGATAAACAATCTTTAACCCAGCATCCTTCAATATGCGGGTAGCCTCAACCACATCTTGAACCGTATGTTTTCTGCCAACAAGGCGGTAAATCTCATCATCGGGGTTTTGGACGCCCAGCTCAACGCGTGTGACGCCCATGTCCAGCATCTTATCCACATGCCTCTCCTTAGCCCAGTCCGGACGCGTCTCCACAGTAATCCCAACATTACGAATACGGCTAGTCTCAGCCAACCGCTTAGCCTCATCTAGGCTTTGAGAATCCACACCAGAAATAGCGTCTAGGCACCGCTTAACAAACCACGTTTGGTACGCCTCTGGAGTAGCTGGAAAAGTCCCACCCATAACTATAAGCTCAACCTTATCAACCGCATGCCCAATAGCCCCCAACTGTTCAAGGCGACTCCTAACCTGCAAATAAGGGTCAAAAGCGTTCTGCAAACCCCGCATGGCAGCAGGCTCAAAACCAGTATAGCTCTGAGGAACACCAAAAGGCGGGCCGCCAGGACAGTAAGCACAAGGCTCAAGCTGGGGACAAAGATAAGGCTGAGTCATAACAGCCACAACAGTAACACCAGAAATCGTCCGCGTTATCTTACGCCTTAGAACAGGCAGAAGCTTACGCCTCTCCTCATCCCCCCTTAGAAAGGCAATTATTTCAGGGTTTGAGGGAATCTTGCCAAGACGGTATTTGGCTGCAACCCTAACCTTAACACGGTTAACATCATCTGGACTAGGCGAAGGAATCCGCATCAGACTTTCGACTATTTCCCGCAGGGCGCTTTCGTTTCCACCGCTCACTTCAACTGCAACCATTTAAAATGGGTGAAAAGAGGCAAATAAACCAAACTAAACGCCTAAACCACTAGCAACGAGAATAAACAATTTTGCCACCAACAATAGTCATTTCAACCTTAATATTCTTAATCTCGTCGCGCGCCACCTTAAACGGGTCGTCGGAAAGCACAGTTAAATCTGCAAACTTCCCCACTTCAATGGTTCCCATTCTAGCCTCATCAAAAGAGGCATAAGCAGCACTCAAAGTGTAAGTTTTAAGGGCTTCCTCCACAGTTAGGCTTTCCTCGCTGAAGCTTTTTCTGGCAACAGCAGCCCAAACCCCAAAAAGCGGGTTTATAGGCTCAACTGGGCAGTCAGAGCCAGAAGCCAACACTATACCCGTCTTCAAAAGCGTTTTGAAGGGGTAAACCCAACGAGCCCTTTCAGAGCCAACACGGTCAACTACCCAAAAATCAGAAACAATAAAATGAGGCTGAACAGAGGCAATTAAACCAAGCCGTCTCATGCGCTTAATAAGCCTCGGATTAAGCACCGAGCAATGCTCAATTCTGTGCCTATGGTCTTTCCGCGGAAACCTTTTCAAAGCTTTAGAAAACGCTTCTAGAACGGATTCTATGGCTCTGTCGCCTATGGCGTGGACAGCCAACTGCCAACCAGCCCTATGCGCCCTCAAAACAAGCTTGTTAAGCCTACGCTGAGAATAAATCAGCATGCCGCTTGTTTCCAGCTTGTCAGCGTAAGGCTGTTTTAGGGCTGCTGTCCGCGCCCCAAGAGAACCATCAGCCAAAATCTTAACAAACCCGAGACGAACCATATCATTCCCAAAACCACTAACCAAACCAAGCCCCAAAAGCTCGTCCAAAAGCTTAACTGGAATCCCCAAATAAACTCGTAGTGACAGCTTCCCCTCATTGTAAAGTTTCTGAACAGTGCGAATCTCATCGGCTGAATCAACAATCCAGTGAACACCAGTCAAGCCATTCTTAACAGCCTCTTTGCACGCTTGAATGCATGCTTCTTCCAGCTCCGCCACACTCGGCTTCGGCACAACCCTCCAAACAAGGTTTAGGGCGTTCTCCCTCAAAATCCCATTTGGCTCGCCACCAGCCGTATCCATATCCACCGCGCCGCCAACAACAGATGTCTCCTTTCCTATATCCGCCAACTCTAAAGCCTTAGTGTTCGCAACGCCAATGTGTCCACAAACCCTGATTAGGAAAACTGGCTTATCACTAACAGCCTCATCCAAATCCCAACGCGTCGGGAGACGCCTCTCGCTGAAGCGTTCATGGTCCCACCTTCCGCCGAGAATCCAGCCCTTTTCCGGATGCTTCTCCGCATACTCACGGATTTTCCGCTTCATCTCTTCTATGGAGCTGACATTCCGCAGGTCCAACGTCTGCAAGTGCTGCCCAAAACCCGTCATATGCACGTGGCAGTCAACAAAACCTGGAACAACCGTCTTGCCTCTCGCGTCCAAAACCTTCGTTTCGCTGCTAACGTATTTGCGAACGTCAGCGTTAGAGCCAACAGCCACTATTCTGCCATCACGGATGGCTAAGGCTTCAGCCCTAGGCTGCCCTGCATTCAAAGTGATAATGTTAGCGTTTAGAATAACAACATCTGCAAACCGCATAGCCTAAAACTAAAGCCTAAAGAAGGATAAAAGTTTTAAACGCTAAATCCAGTTCTGACCAGGCTTCCGCTGAAGCATAACCCGCTTCTCATAGTTCCGCCTATTCCTAAACCTAGGCGCAGCCCTCTTCTTATCCAAAGGCTGAACCTTAGGCGTCTGAGAACGAACTTTACCAGCCTTTGAAAGCGAACCATGCGTAGGCATTTAAGCAAACCCTCCGAAAACCATAATCGGAACAGTAACTCTTAAACCTTTTCATGAAAAGCCTTTAATAGCGGACAAAGGGCAGGGGTTGCCGAGCCTGGTCAAAGGCGCAGGCTTCAGGAGCCTGTCCCGTAGGGGTTCGTGGGTTCAAATCCCACCCCCTGCACCATCTTCGCTAAGCTAAATTCGCTCAATTTTCGCTCATTTTGAGGGTAGAATAACAGAAAAACGACTTCAAATTGTGGGCATGTTTTGATTTCACTTGAGCATGTAAAACTATCAACAAAAATTTTATGCCATCCACTAATTAAGGAGTATAGGAACTATTCTAAAGTCTGGTTTTCCCCTTGAAATTTGTTCCTTTTTATTAAAACGATGCACCTTGATAAGCGAAGATGCTGATATCATAACAGAAGCATATTATTTGTATAAATACGAAGGTAAGGGAAGAGAACTAGACTATAGGGGAAAGTCGCTATTAGCTTTTTCTTCAACCAAAAGTTGTTGAGAGATTTCTATAGAGGTATCCAATTTATAATTTTTCCAGCCTTTAAATTTGACCTTGGCAAGGGCGAAAATTCTAGAGGAGTAGAGAAAATAAGCCTTTAAACAGCCCCCATTTTCCGTGTCTGCCAAAAACTATAGAAGGGTGGTGTATTTGTGGCTGTTTTCCAAGCACAAATATGACTTGCCCGCCAAAATTTCTAGAGGGGGCTATCAATTTTGCAGTTCGTCGCCAACAGCAAAATTGATTTTATAGGCGTTTCTCGAAGATTATGACTTTTGTTTCCGGCTTTTTGAAGCCAAGCTTTTCCAAGGCGTCCGTTATGGGCTTGTGGTTGCACGTGAACCCATAAACTTTCTTTATGCCTTTTGTTTGGCATTGTGCCAAAAGAAACTTTGCCATATCCAAAACTGCCTCAAAGTCTCCGTCAACGTAGCATGTTTGGATGGAGTTTTCCCGCCACTCGCTGGAAACAGCATCATCCACTAAGATTAAGCTCCTAATAGCCCCATCCTTGCCGCTGTATGTTACGGCTTTCTCCCGCTCAAAAAAGCGTTCCAAATCATGCCTATCCAAAGAATACCAGTGATAAAGAACTGTGTATAAGCCCGCAGCTCGTCGGTAAACCTCTGAAGATTGCAAATAACTCCAAACATCATTGAGTTGGTTTAGGCTTGCCCAAGATGATGAAACACCATCCCCGCTAGAAACCTTTTCCAGAGTCATTTCAACAAATTCCGCAACGAGCTTGAAGCCCATCTTCTGGATGGCAGCCAAAGCCGCCACATTGTCAGACTCGGTGGCAAGCCTCGCCACTTTGACACCCATACGTTTGGCATATTCGAGGCACTTCTCGGTTATGGCTGTTGCAACACCCATCCGCCTATATTGGGGCGCTGTCCTGGCGCCGCTAAGCCAAGCCTCATCTGGCTTGTCAATGGTTATGTGTTGTATGCCAATGGGCACACCGCCCAAGGTGGCTACGAAAACTTTGCCGTTGGGCTCTCTAAGCCACTTGTCCCAGACGCGCGGGATATAGTCGCCCCAGCTCCAAGTATACCTACAAAACTCGAAAACAGCCTCTCGGTCATCTTCGCGGGCTTCCCGAACATGAATGGGCAGTTTAGCTTTGGTGTCACTCATAGCGAGTCGCCGTTGACATGCATAGCTTATTTAACAAGACCTAACTATTTAACATTGAATGTCGGCTGAAGCCGCAGTTAAAGCCTTCAAAAACTTGGAAAGCCAAGACCTCCGCATACTACAGGTCATAGAAGCCGCCATGACAAAACACGAATTCGTTCCAAAAGAGCTTATCATAAAATTCTCAAAATTCAGCGATGAAGAAGCCACCTTTAGGCTTGATAGGCTTCACAAGTTCCGCCTAATCCGCCAAACAAAACAACCCTATTTAGGCTATGCACTAAACTATGCGGGCTACGACTGCCTAGCCATAAACGCCTTCGTAAAAGCCGGAATTCTAGAGGCTTTCGGCAAGCCATTAGGCGTAGGGAAAGAGGCAGACGTCTACGACGCTTTAACGCCAACTGGCGAACGCATAGCCATAAAATTCCATAGGCTTGGAAGAATAAGCTTCCGCCAAACCCGCATAAAACGCGGATGGACAACAGAAGACGTTAATTGGCTTTTACGTTCAAGAAAAGCAGCAGAAAAAGAATATGAAGCCCTAAAGCTTGTTTATCCGAAAGGCGTTGCAGTGCCAAAACCCATAAGCCAAAACCGCCACGCCATAGCCATGGGCGCCATAGAAGGAGCGGAACTAGCAGAATACCGCGAAATCCCAAAACCAGAAAAAGTGCTAAAAGAGATTCTCAGCAACATAAGAAAAGTCTACCTGAAAGCCGAGGTAATCCATGCAGACCTAAGCGAATACAACATAATCCTAAAACCAGACAACCACATTCTAATAATAGACTGGCCCCAATACGTGACAAAAGAGCACCCAAACGCCCAACAACTACTAAGACGGGACGTGGAAAACATAACAAACTTCTTCAAGCGAAAACACCTGCTGCCGGATGCAGATGTGGAAAAAGCATTAGCCTACGTAACCGGCAAAACACGAAAGCCTACTTTTTAAGAGCATCCAAAACAATGTAGAGGATGTTGTTCCCCCTAAGCAAAACATTCCCATAGTTGGCTACGGGCTGGTCATCCCTACACTCAGTAGCGCTCTCCAAAAGAATATTCATGTGCCCATCACACTTAACCATCTTACCCCTATACTCGCAGCCATTCTTCAAAACAACAGCAATATTAGCATTCAACTGCTTAACAAGAACATTCAAAGGCTTCTTACTAGGCTCCATAACAGCACCCTACGCCATTTCCAAACTCTAAACTATAATCCACATCAACTCAACATATAAAAGTTTATCCCATCCAACAACCATTTATTTTCGTAAATTTCTAACACTTTATGAAGAATTATGGAATTGCAATCGACAACAACATATGCCTCAGCAGCACTACTAGTAATGGGTTTATCTTCAATTATTCTAGCAGCTCTTTTCCGCTCAAAATTCAAAAAGCTAAAAGAACTATCCAGTACTGGGCTGTCACCAAACGTCTACAGCAAAACCTTCATCGTCTTTGACCCCTACCCTGAACAGCGGAAAATAATCCACAATTACTTAACATTTTGGACACTCATCTTAGGTTTCACTTCTATCGCTGCTTCATTAGCCTCATTCGTGCTCGTGGGGGTAGGATTTGGATTTACTGTCTTTGCAATTTTGGCGGCGTTGAGCCTAATCGTTATGGACGACGCCTTTGATGTCTACAAAAATTCAACTATATTCGCAGACGCTATCAGCAAAGGGAGTAGCCTCGGAGTCGGCGATTTAAAAGTCTTCTCCATTCTCGAAGTCTGCACGCGGAGATTAAGCTACTATTACTTGGGCGTTGCAGTGTTCTTGGCATCTGTCTCGCTAGCATTACCCTATATCCTTAACCATGCGATGCTAGCCCTCACCCTACTCATGGCAGAAATAACTCAGATAAGCTCAATTGCCGGATTCGCAAACTGGCTGCTTGCAGTACTCTTGTTTTCCATATTCGTTGTGCTGTTTGAAATCCTGATCATGAAAGCCAAAAGCAGGATTTTTAAAATTTAACCAAGGATCGTAGGGTTCTCTGGTCTAAAGAATTAAATTTCTAAACAACTAGCCTTTATGGTGGAGAAAGCCATATGCATGAAGTGCAAATAAACGGGGAAACCTTAACCATTGAGGACGTCGTGAAAGTTGCATATAATAAGGCTAGAGTTGTCATCCCAGAAAAAGTTAAAGGCCGCGTAAAGGCGTGCCGAGAATTTTTGGAAAAACTTTTAGAAAAGGGCGAGGTTATTTATGGCGTAAACACTGGTTTTGGAGCATTAAGCGGCGCAAAAATCTCGAGGCATGAGCTTAAACAGCTCCAAACAAACCTTATTAGGAGTCATGCTGCTGGCGTTGGAAAACCCTTAAGCACCGAAGTTGTCCGAGCTACCATGCTTTTGAGGGCGAATACATTGGCTAAGGGCTATTCTGGTATACGCTTGGAAACTCTAGAAACTTTGGTGGAGATGCTTAACCGTGGCGTCCACCCAATAATACCGGAGAAGGGCTCAGTGGGCGCAAGCGGAGACTTAGCGCCACTATCCCACATGGTTCTTGTGCTCATGGGCGAAGGCGAAGCCGAATACAAGAGCGAAGTAATGAGCGGAAGAGAAGCAATGGAAAAAGCGGGGATAAAGCCCATCCAACTAGAAGCCAAGGAGGGCATAGCCCTAAACAACGGAACACAGCTGATGACAGCCATAGCCGCAATAACAGTGCACAGAGCAGAAAACTTAATAAAAACAGCGGAGGTAGCCGCAGCCCTAACAATGGAAGCGTTGCTGGGCGTTTCAGACACCCTAGACGAAAAAATTCACCAAGCCAGACCACACGCTGGACAAGGCGTAACAGCAAAAAACATGAGATGGCTAATTTCCGGGAGTAAACTCATCCAAACTGGAAAAGAGGCGATGGCTAAAATTGGGCGCCTCCATGACCCCTACAGCCTAAGATGCACACCACAAGTTTTAGGCGCCGTCAGAGATGCCATAGCATACGCGAGAAAAGTTGTAGAAATCGAATTAAACTCGGCAACAGATAACCCCCTCGTATTCCCAGAAACCGGTGAATGCCTTTCTGGAGGAAACTTTCACGGACAACCAATTGCATTGGCAATGGACACCCTTGGAACAGCCCTAACAATAGTTGGCAACATCTCAGAAAGGCGAATATTTCGCCTCCTAGACGAAAAGCTAAACAACGGCTTGCCACCCTTCCTAACACCGCCGCAAGCAAAAAGAGGATTAAATAGTGGCTTAATGACAGCCCAATACACGGCGGCAGCCCTAGCCTCAGAAAACAAGGTTTTGGCACATCCAGCATGCGCAGACTCCATACCAACTTCAGCAAACTTTGAAGACCTTGTAAGCATGGGAACAACAGCAGCCCAAAAAGCCATGCAAATACTAGAAAACACAGAATACATAATCGCCATAGAACTTATCTGCGCAGCCCAAGCAATAGAATACCGCGGACCAGAAAAACTCGGGAAAGGAACCAAAAAAGCCTACATGAAAATAAGGGAAACAGTGCCACCACTAAAAGAGGATAGACCCCTAAACCCAGACATAGAAAAACTAAAAACAATAATCAAAGAAGGAACGCTGACTAAAGAATTAACCATTTAGAAATATTGGTCGGGCGGGCAGGATTTGAACCTGCGACACTCCGGTTTCTGCACCCACATGTACGCTTGGTAGGCTGGGTGACGCCCACCAGAACGGCAAACGCCGTCATTGGTAGGCGCCTACAGCATCTCCGCCTGCCGGACAATGCCAGCAAGCTCGGAAGCTCTACCAAGCTGAGCTACCGCCCGCTCGTCAAATTTTAAATGGAAATAAATACTGATTTATATGTTTCGTGGTTTAGCTCTACCACTTAGATTTTTTGGATGCTCTAAGCCAAAATGCACCCCAAATCAAGGTGAAGGCTATCGTTGTCCAGAAAATAAACATCAACATTTTAATGGCTTCGGAAGCCATCTCCTCAAACATTCCAAACTCTCTCCAATTAAAATGCAATGCTGAAAGGTTTTAAAAGGCAAGTTTCCATGCGCGAAATAAACCTTCAAACAACCATATTTTGAAAGAGGATATATGCCAACAACAACAGTAAGCCATTTATAAAAAGTAAGACTAAAACTAACTCGGTCGGAAGGGGGAAAGGGAGAAGGCTTCCATCACGCCTCCCAAAATTTTTACGCCTTAAAACTGCGACTTTTCTCCCTCAAATTATAACCGTAATACCAAGCAGTCCAACCCCTATAGAAGGCCTCCTCCCCAGCTTTCTTTTTCCGCTTAATTCTACGATAAGCCAAAACACACAATAAAATGATAAGCAAGATCAAAATCACCAGCAAAACCAGATAAAGCCACTCAACCCCCCGCGCACTATAATGGGCTGTAACTGTGTGCGGACCATCCATATAAACAACTATCTGATACATGCCAACCGGCTTTGAAACACCATCAACATCCCAATAGCCAAAATCATAACCTCTAACAGGCGGGGCGGATAAATAAACATTAACATAAGCATCATACCAACCTTCACCGGGAACCACGGCGACATCAGCAGGAGAAGTTCTCACGGATAAATAATACTGAAGGACATAATGGGCTGTAGCTGTGTGACTTGTATTCATGATTAATGTGATGGAGTTGCCCGTCCATGGTATACCATCAACATCCCAATAGCCAAACTTGTAACGAACACTCGTTGAAACAAGAACGATGTCTGGCGCTGTTAAGGAAACAGTTGTGCCTTCATCATACCAACCTTCACCTGAAATTGAGGCAATGCCAGCGGGGGAAGTCTTCACAGATAAATGATGCTGAGTTTTCCAATTCCACGTAATCATGGATGGTTGATTTATTGTAAAAGTTAGTATGGAACTTGTTCCAGAGGATGGTACACTTCCGCTTCCCACCCAGCCTATGCATACATAACGTGTACCTAGTAAACCATGCCACGGAGAAGTAACAAATGCTGTTATAGTTGTTCCAGCGTCAAACCATCCGCTTGTCGGGGTTGGCGAACCATAGGGAGATGAGACGCTTAAATAATATTGGGTTTTGTATACCCCAATAATTGTCATATTGCTTGTCACGATTAACGGTGAAGGTGGCCCAGCGGTGTTGACAAGTCTAAAGCGTTTGCCAGAAATAGTGCTAGAAACAAATGTCTCATAAGAGTATGTTACAATGCTTTCTTCTTCAACCCAATATATGCATGGCAAATCGTTCACCGTCTTTTGTGAACCGTTAACTACTAAAACTGCCCCATCTGCATCTGCATGAAGCCCTTCAGAAGCAAAGGTTATTAAGAACCGCTTTGTCGGTCTCTTTATCTCGATTACTCCATCGATGAAGATGTTATCGGTGACGTCGGCTTCATTTTGCAGTTCAGAGATATTGGCTGATATTGTATATTTTCCAGCATCCAACGATGATGTATTAAATGTGAAAGTCAAAGTTTTTGACGAGTAAGGTGCAAGATTTAAGACATATGATGTGCCGATAATTTGACCATTTACTTGTACGTTAACATCAAATTTCTCAAACTCCGTTCCTTCATTCCTAACTTTTACGTCTATGTATACCAGCTCACCCACCGTTACTGAAGTTGCGGATGGAACAACGTTCACTATTCCTACGTCATGAAACTCCAATTTCAGAGGTTCAAAAATGGTGATGAAGAAATCGCTTGACATTTCAGGACAATATGGCGTCCCGCCTTGACCTGGAGGGGCGGTAAATGCGGAAACAAAAACTTCAGCCTTCCCAACATGGGCCCATTTTGGAATGTTAAGTTTGCAATATACAAAGACCGTTCTTTCGTTGGGAGGAATTTCAAAATCTATAATTTCGAGTGCGCTTACGGGAACGTCTAATTCATCTTGTACAACTATTCCGAGCGTCACATTTTTATAGATCATAGCGACATTTTGAAGAGCGATTTCAAGTCCAACGTCACCCGTTATACCAAAAGTACTTCGATAAGCAAGATTATTGTCAATTGTTCTGACCGAAACAAGTTTAACAATCCAATCGACTCTAAAAGTCAAGGTATCTTGGAAAGTATTATTGCCTATGCGGACACTTGCCATCGAGGACCATTCTCCGAAAGTTTCATTTTCGTAGGGAGGGCATTTATGCGGTATCGTAAAGTTTATTGATGCAATACCGCTCGCATTTGTTATAGCAGCATAACTAAAAGATGAATTATCAGGCCCTCGCACGTAAAATGTCACCATTAAGTTTTGCTGAGGATATTTATTATATTCCACCAACGCATATAAAATAACGACATCTTCGGGACTGAATGCATCGCTTGGCATGTTTGAACCTTTTCCATTAAAAGGGTCTTTTTGTGTAAAAAGGTCTATGCTACCACCAACGTTATCAGAAAAGACCGGCTTTACGTATATCGATAAGAGACTTAAGAGAACGAATATTGTTAGTGTTAGATTTATACTCGCTAATAGCCTTCTCCGTTTTGTCATCGTCATCAAGCCTATATTTTATGGCATATTCTTTAACAAATATTCCGTAATCATGAATATTGCTATAGAAGATGTGTTTTTGAAAAAGCATAGCCATGTTTTTTCTTTGAAAATGTTAAAAGTTTGGATTTCGAATCCTAATTAATTATACATCGGAGGGGGAAGCATCCCTTAAAAGCATGAGGTTCTTTTTGGCTATAGTAAAAGGTGTTAGAGATGAAGCGTAAATTGGTTGTTATAGTTGCAGAGTTGGTGGATGAGGCGATTGAAGAAAAGGACAGCGTTATTAGACAACAGCTTGTTGAGTGGTTTCAAGAGGACGCTGTTCCAATTCCCTGGATAAAAGAGCTGAAAAGCATAGTTATCCAAGAAGGACAATAAGGAAACTGCGAATAAACAAAACTGCCAAATCTCCATTCGCTTTCAAAACTTGGGAAAGACTTATGGATTAGAGGCCCGCATTTTTGAATGTGGGCCGGTAGTCTAGCTGGCTAACAATGAAAAGGTGAAGAGGCTCATGGACGTCGCCCTCACGCGGCGAAGGTCGCCGGTTCAAATCCGGCCCGGCCCATTTTACATTTTTTGGCATCAGTTTTTTATACTCCTTAGGAGAAAATGTTATTTGTATGATGATATTTGTTGAAGAAGCCATTGCCACCGCTGTGCTTTTTGTCTGGGTTATTTTTGTAGCTGAGGTTCTGACAAAAAGGCTTTATGGCTTTTTGATTGGGCGGAGTGTGCAACACTATGTTGCAGTCTATTATAACCGGAAGATTATTCACATTTTGACCGGTGGAGTGGTGGCTTTTCTTGTGCCTTTCATTTTTAGGACGCCCATTTTTCCATTTGTTATGGCTATGCTTTTGGCTGTTTTTCTTTACATACCTCATAGGCAGGGGAAGCTTATGTACTGGTTCCAAACGGAGGAAAATGCTTACGAGGTTTCCTTTTGCGTCATGTGGGGTGTGGTGATAACTCTTGGCTGGCTTGTTTCTGGTGGGAGAAGCTTCTGGTTTGGAGTGTTGCCGGTGATTTTTATGTCTGTTGGGGATGCCATAACCGGTATTGTGCGCAATATTTTGTATAAGAGGAGGACGAAGTCTTGGTGGGGAAACTTAGCTATGGCTTCTTTTTCTATACCTACTGGCGCGGTTTTAGGCGGGGCTGGAATTATTGCCGGGGCTGTAGCCTCTTTCATTGAGCATTTTGAGTCAAATCCCATAGATGATAATATTACTGTGCCACTTTCCTCCTTCCTAATACTTGTTTTGGCAAAAGTTTTGGCGCCTTGGCTTCTGTCGTTTTAGAGCCTTTTCACCATGAATGGCTCCAAAGCTTAAAACCAAGTTCTTCGAAAAGTTTCTTGGCGTTTTCGTTCCAATAGTTGACGAGGAGACCAACTTTTTCAATCCTTATGGACTTTAAATAGGCTATTGTATTTTCGAGAAGGGCTGCTCCCACACTTTTATTTCTGTATTCTCTAGCGACATAAATGTCCCATATATACGCTGTTTTCCACGTGATATCCATCACTACCCCTTCGTAATTATGCAATTTTTTAACCGCAACACAATAGCCGATAATTTTGCCGTTAATGCATGCAGTTTTGACGAGATTTTGGTCATGGCGGCTTATTCCTAAAACCGCCTTAACCCACTCATCCAAATACTCTTGGGGAGGCTCCCAGCCTAACTCTGTACCACAAAGTTTCTTTAAAGTTCTGAGTTCTTGAATCTGCTCTTCGGCGAAATTGAAGATTTTTATCTGGGACATGGCTTTAGGGCAGTTATTGTTTTGAGATTATGTGGATGCTGTCCACAAGTATTGGTGGTGTGTAAGCGCGAATTTCTGTTAGGCGAATTTCACATCCGATTTCGATTATGTCTTTTAGTGCTTGGAAGGCGTTGCCCGAAATCATAGTCTCTCCTAGCGCATATTTGATTTGTCCCTTTTCTATGTAGCTTGCTTGTTTGGCTATTCCTGAGAATTCTCCGCTGTCCGGTCGGACGTTGCCGCTGAAGCGCCGAACAATTATGCCCTTGTCAACTTCCGCTATGAGCTCTTTAAGCCTCTTTTTCCCAGCTTTGACCACCAAGTTTGAGGCTGCCACCATTGGGAGCATAGTGTAGCTTTCTCTATAAGCGTTTCCTGTCGATTTCCTTCCTTCCTTATTTGCTGTGTAGGAATTGTGTATGAAGCTTTCAAGTTTGCCACGCGTTATTATTGGCGTTTTCTGTCTTGGGACCCCTTCAAAATCAAAGTTTAGGGAGCCTACTCCTTTCGGCATCAAACCGTCATCAAAAACCGTAAGTTTTGGCGCCGCCACTTTTTCGCCGATTTTTTCAGCCCATAGGCTTCTTCTCCTTTGCACGTTGTCGGCGTTCACGCTGCTAATAACTGGGTAAAGCAGTATGAAGGAGGCTGGATCTGAGTCTAAGATGACTTTTCCGGTGAAGGATTCAACTGTCTTTGGATGAAGTGAGGTTAAGGCTTTTTCTGCAGCTGTTCTTCCAACTTTTTCTGGTGAAAATTCCTCCAGCATTGTAGAGGCGTCATATTCGTATGCCATGCTTGACGTTTCGCCGTGTTCCTTCGCCACGCAGACTAAATATCCCTCCATACGGGTTGTTTTTTCTTGAGCTTCGACTCCATTGGAATTGGCGACTGCTATTTCGTTTAGGATTGCGGAGAACTTTCCATCGTCAATGTCCACGCGTTTGTCATAGCCTTTTGCTGCATCATAAGCGTTAATGACCAGGTTTAGCATTTTTTCCCCGCTTATGTTGGCAATCTCTGGATCGTATATGCCCTCTGGAGTTTTTGGAAGCCTCTCCTTTGTTGGAAGTGAAACCCATTCGGGGTTTGGCACAGAAACCTTTGCCAAGCTTACTGCGGTTTTGCAGGTTTCCTCTATGCTTTCTTTTGAGAGTTTCGATGCGAAGGCGAATCCAAGCCTCTTGTCTTTTATTACTCGTATGCCTATGCCGCTTTGGGTTTTGAAGCGTTCATTTTGGATTTCAGCCCTTTCTAGGACAACTTCCACTACCTGCTGGTTTTGAACGAAGACTTCAACTTCGTCTGCCCCGAGTTTTCGACATGTTTTAACGGCTAATTCCGCAAAATCTATGAGACTCATTTGGCTCCCCCCATCAAAACCTTTGTTCTTAGGCTCGGACCGCCTATACCAACATAGTTCACCTGTTCTTTGCCGCATAAGCCAGTCCGCATTGCAAAGTCTTTGCCTACAGCGTCCACATTTTTTAGAACTTCGAAGGCATTTCCGCTTATTGTAACACCTCGTAAAGATTCGGCGAATTCGCCATTCCTTATTCTTACTGCTTCTTGTGTGCCGAACATGAATTCTCCGTTGAAGTCGGCTTGTCCAGCAAGTCCGCCCTTTAAGAAGAAGCCCTCTTTTATATCTTCTGCAAGCTCCTCTAATGTGTAATCGCCCATTTCGATGTAGGTATTCCTCATCCTTATGATTGGGTCGTATTCGAAGGTCCAGGCACGGGCGTTTCCAGTTGGATCGACGCCGAAGTGTTGGGCTGTTTCACGGGAATGCAAAAAACTTTTACAGACGCCCCTTTCGATTATGACTGTTTTCTGTGCTGGGACGCCCTCATCATCATACTTCATGGTTCCAAAACCGTTCGGGAGCACTCCATCATCAACTAGGGTTACTTTTTCAGAGGCAACCTTCTCGCCTATCTTGTTGGCTAGGAAGCTTCCACCGAAAACGAGGTCTGCCTCCGCACAGTGTCCAACAGCTTCATGGGCTAATAATCCGACAATGCGGTTTTCGAGGATTACTTGATTATATCCGGCTGGTGCAACTTTTGCTGAAACGAGTTTGCTTGCCCTTTCAGCGGCGGTTAAACCGGCATTCATTAGCGGCGTTTTTTCAAGAACTTCTAGGCCGGATTGTTCGCCGATGCCCTCGTAGGCAGAGGCAATATTTCCTTTTTCTCTGGCTACGACTACTACGCCCCCAAAGCACCGCACTATTCGCTGGCGGATTTCAGAGCCCTCAGAACTTAGGAAGGCTAGGTTGTCGTCAACAATATTAAAGGTTACGGTGTCGGAAACTATTGTTTTTGAGAAACTCCTAACAGCCTTATCCACGTCTAGGACAAGGTTGACAAGCTCTTCTTTGTCCGCCTTTCCGAGATCTTTCTTCACTGGAGTTTCATACTTGTCCACATATGGCTTTAAGCTTGAAAGTCTCACGATGCGTTTCTTTTTGGGCTTTGAAGACTTGGCAAGGGAAGTCGCATCCCCCAACATTTTAGCAATTTTTTCTCTCTCAAGAGTCGTGGAGGAGGCGAAACCCCAGCTTCCATCTATGAGAACTCTTGCACATGCGCCTTCCACAGCCCCGCTGTTCAGTGTGTCGACTTTCCCATCCTTAACGGAAATATTGAAAGTTTGCCTTTTATGGTATCGCAGTTCAACATAGCCTTCCACGCGTTTTTTAAGGATTTCCTTCAAAACTTCCACAGCCACTTATTTTCACCAATCAGCATACTCATAGGTTTTAAGATAAAAAATTTGGCATATGAAGCTTTAGGGTTAGTCTTCACTTTCGCGTGTTTCTTGGATTCCGCTTAGCTCAGCTTTTATGAAAATCTTCTTTATTCCAATGTAGATGGCAAGACAGCCGAATATTACTGCCCCTATGAGGAGGGACGATAAGGCAAGTATGACAAACTGCTTTTTTATGGTATCGTCGAAGACTTGAAGGGATAAGTATGAGAAGTAAAAGGCTAGGAAAATGCAAACTGAAACAGCTATAACTATTGCTGACTCCGCCTTCAATTATTAATGCACCATGTCCCTTTTCATGTTTAAAATGAGGATGAGTTTCAAAAAGGCTTTATGAATTAAAAATTCAAATAGAAACTAAACAGCAGATGGTTTTAGAAATGGTTTTAACGCTTGAAGGAAAAAACCGCATAAAAAAGTTCAGAAAAATTGCGGCTGACTTTGCCTCCAAAATAGCAGCCCATGAAGGCGTGGCTGGCATCCTATTTCTAGGTGGTTTGGTGAGAGGTTTCGCCGACGAGTTTTCAGACTTGGATGTTGTAGTTCTCCTTAAAAATAGGGATGAAGACTTGAAGAGGAAACTAGTTAGGCTTTGGCGGGATGCAGAACGTCGCCACCGCATTGAAATAGATTTTGAAATTCATTTTATTGAGGATTTCAAAGCGTATGGCTGGGATGATGCGGATAGATGGGAGTTTTCAAAAGCCAAAGTAGTTTTCGACCCAGATGGAGAAGCGAGAAAAGTTTTGGAGGAGAAGCTGAGGGTTTCGGAAAATTTTTGGAAAAAGCGTATTGTGGTTTGCGCTGAATACTTAAAATGGTACTGCTGCCCTGTTAGGAAGGGTTCCGGCACAGTGGTAGAGGTTTGGATTAAGAGGGGTGATATAACAAGTGCCCATTACTGTCTAAACTATGGGGTTGAGTTGCTGATTAGGCTAATATTTGCTTTAAACAGGGAGTTTTTGCCAGCACCCAAATGGAGACTTTTCTACTCATATGGCCTGAAGTGGCTACCGAAAAATTATAGGAGGTTAATTAAGGAGGCTTTAGGAACTGGTGAGCTTTCGCTGGTGAATTTTGAGAAGCGGCTGCGGGCTTTGCAGGCTTTGGGGCAAGAGGTTTTCCGGAAAATTGAAGGGGATATGGGGCTTGACGTTGATTTAATATCCAAGTTGTATGTGGAGAAGGTTTTAAGACAGAGGCTTTAGCCCAGAATAAGTAAACTTTTGTCTGCGCTAGGAAGCTTAGCCTTTTCAGCGCTTTTGCTAGCCCTTCACTGTTTAGCTTTTCTATTTTTTCTTTGAATTCCGTGTGGCTTGGGAAGGCTTCGCTTGTGGATACTATTCTTTTTCTGGGAATGGCGCCTTTCTCTGAAAGTTCGGTTAGGATTTTTATAACTTCGCTTTTGCCGATCTCGTTTAGCTTTTCTGTGTTGTATTTTTGGCTTTGGAGCATGTATGGCTTGAATCCTAGGGCTTCCAACTTTTCCATGGAATTTTGCAGGTGGGGGCTGGGCTTGCTTTCGGCTATCTTTCGCATTCCGGCCTTTTCGAAGAAGGGGTTGTATTTTGCCATGACGGCTAATGTTTCCACGTAGGGTGTTCCGGCTAATGGAAGTGTTTCTTTTACGAGTTTTGTTCCTAGGCCTATTGCGCGGTATTTTGGGTGTATTATTACTCGGGTTATTGTGCTAATTTCTTTTTGGAGTTGTTGGTGGCTGCCTTTCCAGACTTGGCTTCTTCCGAACATTGTTGGTGGTGGATAGCTGTAGGCTATTACTCCGCAGGTTTCTTCTCCGCGTTTCATGGCGAAGATTTTTCTCGGCGGCGGCAGATAGCTTGAACGATAGTGGAATTGGCTTAACGCTTTGTAGTCGGCTTTTGTGCCATGTTCTATGCGTATTTGGCGGGTTAGACTGCATTCTTTGGCTGGCGTATTTGGTTGGTAATGGATTGTTATTCCTTTGCCGAAACGTTTGTGGATGCGGACTGATGGGTTTAGGTCTTCTTGGAGGTCTGTGTGGGTTGTGGCGGCTATGACGGTTTTTCCCATGCGTCTTGCGGTTTTTTGGAGGTTGTATGCCACTATTTTTGCCGTGTCGCGGTCTAGGGTTGATGCGAATTCGTCTAGTATCCAGAATTGGGCTTGGCTTTCTATTAGTTTGGCTATTTTGTATCTGTATTTTTGTCCCTCACTTAGTTGCCCGTAGGTGCGGAGGAAAAGAAAAGCATCGTTTAAGCCTACTAGGCTTAGGAGTTCTAGGGCTTGTTGGAAGGTTTTGCCCACTGTTTCTATTATGGGCTTGTTGGGTGGGGGTTTTATTTGCCTAATGTTTATGCATGTGTAGGGCGTGTGTTTTCGGATGTCTTTTTCTAGGGCTTTTAGGAGGATGCTTTTTCCTGAGCCGCTTTCGCCTGTTATGTAGACGATGTCGCCTACGCCTATTTTTATTTCTGCGTTTTCGTATATTGTGAATTTTGTTGTTTGGTCTAAGCCGAGTCCGAAGGCTTCTGCTATGGTTTGGACTCTTTTTGTTGGTTTTGGTGGTGCTGTTTTGTAGGCTATGTTTATTATGAATTTGCCGGTTGCTTGGTCGTATCTGCGTTTTATGCTTTTGATTTGGAAAATTTCTTTTTGGCGTTTCATTTTGGCACTATCCATAGGGCTGGTGTTGGCGGTTGGGTTTTTGCTGCGTATGCCGCCAGTGCTAGGCTCCAGAAGCGGTCGTCGTGAGTGCCTTCTGGGTGGGTTAGGCGTATTTTGCCTTCTTTTGTTAGTTGGTAGCGTTCTGTGTTTAGTTCTGCTATTAGTTCTGGGTCGTAGGGGATTTTTAGGCGCTTTTCAGTCATTAGTTGTTTTAGGTTGTTGGCAAGTTGCTCTTTTGTTTCTTGGGTGAATTTTATGCCTTCTATTTGGGTGTTCATGCCTATGTTTTTCATGTCTTCTACTATGTATTCGCCTACTCCTGTCATGTCCACTAGGAGTTTTTGGGCGGTTTGCCATTTTTCGCATAGGGTTTTTGTATAACCTATTACTGTGGCGTATGGCGTTTTCAGTGGGAATCTGTGCATGTGCACAAGCCTTAGGGTGTTGTCTTGTTCTTGGTTTAGTACGGCTAATACGCTGGGGTCTTGGTGTTTTCCTAGGTCTAGTCCTGCGTAGAATCGTCCTTGGGCGGGTTTGTTGTAGGCTTGGTATTCTAGGGTTGGGTCTATGCAGGCTACTATTAGGGTTTGGGTTAGCCATGTGTTTTGGTCTTCTGCCCATTCTGCTTGCATTTCGCGTTGCCATCGCCACTGGTCGTTTTCCAGTTGCCTCCTAATTTTTTGTAGGATTTCGCGTTTTAGTGGTCCGTTGGGTTCTGTGGCTTGTTGGTGGGTTACGTGGCTTTTCGCGTAGTCGCTGTAGGCTGGGTCGTGCCAGATCCGCCAGAAAATGCTGTCTGTGTGCCATGGTGTGCTGGTGCATATGAATTTTCCGTTTGTTGCGCTTAGTGTGAAGAGTATGGCGTCGTAGAGTTCTTTGTCGTTTGGTATAAAATTGAATTCGTCTGCGTAGACGATATGCAATGTTGGTCCGCGGATTGTTTCTGGATTGTTCGGATAAGCCTCTATTATGCTTCCGTTTTTTAGGCGTACCGCCGTCTGCTGGGGTTTTTCGTATAAGCCCTTTGGGAGTTTTTTGAGAAGATTGTTTATTCGGCGGATGACGTGTTTTGTTTGGCGCCAGCTTGGTCCAACTATGCCTATCTGTGTGTTTGGGTTTGTTAGTGCGTAGTGTAGCAATAAGGCGGATACTGTTTGGGTTTTTCCGCTTTGGCGGCACCATCTGGCAGCAGTGAACTGGTTGGTTTGAAATTTGCGGATTAGGTCTGCTTGGTACTGGGTTGGCTGGAAGCCCAAGATTTGAGTGCAAAACTCTACTGGGTCTGCTGGTATGGGCGGCGTTAGGGCTTCAGCAAGCGCCTGTTCCAGTTGGCGGAGTTTTTGTTTTTGTCTTGGCTTCATCTATGAGCCTCTCGAGTTTTGCTAGGTCTTCGTCTATTTGGTGTTCGTCGAAGTGGGTGGCTACGCCGTTTATTATTTGGGCTATGTAGGCGGCTACGCGTGCCCATCTTTGCCTCTGGCTGATGGTTATTCTTTGGGGTTTGCCGTTTTCTGTTTGGTATTGGATTTCTCCTTTCGCCATTTCGGAAGCCATGTTGAAGAGTTCTTCGAGTTGTTTCATGGTTTTCAGTCTGATTTTCTGAGTATCTGTTTTCACCTCCTCTTTTAGTTCTGCCACTCGTCTCTTCAACATGGCTGTGCGGGAAGGCTTTGCGGTGTCAATTTTGCTAGGCTTGAAGGACTGCAAAATTGGATACCCCCTCTAGGTTTTTTGTGCTATGAGAATGCCGCTTACAGTGCCAGTCAAGCCCGTTATGGCGGCGAAGATTTCGCTGTTCCACCTGCCAGTGAAAGCCAGATGGGCGACTTCTAGGGCGGATAGGCATATTGTCATGGCTAATGCGAATTTTACGCCTATGAGTAGCCTTGGGTCTGGTGGGATTTCTTTATGCCTAACACGTCTCGTCAAAGCCTTCTTAATCCAGTCATTCATGGTTTTTAACCCTCTGTTGGTGGTGCTTCTTGCCCTTTATTGAGGCGCGTTTGCCGCCCACCAAGAAGCTGTTTAGAAGCTGTTTGGCCTCTTCAAGTGGAACATGAACCTTAGCGATTACATTGGTGTTGCTTGTCCAAGCCAGCGGCACAGCCGTATAATCAATGTCGTAGAAGCCATCAGCATAACGAAAACAGTTCTGAGCCAAAATAATATGCCTGTTCTTAGAGCCCAAAACGCCTAGGAATATGCCCCAGCTGACAACTGGAACATCTATGCCGTTTAAGCCGCCGCTGAGACTCTTGCCTATGCTGGCGTCAAACCACTCAACACGAACCAAATCACCAAGACTTAACTCCTTAACCCGCTTAACAACCTCCCTCATACACCATCATCAAACAGAAAACGAACAGAAAACTAAATATAAAGAAAAACGAAATTTAGAAATTCATAAATTTACCTGCCGATTCTCCTCAGATTAAATTTCGTTTTAATTATTGATATCAAATAGAGCAAAACAAAATAAGCACTGCAATCTCACTACACTTGGTGAACCGTTTTGAATAAAAAGAATTGGCAAGTTTCTTTTATAATTAAGGGGTTAATTGTTCCTAATGAAGAAATAGCCTATGGAGACGTAATTATCAAACGTTGCGGCGAAAACGTCGATGAAGCACAACTTATCATGAAAGTTACAAAAGAAGAGGTCGAGGATAAAAAGACAATTCATACGGAATTTGAAAAGGATGTTGCTAACATACTTCAGCTTTATGCGTTGGAAACCGGGCGGTTCGTTGCATTGCCTTCAGGTTATGCTGCCTCTCCCATCACAAATGAAACACCCTTTGGTAAAATTCCTCCAAAAGTGTTTACTATAAAAGTAGAATGGAGAGAAGACCCCAGAATTGTGAATGAATCATGTTCAGCTCTCAAATATGCCTTGAGAGCATATGAGTCTTTGAAAAGCGTTTTTGAGGATAGTTCGAAAGCCTTCATTCGTCATGGTATTAAATATTATTATATGGCCCTTGCAGAACATGATATCCAAAGGAAAATTATAGATTTGTTTATCGCCCTTGAAGCTCTATTTTCTGTAGGTGAAGAAGTCAGATTCAGAACTTCCTTAAGAATCTCATTGTTATTGAGCTTTTTAGGTCTAGACAGAAAAAAAGTATTTGACACGGTGTACGAGTTGTATTACAAACGGAGTAAGATAGTGCACGGTGTCGAAAATGTTGACGTATCTTGGGATGAAGTTAATAAATTAGAAAGATACTTACGTGATTGTCTCAGAGTTTTCCTATTTTTAGATAAGGGGAAAGACGAAATCCTGGATATGCTAGACGATTGTCTTATTGAAGAAAGGATATGCTCAAAACTTAAGGAAACAATCATAACCGCCTATAAAAGATGGGAAGCCGAGAGAAGTAAAAAAGCGAAACCATAAGGTATAGTTATATAATCCTGACATTGAATGTTATGGTGTAAGGGTGATAGACCTGTGAAAATAGCAATGTTGCTGAAAATCAACGCAAAGACTTTAGAAGTTGTTGAGTGTTTCACCAAGACTTTAATCGATCTCCGCTTAATTCTCTTGTTAATAAGCCAACTAAGTCACGGTGTCTCAATATTTCATGCATAATTTCGCCTTTTTGTGTCTTCTTAAACGCTTCTTTTCCATTGTGCGATATACGCTCAATAAGACCATTCTCTTCAAGATATTTTATCCATTTATCAGTTTGGGCTTCACTTCTTGCCAGTCTATAAATATCAAATCGCAATGCCACACCACGTTCCGACTGTTTCTCATTGATTACGTCCAAATACTTTTTTAATCTTTCAGATGCTCTTGAAGGCGGTGGATACCGCTTCCGCTTCATCCTCTAATCCTCGATTGTTTTCTCCATCTCGATTAATTTTGAATATCGTTTCTTAAGCAGATCGTACCATTGTAGCAGTTTTACGCCGAATATTACCAAAACAATGAAACCTATGGGCTCAACGACTACGCCAATGTAGTTAAGCATAGTTGTTTCGCCGGAAAATAATGCTAATAAGTACATTGCAAAGTATGAAACACATAAAAACGCGACACTAAATGTTGTTATGGCGGAATAAAGGTGTACGGCGATGCTTCTTTTCGTGTCCTTAATTAACGCCTTCGCATCACGCCATAGTTCGTCATATATCTCCTTTAACTGTACTAATTCTTCTTCCTCATTCATAGTTACACCTTAAAATAGTTCATCAAAGTCACTTTAGATATATTTAGTTCTAGAACTAAAAATGTTGCTTAGTTCTAGTATGTGCAACGATGCTTGCTCTAGAAAATGCTCTAAATAATTAAAAATTTTAACTATACAACAGAGATCACAATGAAAGTGAAGTTGATAAAAAGTAAGAGTTTATGCTTAACAATCATATTTTCAGTTGTAATGGCTCTTCTTCTTATTTATCATTTGCCGAACAATATCAAGGAACTATTGATTTTGCGCAGTGATTCATTGAATGTTTTTGCTCTTTTTACTTGTCATTTTGTTCATAAAGATTTTGTCAACCACTTATTGCCTAACATGCTTGTTTTTCTTGGTGCTGCTTTACTTCTTTACGGCTTTCTTTCCATGTTAAATGGAAACAGATTTTTTTATAAGCTGTTCGCTTTCAACTGTTTAGCAATGCCCTTTATTCTCTCGCTAGTTTGGGTTGGAGTATGCGCCTTCTGGAACGCGCACACGAGAAGCTATGGCTTTTCTGGAATAACATCCGCCTTTCTAGGCGCCTTAATCTTTGCTTATGTGCTTTTCCTTCACAACATTTTAAAAGTGAATACAAGTTATGCACATCTATCCGTCATGTTCTTCATCGCTTTTCTATTTACCCTAACCTATTTCATACCCACGACAACAATCACAGTAATCGCAATAGCCGTACTAGCCACCTTCAGCGCATTCACCTACAAAACTGTGAAAAGCATAGCCCCCCAAGCAAAAAACAAACTTCAAGAAAAAATCAAAAACCCAAAAATCGCAGTAATATTGACAAACATGCTTCTACCCTTCCTATACATGTTAATCTTCGCATTCAACCTAATTCTATTCCCTACTCAAATAGTTCAAGGAAACGTCATAGTAAACATCTTCATCCATTACACGGGATTTGTGTTCGGAATAGGAGCAGCCCAGTTAATTTGGCAGCCCCAAAAAACCCCACCGCAAACAAAAACTTGATGAAACTTTCGGTGTGGACAAGGGCAAAATTAAGCCTTTCACGGAAGAAGACCGCGGCGGAAACCCCTAAAGCATTTTTGTTAGGTCTTCGTAAACCCTATTTCTATACCCAACAAACAAGACGATTACTTTGGTGTTGGCTTTGTCTATTTCATATATGGCTTTGTAATCGCTTACCCTTAAGCTCCAGAAATCCGATGGTTTTAGGCGTTTTCCAGCCTTTTCCGGATTAGCCTCCAATGTTTCCTCAACAATGCGTTTCCTCACAGCTTCCCCTTCGCAAATTCTTCTCATACATTAGGCGCTCTCTAACAAGCTCGATAAGCGCCTCATCGCTTAAACGTGGATTCTGGGCTTTAACGCCTTCAGCACAAACCATGATGCAAACATCGCTCATGTCAACAGCGAAATTCACCCTCTGCTCTGGCTTCAACCTACGCCAATCCAAAACCGCCAACCACCCAACATCTTTTAACCTAACATGCTTATCAGCTTTTAGCCACACCAAAAACTCACATTTTATAAGCGCAGAAAGCAAACCCTTACCTTCACCAGAAAGGGAATGGAAACATGCAAAAAACAAGGCTTGAAGGCATAATTGTGCCCCACATTACGCCTTTCACTGGAAAAGGCGAAATAGACTTGAAGGCACTACGCACATGCACGCGGTTCTGGATTGAAGGTGGCGTTGATGGGCTTATGCCTTGTGGCAGTAATGGCGAAGCCCCATATTTGGCTAGGGAGGAACGCCAAAAAATAATCGCCGCAGTCCTAGAAGAAGCCAAAAGTGGCATAACGGTTGTGGCTGGAACAGGCGCGCCAAGCACTTGGGAAACCATAAGCCTTACAAGAGACGCCGAAGACTTGGGCGTCGACGCCGCAGTGGTGGTCACGCCCTACTATTTTAGGCTTTCAAACCGCGAGTTAACAGCCCACTACAAAGCTGTTTTGGAGGCTGTTGACTTGCCCATAATCCTCTACAGTGTCCCAAAGTTTACTGGCTACGCTTTAGAACCAGCCGTAATTGCAGAGCTCGCCAAAGAATATTCGCATGTTGTCGGCGTAAAAGACAGCGGTGGAAACATATCCACAATAACAGAGACCATACGCCTAGTGGGCGAAAAAATAGCCGTTTTGGCTGGGACAGCCGACGTTGTACTGCCAACACTTATGCTGGGCGGGAAAGGCGCAGTAATAGCCGTAGCCAACGCCTACCCAAGGCTGTGTGCAAGCCTATACAAAGCCTACAAGCAAGGCGACATTGAAAAGGCGGTAAAACTGCAAAAGACAATAACCCGCATAAACGAAGTTCTTGTCAAGCGCTTCAACCAGCTTTCAGCCATAAAAGAAGCCATGCAAATGCTGAGATTGCCAGCAGGCTACCCGCGATCGCCAGCCCTACCACTGGACGAGGCGGAAAAAGCCGAGATAAAAAGCCTATTGGAAGCTGTCAAGGCGGAGGCTGAAGCTGAAGCCTAAGCCTCTTTATTAGGGCTTTCACCCGCTGCTCGTCTTTTAGGAACTCTTCTATTATGGCGTTGGCAAGCTGATAGATGCGCAAATCGTTAAGCAGTGCCAACTTCCGAACCTCATGGTGCAAGTCCTCGCGAACCTCTATAACTGTCCGCTTAAAATCCCTCGACAAGCCCTTCAAACCCTCGCAACGCCTGCCTTATAGCGGCTTAAATGGTCTATTTTGCTTCTTAAAGCGTATAGGTAGTCGGCTAAAAGTGGGCTTTCCCTTCCAAGCTCAAGGGTTATTTCAAGCGTTTGGGTTTTGGCGTCCACGTGGTATTCAACGCTTTCTATGCGGAAGTATCCGCTTACACCTTCGTTGGACAGCTCAGCGTAGATTCTGTCGCCTGGCAAGATAGGCGTTGTGCCATAATCGAGGACTGTGCTGCGGATGGTTAAATGTTCTGTGGGATTTTTGTAATAGTCTAATAGGGCTTTGGCTCTTAACTGGCATTCGTTGTCGCTTTTCAGTTCCTCATCTGTTACGGATAGTTCGCGTAGGCCGTAGGCTGATTGGCTGTTAGCATCTTCCTGCATGGCACTGTAACGGCAGTCTGAAAAGTGTAGGTGGTCTAAGCGGAGAACTGGAGTGCAGCCTTCAGGGTGCCAAATGTGAAACTCTATGCCGCCTACCGGATTGTTCCAGTCGGCGCTGCCGACTTTTTCCCAAGTGGGCTGGTCTGTTCGCAATACGAGTTTACCCCAACTGGCTTGGGGCGGCAGTAAAGGCTTAATGTCCAAGTCGAAGTGGTCGTTGGCGCTTTGCCAAAGGATACATTTGGCGGCTGTTGGCGAGCCGCTGCCGTATCTTGTCCAGTTAATCCAAACGTTAACCTGTTTAAAATTGCCCGGTCTGTTAAACTTGGTGCCGCTGGGCAAATTGCGATAAAGCTTTATTTCGCTGTCTGCGCTGCCGCCATAAGCGTAAACACAGAGGGAATCCGTGTATTTCTTTTGTCCATCCTCGCTTACATGGTTTGAATCTGTGGCTACTGTGCCGTTGGAAGTCCAACCGCTTGTGGATTCTGTCCACCCGTCCTCGTTGGAGTCTGAAGGCAGCTTCTTTTCAGCCGCTCCATAAACGTAAATCTTGTTTCTTATACGGCTAATGTCTTTTCGATATTCATACTCCTCAATAGCTTCGGAAAGGCTGACACTGCTTGTTTTGCTGTTCCGCCTGAAAAACTCGAATTTCCCGTCTGGAGCCACGCGGAAATCATAGCCTATAGTGCCGTAATAATCTGCGGAGTCCGCAATATAGCGTAGTATATCAAAGACTGGTGTGTTTTCATATTCAAGCTTAACGTAAAGGGTGCTTGTGTTTTCAACAAGTTCTGTGCTGTCCCGCGTGTGGCTTAAACCCACATAATAGTCCAGTAGATGCTTGACTATGTCTTCGCCTTTCATGTTTTCAAAAGTGCCAGTGAAAACGCGTCTGAATAGGCGTTCTCCCCAGCATCGCCCGCTAACCCGTAGGTAATGCTCCACCGGCGCGGATTCGTATTTGAGGCTTTCAATGCGGCAGGTGATTATCTGCGGAACATTAAAGCCTCTCCCAATGGAAATGGAGCCGTCCATCCCGACAGCCAGCGGAATAGAGCCGTTTGGGCTGTATTTCCCGTCCCAGTTCTGCAAAAGCAACTCGAAGCTGCTGACCTCTTTTGTGCAGCCCAAATGCACGCGGCACTCGATAACGTCGGCTTGGGGTATGCCATACTGCCCGAAGGCTACCGCCATCTTTGGAGTGTCAACGCTCATGCTATTCTACGCCTCGCCTGTAAAGCTCCTCCTCGCCGGCGCGGCGGATGCTTCTCCCAGCAAAACCGGCGTAAAGTCCACCTGCAGCCTCGTTGTATTCTTTTACGGATTCTGCTGCGGAGCGCATTTGACTGGCGAAATAGGAAACAGCCGCGGCAGCCCCGATAATGGCGGCTATTCCCACACCTGTTAAAGCCAAGAATGTGGCGAAGCTTATGTTTAGGGCGTTTTGGGCGGCGTTGGCTATCCAGCAGGCAGCGGCGTAAACTTTCTGGGCTACGGCGGCGCCCCAGGAACTACGCATAAACATGCCAATTGTAGTGACAAGGTAAGTGAAGCTTGCTAGGGCTTTTGCCTGTTCACTGTTTAACATGCCGAAGGAGTGGGCTAAATGCACAACCGCTGAACCAGTGGCGCCCAAACCAGCCATAGCTGCGCCGAGGCTTTTAATCCGCACGCTTAAAGCTTCAGCGTCCATCTGGATTCTGGCAAACTCGTGGCTTGCACGGTTTACGGCACGAACTGTTATGGATATTTCACGGAAACTCATAGCCCAGCCTCCGCTTTTGCTTTGTCAATGGCTTCAAGAATAACTTGTTCAAGGGTTGGCAGAAACTCTTGAAGGGCGGGGTTAAGGTAGGGGCGAGCTTGCATGTAGCGGGTGCCAAACTCCACGAACATAGCGTAGGAGGCTTCCGCGCCGATTTCGGCAACCCAACCCTGAACTTTAGCGTAAATTGTGCCTCTCAAATAGCCCGTCCTAGCTGGGGCTAGGGCTCTTGCGTATTCGCGGACCTCCGTAGCCCAACGCTCAAGCTGTTCGCGAACCTGCCTAAGCATAGCCTCATCCAACCTTTGAAGTGCTTGCAAGACCTCTTCGGCATCCACTTCGATGTTTACTTCAACCGACATTTGCTTTCACGCTCCATCTTGGCTTTTTCCTCTTCAGCTTGGCGGTCCAGCTCGTTTAGGATGACGATGAACTGTTGGATGGTTTTTGCTGGTTGTCGGGCGAGCTGCCGCGGTGTCCATCCGAACTCTTTGCAGAGGCGGAACTCTGTAAGCACATGGTTTGGCTTTTGGCTTCTGATGGCTCTGATAAAAAAGCAGCTTCTTCAAAGCCAACATTGTTTAGGCGGTTAACGATTTGGCTGAACAATTCGCCAAGAGCTATTGGTATGCCCCTCTCCGGGTCTTCGCTTAAAAGTTTTTCAAGGGTTATGGGCTTGTGCTGTGGCTGTTCTTTTAGACTTGCCATTATTGTTTCGGCTTGGATGGCTATGTAGTCGCTGCTAACCACCTGCCCTGTTAGTGGATGGTATTTTGTGTGTTTTTGGATTATTCGGCTGCGCTTCGCCCATGTAAGCTCCTGGAAAACGTATTTGCCAGCATACTCTTTGCCATATTCTTCGCCTATCGTGACTGTTTCTGTTCGCATTAGGCTATCACCACGTCTCTGGCTATGAAGCGGGCTTTGAGGCTGACTAAGTCTTCTATGCGTGTTGGCGTTGCAACATTTTCCCATTTGCAGTACTTGAAAAGGGCATAGTTTGAGCCGCCAAGTCCGAATTTTAGGCTGAATTCGCTGTCATTTACAACGTCTTCAAACTCGCCTTTGTCTTCAAACTCGAAGGTTAACTCGCCGCTTAATTCTCTGTGGCGGGCTGGCAAATATTTGAGCAGGTGCCCGCTTGTTGTTCGGATGACCGGCACTGGTTTAAGGTTGTTTTCGATAGTGAATTTCCAGTCTGTAACCCGCTCAACAGCCGACAAGTTTGAGCCGTCTGCTGCTCCTCTCTGAACAAGGCTCTGGTGGTAGGGAACTGCCCCGGCATAGTCCGCGTAAGTGGCGCCTGTGATTTTGCCCGTCCCAACCGCAACATCTTGTCCAATCAGCTCAACTGTTGCCTTAACAACCTCGTCTACGTCGCATTCTACGGAAAGCTTGTCTATCCGCATGCCCTTGTATAGTAGGCTTATGATGTCCGTTGCTGAGGCAAACAACCCTTTATAGTAGAGCACTTGTATGCTTAGGCTGTTGAGGGTTTGCACATGCTGAATAAAGCCTATAGGTGCGTCGCTGGGCAGTATGTGGCTAACCTTCAAAGCTGGCTTTAGCAGTCCCCGTTTCAAAGCCGCCAAATCTCTGCTGCCTACACCCCGCACTTGAATGAGGCTTGGATTTAACGAAGGCTCAACGTTTTCAGCGTTTACTCCAAGCATTGAGGGATTTGCTGGCGTCTGCCCATAAGTGGATTCCTGCACATAGTAGACGCGGCATTCATGCGCCCCATAGGTTTCAGGCATTCCGCATTCACACTCCTATATTCTCGAATACCCATGACTTCAAGACAAACTCTGTCCGATAGATGAAGGGCTTAACATCCACACGGTCCAAATCGCGATAATTAACCACATCCAAATAAGCCAAGGAGCCGCCCGGATTACTGCGATTTTCGTGGATGACACGCATGACCTCCTCAACCATTTTTTGGCGGATAAGCCTGTCACGGCTCCAAACATTAACGTGTACTGTGTATAAGCGTCTTCGGAGCTTGCCGCTTAACTCAAGTTTTGTATCTAGGCATTCTGCCAAGCCAACAGTCACATGCCCATCAACACTTTGTAAAGCCTCTTGGCTTAGCCATTCGCGGCTAAATTGGATTTTGGCTAGGCTATTGTCTTCCTTAACAACATGCATTTTCTCGCTTAGCAACTGGATAACAACGTCCACTGGGCTCTCGGTTCCGCTCATGCATTCAGCCTCCTACAACTAGCCCTAAAATAGGCGATTTCGCCCCGCCATTCGAAGGCTTGAACGCTTAAAACCTCGTAGTCAACGCTCCCAACTCGGATTTTATCCCGAACACGGAGCGGCGCAAAAGTGTAAACCGTAACATAATCGCTTATAACGTAGCCGGGCTCTAATAGAACCTCGTCGGCCCGAGTTGGACTGATAAAGGCTTGGATTTCTATGCCCTCGCCGTAGCCCGTGGATTCGCCAACAGCCACAAGGGGGAAGAGCGTAACCCATTTGCCATAAGCCCTAAGCACCTGAGTAAAACGCGTTAAAGGCTCTTGGTAGTTGAGGAATAGCCTCGCCAGCCAGCAAACTGTAGCCATAGCCCACTTTTCTTCGACCGGGCTGTAGTCCGCATGCTTGACGCCCCAAAACATAAAATTTTCAGCATGCTTCTCTATGATTTTCATGCTATAGGCAAGGCTTGGCTTGTCATAGTATTTGCGGATGCTCCACAACACGCCAGCGGTAACACCGTCATAATAGTCGCATGCTGGAAAACGCGAAACAACGTCTATGTAGCCAGCCCAACAAATAGTCGAGTTATAGGCTGGATATTGCGCAGAAGCCCCTATCGAATTAACGAAATTGTAAACTTTTTGGCATGAGGGGCTCCAGCCCTCATAGGCGTATAAGCCCAAAAGCCCATAGGCGAAACAGTCATCGTAAACCTCGTTTTCCGCCAAGCCCACACGATGCCACTTGCCATCAGAGGGGTCATAGTGAAGCCATAAGCCTTCAAAGCCCTCGCGGAGGAAATCAGCAGCCTTGTGCATCATGTTTTGGTATAGACCAGCGTTTGCCACATCATACTTTTCAGCCAACATTTTTAAGCCAATAAGCCCATAGAGGCATTCAACATCCAACTGCAAAAGCCAATTATCGCTTACATCAACGGCTCTTGCAAAACCACCATAAGGCTGCTGTTCCTGCATAACCCTAAGGAAAGTGTTTCCAGCCAACCGTGCAGCATTCAAGTAGTCGCCGTTGCCGGTCAACTCATAGGCTTTAAGAAGCGACGGGATAACACGGCAAGCATCTATAGCATAATAATAAGTGCTGTTTTCTGTGCTTTGAAATCCGCCATAAGCCTTTTTCTGCTGGTCTGTGCACTGCTGGGTTAAAATCCAATCCGCCAGCGAAACAACCTTTTCGTATATAACTGTTTTTCGATCGCTAAACTGTTTGGCGAAATAAGCTTCATAGAGGAAGTCTACGGCGAAGGCTGCTGTGAAGGCGGCTCTTCCCCACTCTTGGTCTGGAGTGCCCGGCGGGAAAACATAAACGTAGGGTGCATAATCCATGACAAAGGCGTAATAGGCTTCTGGAACTTTTCCCAAAGGGCTCAAATCCTCCCCACGTAGGGCTGCTTTAAAACGGCTAAAATTCGCTCCAACTCGCCTTGCAAAACATTTAGTGGCGGAGCATTATTTAGTACGCTTATGCTTTTGTCGCCTAGGGTGAAGTTTAAGCCGACAGCAGAGCCGCCTGTCAAATAGCAGATGGCGTATATGGCCGCGAGAAGAGTTATAGCCTCCTTTTCGGGTTCTGTGCAGTCCGCATAGTCAATTTCTTTTCCAAGCTCAAGTTCAAGCGTTACTTCAGCTCTCTTAATCATCTTCAAAATCTTCTCATCTGAAATTTCCACATCCTCCAGGTTTAGAACGTCTCGAACATCCGCTGCAGAGACGCTTGCCAATTGCCGCTACCTCCAAACAAGAATTAAGAAGGGAAAAATTTAAGCAATTTTCACGTTTGTAAAGCCTTTTTCTGAACGATTTTTGATTTAACCATTAATTTTTAGCTATTTTATTGAAATGTTTTTGTTTTGGGCTCATGTTGAGTTTTCTAACAGCGAGTAAATGTTTAATCTATTAGGAAGCAGGATGTTTTAGTCTCCAGACAGTTGGAGAGCCAACTCGCCTACAACCAGGAAAAGCCTTGTCTTCTTAATGCCTGGCTTAGACACGTAATACTCGTGAATAAGCTCTGACCGCTGAAGAAGTCTTATTAGGCGGTAGGGTCGCCTCTGCACGTGAATTAAGTTGAGAAATGCAGAAATTTTTATAACTCTTAGAGGTTTCGTGAAGACATAGGCGGTTTTTAATGTTTGTGTGTAAAACATTTTTCTTTCTGGTCTGCGGAGAACGTGGAATATTTTGAGGGTTGCAGACCATTGCTTAATTATGGGCGCAACGCCAACTGCAGCTATTATTTTTGTGCCGTCTTCAATTAAGCCGTTTATTCGCCTTTTTCCCCACTCGTCCAAATAGGCGTTGGGCACTGTGTCGCCGTATTCGCTGATTTCAACCAATTAAAACGCCCCGAAATGAGACTTGTGTAGGTGCATAATTGGCATAGTAGTATGGACGATAAGATGGGTGGGCTATCCCCGCAGCAGTATTTACGTATTCATAATCAGCATAACCTAATCGGAGATTACCGTAAGTGTTGCCGCCGTGAAGCGCATCAACTGAAATGTTAATTATAAAATCTGCGTAGATAATGTCGGAATACGCTACTTTTGCTGCTTTAGCGTAAGAATTGGGGGTGCCAAGCGTCAATGATGGTTGAGAAGCAATGTTTATAGTTGCATTTGTCAACAACCTCGGCTTGTTAAGGAAAAGTATCCTTGTTGCCTGCACTTGCAGCGCCTTATAGTCCCAGTTGCTGTCCGTCTGGTTGCTCCATAAAGCAATTTCAAGCACGTCGCCTGCAGCCACGTCGACGCCGAAGAAAGCAGTTAAAGTGTAAAAGTTGTTGGCTGAAACATTAAGGCTTCCAGTAGCCACACTTGCCCCGTTCTTTTTCATTCGCCATGAAATCGTCGCCGCCGTCACGGCTTTGCCGCCTGCATATACCAACGCGATGTGCTTTTTACTGTAAACGTTTGGAGAAATGACTGGAAAATCGCTATTTTGAATCGTGTAGCCTATCTGAGGTGTTGCAGGCTCTGAAGTGGGCAAAGTTTCAGGCGTGCCTAAAAGCGTCTCCTGTTTTGAATAAGTGAAATTGAAGATTTTTTTACCGGTTAGGACAGGTGTCACCCTTGTCATTTAGTCTGCACACCATCATAGCCTATAAGCCGAGCTGAAGTATTCGTGTTCTTAACTCTGATTCTGTTCGCGTTGGTCACATGAAAGGCATATTTAGCGTAAACTCCTGCGCCAGCATCCGTGTCGAAAGCTAAAGCGTTTGTTCCGTCGTAGCGTTCCAGTTGAACGTCATGCTCATGGTAAACGTTGTGGATAACCCACTCTTCAGTAGTGGGCGGCTGAATATCTAAATAAGCCCCAGCCGCTATGCTTTGAATGGCTGCTTTAACATCACCTACAGCCATGGCTTCTCACTTCCAAACAGAACTTTCAAATCTGAAACCGTTATGATACCATCTGCAAGCCATTCCTCGAAAAGCTCCACATAGCCGCTGTCCAGCCAACGCTTCTTAACCTCTTCAGGAGTAGGGTCTCTCTCCGTCCTCTGAACAATTGGAGAGCCATCTTCATTGTAGCCTACTATTGTCTCCTCGACAACCTTGCCTTTGTGAATCCACTCAAGCATTTCAACAAAGTCTTTCGGCTCAATTATCATTGCTCCAAAGTCAAACTTTTTCAGCAGAATTGCTGATTTGCCATATTTTAAGCCTTTAAATTTCGTTTTTATCCAAGTTTGTAAAGCTTCAGCCATTGAAATTCACCTTTTAGGCTATGCTGGATTCTGGAACTGGACTTCCACTTCAGCGGTCCACTCTTCACCGCTACTCTTAGTGCCTTTACTCGCCACTATACGAAGCATGTTCTTGGCAGCGTCACTGTTACCATTAGCCACCGTAACCTCTTCCCATGCAAAGTTCGCCTCATCACTGGCGAAAACACTGCGGAAAACAGCCTTCTTGTCGCCAGCATCCGCAGGACCCTTAGGATAACCCGTTGCCATACCCTTGTAATACTTGTTGGTGCCCTGCAATCCCGTCTGAGACTCGCTTTCTGCGGCTGTGCCGTCGCCAACACCAATATAAGCGTTGGCGCTGTTAAACTGCGTCTCGCTAGCTGTTCCGCAAATCAAATTCCACATGGCATTCATACCCTCAATGAGGAAGCAGTTATGATCGCTTTCATCTACAGCGTAGGGTTTAGCCTCGCCAACTCGCCGCTTAATTACACGATACTTAACGAACGCACCTACTCTGATTTTCTCCATTTCAATTCAATCCTCCATTTTCTGGTCTCTCGCATATGCGGCAGAAGCCGCTTATGTTCGAGCCACCTCCCGCAATGTGCCATCAGCATTCCAAGAAAAAGTAAGGGTGAAAAGAAGCTCATCGCCCATGAACGCCTTAATAGTATCAACAGTGCCATCGGCATTCCATGTAAACACAAGCTTTGTAACCCTTTTACCGCTTGGCGGAGCCATAAGCCCACATAGGGCGCTGTGAACAGCCTTGAAAGCCTCTTCATAACGCCAATACGGCACCTCTTGGCTCATTTTATGCGCGCTCCCATCCGCTATTTTCAGTGTTTAGCCGTGTCCACCAGTTTTTGAAGCCAAACCGTTATGGCTGTTGGTCCAACCAAGGCTGTGTAAACGTCAAAGGTCATTCCAGCCAAGTCCAAGCCAAGCGCAGAGAAGCCGGCTATTGCCACTGTCCGTAGAAACTTTCGCCAGTTGAAGGGCTTTTCTTGAGCTGCAAATCCTAGAAAGGCATAGGTTAAAGCGGCACCCACACCCAAACCAACATGTAAAAGGTTCATTTATCCACCTTCCTTAATGCTTAATGCCTTTTACTGGCTGTTCCGCCACTCCAGAAGGCAGAAATGGGAGGCATGCACATTTTTCGAGGGGGAGAAAGGAGAAAAACACGCAAAAAAACAGCATTAGGCTTCTGCCTCCCGCCTTTCCAGAGTGGTTTCGGAGCGCTCCCACAACTCCCATCCCCACTTTAAGGCATTTTTACGAAACTCTTCTGGGCGAATAAGCCCAAGCTCGGCGGCTTTCAACATGTCTGAAACGCTTATCTGAGGCGTTTTTGGAGAACCCCAGTTTAGGCGAACCCCAGCCTCTACAGGGTCCAGCCCAGCTTGAAGCAGAACAAGCTTAAAAACGGCGTGCTCCACCTGCCGCTTAATATAACGCTGAATAGGTTTTATGAGCATGTCCTGCAGTTCCAAAGCGGCTTTTGCACTGGCTTCCGTGAAGCCGGGAGTGCTGAAAAGCCTCGGCAGCGGCGTTTCGCACCCAAGATAAAACTGGTTGACAATATAGTCTATGTAATATTCGAATCTTGCGCGGGGATCTATCGTAAGCGGTTTTATGTCGCCCTTTCCACTGTAGAATAGCCAGACGCCCTCTTCTGGGCGGCTTTTAATGGCTTTCTCAAACTTCTGAATGGTGCCAGCGTCAGCCCTCTCCAGAAGAGCCAAAACGTCTGGTCCAGCATACTTCTCAAAGATTTTTGGCATTATGCGCTCAATTTTGGCTTTCATCCAAGCATAGGCTGGTCGCCGGTCCGAAAAGAAGGCAAGCGTATGCAGTAAAACCTGCAAAACGCCAGTTCCAAAACCAGAAGAGCCCAAACAGTTTATCCGCCAGTGGATAACCGCCTCCGGATTTAGGGTTTCGCCACCATAAGCCAAACGAAGCTTGTAGCCCTCAACCTTATATGGGATTTTAAGTCCACCCTCACGGATTAGGCTGTACTCGATTTTTTCTATGGCGTCCACTGGCAGCCGATGAAGACTGATAAGCTTTTCAGGGGTTATTTTAAGCCAAAAATCGTTTCCACAAGCGATTAGGACTCTTGCCATGTCGCATAAAAGCATGTCCAAATTAGCCTCTTCATTAAACTGGTCTATAATACGTTTTGCTTCCCCAGCCCTTGCAAAATTCTGGTTTACCGTTGTGTAGAAGCCCATGCCAACGGCTGAAGCCGCCAACAAATCCACGCTTGCCTTACAAGCTGGGTCGCGCTCGTAAAGCTTTATAACGTCAGCCAATGGGATGCTTGGCGTTTCGTAAATTGTTTGGGACTCTGCAGAAGCGTAGCCGCTCCGCCTCTTCAAAGTGAAAGCCTCAATGAGCCGCCTTAAAACGTCGCCCATAATCCTATAATCCCTCCAAAAGTTTCAATCCCTTCTCGGTTATCATGTATGGGGCGCGGTGGCGCCTCTCACTTTTCGCCACATAGCCGCCCTGAACAAGGTAGCGGAATATTCCCTCGAAGGCGCTGTGGGTTCCAAACTGGCGGATTGTCCTCTTCTCCAGCTCTGTCCTGCCCAGCGGGCGTTTTTTAAGCTCTGAAAGCACAATCCTCGCCAAGTGCAGCCTGTCTCCGAGCTTACGCATCAGCCATAACCTCCACAGGCTTTTGCGTGCCATAAAAATTGGGGTGGTGGCGGGTGCAAACCATTAGGATTTGCATTTCCCTCAAGCCGTCCAAACCATAGGTTTTTGGCGCAGTGTCAGGTGTGTAGGGCGTCATCTCTTCCCCGCAGATTGGGCAGATGCGCCAACAGTCGCAGATTACAGTGTCTTGCTTGCTTCGCAACTGGTGGGTTCTGCCGCATCTCGGACATTTCGCCTCAATGGTTTCCATCAAAAGGCACCCGCCACCCTTCACGGATTCTTTACGGCTTTTGGCTACAGCAAAGTGCTAATGTTCACCATTTTAGCCACTGCCTTGCTGCGTAGTACGCCTAAGCCAAAGCGGGTTGTCGCCCTAACGCCGAACTCGCCGGTTCTAGGGTCTTCCCAGTCTTCCACTGTTATGTCTCTGCGCAATAGCATAACAGCAGCCACTCTAGTGTCTATGGCGTAAGCCACCTCATTCGGCACTAGGGTGCTTGCCAAAACCTTCATGCCTAAAACGCTGCCGACAACGCCTCGCTCCAAATCCACATGTTCGGAAGGCAGGTACTGCGCGTGAATGAACTTGTCGTCGTTAAGCAGTTGGTGGAGTTGAACTTCATTTAGGGCTAGCACTGTTGGGCGCCAGTTTTCTCCCCTAACAGCGTTGTGAAGCTTGACAACGCCAGACCAGTTTAGGGCTTGCCCATTATTGTCTATTGGGGCGCCACCAGCCAAGTCAGCATCGGCGATAGCGCCATACATGGATAGAATCTTGTTGGTTTCAGCCTCGCCTAGGGCTCTGCCAACTTTTTCAGTCATGGTTTCCATAACATTCCATGTGGCGTCTTCCAAAAACTCGCGGGTCCAAACTTCTGAGGCTTCAGCCACAATGTTTGTGTAAACGTCCACGGTGCTGACCTTCTTGCCACTAAGCCTAGTGTAGGCGCCCTCAGCATAACGGTAAGCCACAGCCTTCTCGTCCAACGGGAATCTTTCCATGGCTTCTGTCGTGGGACGCACCATAACGATTTCTCTGCCAATCATTTCTGGGTAGGCAGCCTCAACCAGCGTATCATGCATATGCCCAATGGCGTCAACAGTGTCGCTGAAAAGCCTCTCTTTGATGGCTACTTCGCAATAGCGCCTCAAAAACGGATGCGTCGAAGCTCTTCGGCTCAGATTCTCCATGAGCTGGCGGAACTCGCCGTCCGTCTCCATCAAACTCTCAAAAAGCCTTGGTTTCACGGCATGTCCCTCCTACTTTTCCACGTAGATGAAGATGAGGTCGTCAGCCGCCGAAGCAGACTCCAAAGCCCAACCAAGCTTGCGATTATAGTATATGGTGTAGGTTGCCGTCCCACCCTCGTTAACGGCTTGGTCTGTCAACTGTAAAATGCGCTTACTGGAATCAGCACCATAAACAGCTTTACCCCGCGTTATGGCACCGCCAGCCTTCACCTTCACCCTTCCACAAACCAGCACTGGACAAGGGTCGCCGGCAGAAACACTTTTCAAGGCTATGCCAATGCAATCCTGAGCAGAAGTCGCTGGGCTAACCTTATCATCAGCACTTAAGTAGACAGGGTCGCCCTTAGTTATGGCAACTGCCGCCTCAAACGTCTCAATAACAGCCTTAGGGTCGTCAGTCTCGCCGATACCCATCCAAGGCTTCCCAGTGTTGTCAGCCATAAGCCACCCTCCCTCCACACAAAGCCTTTTACGGTTTCAGCCAGTTCATCCTGGCTTACTCCCAAACATGCATAGGCAACGGCGAAAGTGCCATCAACGCCCACAAACATTCTGTTTCACAGCTCCTTCAAGCTTGCTTAGTCTATACAGAACGCTGCGAAGCTCTTGGCACATTCTTTGGGGACCAAGTCCCCAGCTACGCTCCACCATCGGGCTTGGCAAAACATTCTTTATCATCCTCGCAACATCCTCGATGGGAATCATTGGCTTGGCGCTTTTAACAAACAAGCCCTCAGCCCCAGAGCCAGCTTTACCGCCGCCGCTGTCACCACCAGCCTCACTCTCCTTCAAAGTTTTAGCTGTTGGAACAGGCGCCATGTAGGCTGGATGCAAGCTAAGCCAATCCCTGATTTTCCGCTCATCCCACATCTTCTCCTTGGCAAAAAATATGCTCTGAACAAGGCTGGTGTCCGGCTCCGCTCTGGGACGCCCCATGATGGCTAAAACACCATTCTCCCGGTCAAGCCAAACAGTGGCGAAATGCTCAGGCAGAAAAGCCTCCACGTCTTGATAAAATCCAAGAATATACTCGCCAGAAGCTATAGGGTCAAAGCCTTGCTCCCGAAGCCTCTCCAAGATTTGGATGTTTGCCTCCGGAACGCCTGGAACAGCCACTAGGCTGAGTTCGGCGTTGTGCAAGCCTTTGGGGATTTTGCCATCAACAAAATCCAGCCGCTCATAATCGGCGCCGATGCTCACATGCCTAATCAAACCTTTTCGGATTTTTTCGGCTACTTCATCATCGTGGATTTCAGCCTCATACCACAGGTTCCGCCCATCCCATTTGGCGTCTACAACTTTTCCAACAGCATTCGAAGCAGCCACATGCTCCACATAAACAGGCGCAGAAACAAGCCGGCTGGCAAAAGCCTCAAGCTCATCAGGCAAATAAATGTTCAAGTTACGGCTCATACCAGCAGTTAAGGCTATGCCGCGAATGCGCAGTGGCTTATCAACAATTTTCTCGAGCACCTTGAAGGGAAAAATAGCAAAGAAATGCTCTTTACGCCTAGAATGCCTCTCAAACCATTCTTTGGCCTTCTCCAAAGTCCAGCCCTTAGAAACATCAAAAAGATAGCTAACAACCTCAGTGGAGCCTTTTCCGTCCTTAGGCTTACCAATGATGGCCTTAATCCCATCAGCCTCAGAAAGCACAATTGTGCGGAGACTTTCAGGCTCAAACTCGTCTAGATTTCGGTGGCCACTACGAATGTAGTTGGCGGTTACTTCCCAAGGCAACCAGACACCAGCCCCTTAACACGCCGTTTTCAGCAAAAGAGAATACAACAAAGAAAATGAAAAGCCGAATTGTACCACACAAGAGCCAACCAGATGGCCCGAACACGGCCCAACACATTGGGCCAAAACAGATTTTCAGAATAGCTCTTAATTCTCTTGACGGAACTTGAAAGGAGAGTGTAAGGAAATTTGGGGCTAACCCTTTCCTTCGCCGAACAGCATAATTAACGCATAATCATAATTTTAAAACACTGTGGAGCTCAAGGATTAATTGATTCTCCGCCATCCACAACGATGACGGCACCGTTTATGAAGGCAGATTCCTCTGAAGCTAGAAACACTGCTACTTTTGCTATGTCTTCAGGCTGTCCCCATCTCTTGAGCAGTATCTTTTCCTTTAATTTCCTTTTCTCCTCTTCTGAAAGTGCAGAAATCCAGCCCGTATCTATTGATCCTGGGCATATCGCGTTCACTCTTATGCATGGAGCCAAAGCCCTAGCCAAACCTCTAGTGAGCGGGATTCCTGCAGACTTTGTAAGCATGTAGCTTAGTCCACCTCCAGCCCAGTCGGCAACAATATTGATTATTGCACCGCCTCTTTGTTTTAGCATATATCTGGAAGCGACTTGCGAGCAGATTAGTATACCCTTAATGTTAACATCAACCATCCTCTCCCAGCCTTGCCAATCAGGATTTTCAAGGCTAAAATCCATAACTGAGAAGTCTCCAGCATTATTCACCAAAATATCTAACCCACTGAACTGTTTAATACATTCTTTGACCATTTGTTGAACCTCGCTAATTTTTGAAACATCAGCCCTAACAGCTATAGCCTTCCTGCCAAAAGACTCTATTTCCGAAACAACATGCCTAGCTTCCTCCTTCGACCTCAGGTAATTAACAACAATATCTGCTCCCTCCCTAGCAAAGGCAAGGGCAATAGACCTACCGATACCACGACTTGAACCCGTAACCAAAGCAACCTTACCCTTAAGCCTCATAAAACCACCCACTTATTCTATAAGCCATTCAAACTTAAAACTGTGGAGCCCGACCCTCTAGATCAAAGGTCTTCTGCGGGCGAATTTTCATGTCGGGATAAATATTTAAGAAATGCAAATGTTCTTTTTGTTATGGTGAAATTGTATTTTCTCGGCGGTGAAGATGTAATAAAGAAAGACTCCAAGGAAATCAACAAAAAGGCTTTTTGCGATGCGGGTGGCGCACCCGCTGTTCTAATTTTTCCTTGGACAGCGAAATCTGTCGCTAAAGCGGACAAGTATAAGGAAATTCTGAAGGAGTATTTTAAAGAACTTGGTGCAAGTGACATAGAATTCGCAGAGCTCTCAGATTCATTAGATGAAATTGAGAAGAAAATCAATAGATCAGATTTAATTTATTTGCCAGGTGGGGATACGAAGATTTTGGTTAGGAGATTAAAAAATGCGGATGCTGATAAGCTATTGCAAAAGTCCGGTAAGGTTATAATTGGAAATAGTGCCGGTGCCTTAGCACTATGCAAGGAGTGTATACTTACGAAAGGCAGAACTCATCATGAAACTGTGATATTCTCAGGTCTCGGACTTGTGGATTTCAGCGTCGACGTTCATTATGAGTCCTCGAAAGATAGAGAACTTAAAAGACTTTCAATGAACAGAAAGATATATGCCATACCCGAGAGGAGCGCCCTCGTTTACAACAACGGTGAAATATACGCCATAGGAGACATATGTTTGTTTCATAAGGGTGAAAAACAAAGCATCAAACAAGCATAATGGGGGAAGAACCAATAGAAGTGCATAAAAATGATTCATTCTGAGTTAGACTACCCATGTTATTATTTCTTCTCCTCGCCTTTGTTTTCGCCTCAGCCAAGCCCTTATGAATTCTTCTATTTCGCGTTTGTTGTAGGGGTCTTGCCAGGCGTTTTCTAGGGCTTGGCACTCGTTTAACGCGCCGACAAGCCCAAAATAGGCTAAAAGCTCATGGTAAAGCAACTCTTTTTCCGTTTCGTTTAGCATTACGCCTATTTCTGCTAGGATTGCAGTTAGCACTGCGCGGCTCATGGTCGTTTCCTCCCGCCCTCTTTCATTTTCTGCCATTCCTCGTATTGTTCTAGGGCTTTTTGAATCTGTTTGTAAATGAAGTCTTCGGCATTCGTGTAGGGGGTGTCCATCTCCTTTAAAGCCTTGTCAAGCCTTTCATAATCTTCCCTTGGAACCTCCACATACTCGTATCCGCCAGACTCCCATTTCAGCATGAAGCGCACTGCTTGGCGTATAAACTCCTCTTTTGTTGTGTATCCTCTTCCTTTGTAGGTTTGGATGAAGCTTTCAACCTCGCTTAGGAGTTCTGGTGGCAGTATGACGGATTGGTATAGCATGGCTTCAATGGCGTCTTGGTATGTTTGCATCTTGCTGGTTTGGGCCATAAGCTCGCCGAGCAGGGCTGTGAGTTTCTGGTGGACGTCGTCTGATATGCGTAAAGTTTTCATTTTGATCTCCTTTTCCTTGTTAATATTTTTGTGGAGTAAGTCTTTTAAGTGTTTCTGATATACTAAATATACAGAATACACTGAAGGCTCGATTATGCCAAGAAAACGCATAGTCAAAGTTGTCCTAAGCGCCGAGCAAAAGGAGATTCTAGTGGAGCTATCAAAAAGGCTGGGCACAAGCGAAAGCGAAACCCTAAGAATGGCCTTGATGGACTATGCAAAGGAGCTAAGCCTAATGAAGGAACGCGTCCGCAAACAAGCCCCGAAACCCTAAATCCGATTCGAATTCCGTTTAATCAGCAATTTAAAATTGAAGCGGTCACACAAATTTTATAACGAGAAAACGTTAAACCGTTACTCTAATCTTGATGTGGACGCATAAGGAAAGAGGAGCAAAAGTTGACGGGCAAAAGCTTCGAGGAAATCTTTCTTGAGGCTGTTGACGAGGCTTTAGCTTCGCTGGGCGAATCCGCAAAACAATCAATTTATTATCACCTCGAAGAAAAGTTCAAAATACCCAGAAAAGAGATTCCAAAACGCATAGGGGATTTTGCGGAAGGCCTAGAGAAAATTTTTGGCATAGGTGCCCGGTTTCTCGAAATCCTGATAATGAAGAAGCTTTATGACCGCGTTGGCAAGCCTCTTGAATGGGATGCGAGTAAAGAGTTCGATTTTGTGAATTATGTGGAGGCTGCGAGGAGGAGCTTTAAGAAGGTTAAGGCTAAGCATTGAGGCTTCAGTGTTTCAGGATTTAGATTTGGTATTGATTTTGGATTCATAAGGATTTTAATGTTGTTTTCGAAAAGGTTTAATGCATCTTAAGATTCAATATACTGAATAAAGGCGACAATAAGTGCCACCAAAAGACTTCCAAAAAACATTCCTAGAAGCCCTCGAAGAAGGATTATCAACCCTCGGCGATTCCCCAAAACAAGCCATACTGTTCCACTTGGAAAACACCTTCAAAATAAAACGGGAAGAAATCCCCCAAAACCTAACAGAGTTCCAAAAAGCCCTAGAAAAAATCTTCGGCCCCGGAGCATCATACCTCGAAAAACTAATTCTGAAAAAGCTTTACGACAAGTTCCAATTGGAATTTGAAGAGCCTGAAAACCAGCAGCCAAGC
This sequence comes from Bathyarchaeia archaeon, assembly GCA_038870595.1. Taxonomy (GTDB): domain Archaea; phylum Thermoproteota; class Bathyarchaeia; order Bathyarchaeales; family Bathycorpusculaceae; genus JAGTQI01. Next base: position 79,448 of record JAVZJU010000003.1, read on the forward strand.
CTAATAAATAGTGTGGAAAGCCTAAAAAAGCGCATTTTTTCGGGTGATGCCTAAAACATGGAAAGAACCGACTATGCGTCCCATGTTCTGGAAAGGCTTCACGCGTTATTTGATGGCTTAGAAGACCTTGTCTATGTGGCAGACCCAGAAACATACGAGATACTCTTCGCAAATGACAAGTTTAAAGAGGTTCTCGGCGGAGAGGTCGCGGGCAGAAAATGTTATGAGGTTATTCATGGCGCCAAAAGTCCATGCCCTTTCTGCACTAACAAGTATATTTTCGGAGAAAACCTTGGAAAAACCTACACGTGGGAGTACCACTGCAGGAAAAGGAATCAATGGTACAAGTGCATAGATAAAGCCATAAGCTGGCCTGGAAACAAGTACGTCCGATTTGAAATCGCCGTGGATGTAACCGCGCACAAGAGAACAGAGAGGGCTTTGGCTGAAAGCGAAAGGCAGTACCGTACTCTTGTTGAGGCTGCCCCAGACGTCATTTACAGCATTTCATCTGATGGGAGAATTATTTCGCTTAATCCAGCCTTTGAGAAGATCACCGGCTGGAAATGTGAAGAGTGGATTGGAAAACCCTTCACCGAGCTTATACATCCAGAAGACCTTGAAAAGGCTGTAGGTTCCTTCCAGAAAACTCTCGCTGGCAAACCTGAAATTACCGAACTTCGTGTCCGCTCAAAGTCCGGCGACTACCTAGTTGGCGAGTTTACAAGTGTGCCTTTAATTGAGGATGGAAAGATAGTTGGGGAGCTTGGAATAGCCCGCGACGTGACGAACCGCAAAGCGTACGAGGAAAACCTTCAAAGGATTACGACAACCCTAAACACATTGATTCAGGCGATTCCAGACATTGTTTATTTCAAGGATGCTGAAAGGCGAAACCTCATTGTAAACAGCGCCTTCGAAAAGCTTGTGGGCTTGAAGAAAGAAGATATTATAGGAAAACGGGACGAGGAGCTTTTCCCATCGGATTTGGCTGCCCAATGCAGGAAAAGCGACGAAGAAGTGCTCAGCAAGGGCGTTGCCGTCCATGTTGAAGAGCAAACAGTGGACGAGAAAGGCAATAAAAAGTTTTTCGATACAATTAAGGTTCCAATCCGCGATAGAAATGGAAACATCGCTGGGTTGATTGGCGTAAGCAGGGACATAACAGAGCACAAGAATATCGAAGAGAAGCTTATGGAAAGGGAGGAGCTCTTCCGCTCAATTGTCGAGAACTCTCATGATGGAATAGCAATAATAGACGAAACCTACAAGATTACTTACGCCAATAATGAACTGTCCAATATTCTGGGATACCCAAAAGAGGAGATAGTTGGGAAGGATTTCAGAAAGTTCTTGACAAAGGAATTCAAAGCACTCTTCACAAACAAGAAACTATGCATACAAACGAGGCTGAATAAAAATGAGGAGAAGGTTCTTTCAGAATACAAGCTGAAAATCGTTAGGAAGGATGGTGCTGAAAGGGAAATCGAGGTTAGAGCTGTAACATTAAGATATACCAAAAACAGAATACGCACAATAGCTCAAGTTCTGGATATAACAGAACGCGTAAAACTTGAAGTGGAGAGAAAACTTTTTGAAAAGAGGCTTTCAGAGCTGAACATTTATGGTAAAAGGCTTAATGATGCAAGGTCCATTAAAGAGATTTATCGACTGGCTTTAGACGCTATGGAGAAAACCCTTGGTTTTGAATATGCCTCAATTCTCATGGCGGAAGAAAAGTTTCTGAAAATGGTTGCCTACAGGGGATACTCAAAGGTCTTCTTCCTTAAACTGCCCCTTGACAAAGATAGGGGTATAACTGTTAAGGCGGCTAAAACTGGAAAATCAATAATTATTCCAGATGTAAGAGAGGAGAAAGCATACGTGAGGGGCGGCGAAGAAATCCTCTCAGAACTCGCAACACCCATGAAAATGGGAAGGAAAGTTTTAGGCGTATTAAACGTTGAAAGCAAAAAACCAGCAGCCTTCAAAGAGGAAGATAAAAAGCTTCTAGAACTATTGGCTTCCCATGTGGCTATAGCGATAAGCAACCTTAGTAGAAGGGAGAAACTTTCTGCACTAAATGCCTATGGGCGCAGTTTAAACAAGGCAAAAAGCATGGAAGAGGTTTGCGCAAAAACTCTTGAGGCAATGCAAAGGATTTTAGGATTCAAATATGTCGACTTTTTCCTAGTTGTCGGCAAAAAGCTTAGACTAATGGAAACAAGGGGATTAAGCTTCACGCCAAAATTGGCGTTTCCATTAGAGGGAGACAAAGGCATAACTGTCATGGCAGCAAAAACTGGTAAAACTGTTAACGTTCCAGACGTTAGAAAGGAGAAAGCCTATATCGACGGTGGGATGAAAGGGGCAATATCTGAACTTGCAGTGCCAATAAAAATTGGAAACCGTGTTTTAGGCGTATTAAACGTCGAAAGCGAAAAGCTGGCTGCCTTCGACAAGGAAGATGAAAGGCTTCTTGAAATATTGGCCTCCCACGTTGCAATAGCATTAAGCAACATAGAAAGAAGAGAAAGCCTTGAAAAACTCTCGGAGAAGCTTGAAAACTTAATGAGAAGCTCCACAAAAATAATGGCGATTAAAGATGCACGTGAAAGGCTTAAGGAAATTGCAAAGGCAATACAACGCTTCGGTTGGAGAAGAGTGGTAATTGGGCGTGTGGACGAAAACCTAGAACGGAAGGAGCTCATCACTGTAGGCTTGACAAAAGAGGAGATAAAACTTCTTAAAGAGAGAAGAGCTCCGGGACACGTTTGGAAGGAACGCTTTAGTCCAAAGTTCGAGAGATACAAGATTGGCGAGTTTTATTATATACCGTGGAGAGATCCGTGGATTAGGGAGCACTTCTTCCACATCCCGCCAGAAATTCCACCGGACGAAGCTGAAAAGCACATAACCACAGCTGTCCCGAGTCGCCTTTCAGAGGAGAACATGGTGGACTGGCACCCGCAAGACATGCTTTACGCCCCGTTGCGCACGCCTGAAGGAAAAATAGTTGGAATTTTAAGCATGGACGACCCTGTTGATGGGCGTAAGCCAACAAGGGAATCCCTAATACCGCTGGAGCTTTTCCTACACCAAGCGGCAATAACCATTGCGAATGCTGAGCTTATGGAAAGCCTTGAAAAAGCCAGAAGGGAGCTTCAAGTTTATGCTGACCAGCTTGAAGAAAAAGTGGAGGAGAGAACAAGGAAGCTGAGGGAAATACAAGACAAGCTGCTTAGGGCTCAGAGGCTGGCCGTCATAGGCGAGTTGGCTGGGATGGTTGGACACGACCTACGCAATCCATTGACAAGCATAGCTGGAGCCACATACTACATTAAGAAGAGGCTAGACCAGACCATAGATGGAAAAGTTAAGGAAATGATTGGGCTTATTGAAAAGAATATAGGCTATTCCAACAAGATAATAAACGATCTTCTCGACTATTCTAAGGAGGTTAAACTCGACATATCTGAGACGAGTCCCAAAATGTTAGTAAAGGAGGCTTTGGCGTCTGTTGAAATCCCAAGCAACATTTATGTGGTGAAAAACTTTAGCAGGGTAGTTAGGATAAAGGTTGACTTTGACAAAATTAAGCGAGTTCTCGTAAATCTTGTTCGGAATGCTGTTGACGCCATGCCTAAGGGTGGAACGCTAACGATAAAGTGTAGGAAGAGAAATGGAAACGTCGAGTTTGTCGTTTCAGACACCGGGGTTGGCATGTCAGAGGAAACTATAAAGATGCTTTGGACTCCGCTGTTTACGACTAAGGCTAAGGGTATGGGTTTCGGCTTATCCATCTGTAAACGTTTCGTTGAAGCCCACGGGGGCACAATAAAAGTGGAAAGTGCCTTAGGTAAAGGTTCAACCTTCACGGTGACCCTTCCCATCGAACCTGAAATAAAAGAAGAGGGAGGTGAAAAAATATGGTTGAAAATGCAAGAATCCTCGTTGTTGACGACGACGAAAACATAAGGAAAGTCCTAAAAACAATACTCGAAGAGGAGGGCTACGCTGTCGACGAGGCTGAAAATGCAAAGAAAGCCATAGAAAAGTCGAGGAAGAAGGTCTACAACCTAGCCCTAATAGACATTAGACTGCCGGACATGGAGGGCATAGAACTCCTAACAAGGATGAAGGACACCGTGCCGAGGATGAGGAAAATAATTATAACGGGCTATCCGACGCTGCAGAACGCCATAGAAGCCGTCAACCGCGGTGCAGACGCCTACATACTGAAGCCCTTTGACATGGACAAAGTTCTAGCAACCATTAAGGAGCAACTTAGAAAACAGGAGGAGGAGAAGCGCTACAGTCAAGAAAAGGTTGCAGAGTTCATTGAAACGCGAGTGAAGGAGTTGGAGGCTGAGAAGACAGCCCAAAGACGCCCTTAAATTTGTTCCAGCATTTTCCAGATTTCTCATTCTTACCCTTTTAAAACGTGTTTATTTAACTACATTTTTACGCATAAACTTCCAGTTGTGCCTAACCTCGAAGCCTAAATTTTTAAGAAGAGTAACAGAGGGCGTGTTTCGTTCAGCCGTGTGGAGCGCCACGGAGTCCATTCCCTTCCCATAAAGGAAGTTCATGGCTCGGCGGGTTAGCGCCGAAGCTAAATTCCGTCCTCTATAATCTGGCAGCGTCACAGCAGGTCCCAGATAGCCCCTTCTTGCTTTAAAGAACTGGTTGTATTCTGTGTCGGGTCTAGAAGCCACCGCTGAGACTATTTTGCCGCCTATTTCAGCTACGTGAATCCAGCTTTCGTCGAAGGGTTGATGCTCGACTTTCCATTCTGCTATGAAGCCTTCCCTAAGCCTTTCCCAACCATATCCAGTGTTTACGGTTTCGATGAGCGCCTTTTCCTCGTTAGGTTTTAGGCTTCTGATAATTGTGCCTTCTGGAACTAGCGGTAGAGGTTTTACGCCGTCCAATTTTGCGACCATGTGATATAATCCGTCTTCGGCTTTATAGCCGCGTTCAATCCAAAACTGCATCTTAGGGCTGTCGGCGTCCACTCTTACAGAAAAGCTGGAGCCAGTAATCCGCTTTTCCACCTCGTTTACAAGCATTTCTTCAACAACTTTTTGGTAGGCGCCTTTTGAAGAAGCAAGCCATTCAATGTGTTCGCCGTGATGCCCCGTGTGAAGAGCTATGCATCCCAAGATTTCGCTGTCCCCTTTTAAAATCAGAACTGTTAGCTTCCGCTCCTCAATCTCTTTTAGAAACTTTTCAACAGTGTATGGAATAAACTCGTAGGAGTTGGCATACTCCTCATTGAACAGCTTAACCAGATTAGCGGCATCTTCACGCATGAAAGTCATAACTTTCAAATCCATACAGTTCTTGACAAATATGAAAAGCTAGAAATAAACATTACCAAGCCCCAGCATTAGGCCTTGTGTATTTAAAATTTTTCCGCTTTTACGCTCTTTAACGAGGAAATTTTCTTCCCTTTAGGATAGAGTGCCTTTAAAACTAAGCCTTTTGAAATTGTGGTTTCTTTTCGGTTGCCGACGCCTTTAAAATGGCTGAAAATTTTGGTTGTCTTTTATTCGATTAGCACTGAATTTTGTTTATTAACGGCTTTTATTCGGTTAGTGTTTACATTTCTGTTGCATAAAGTTTAAAAAGCCACACTACATTTAGCGCTTGGAAATAACGATTAAACACTATATTTGAAGCACGTGATGGGAAGCTATGAAGTGCCCCTACTGCAGTTCAGAGGACATAAAAACCCTTGAAACAAGGGACTCGCCAGACAACACCATAAGAAGGCGTAAGGAATGTGCCAGCTGCGGGAAACGATTCACAACCTACGAATACATAGAAACCATAGAGTTGATGGTGCGGAAACGCGACGGCAGACTTGAACGCTTCGACCTAAACAAAATCGTTAGGGGTTTGCAAAAAGCCTGCGAAAAAAGACCGGTAACAATGGAGCAGATCCACGCTTTAGCCGAGAAGGTTAGGCAGGAGTTGATGGCTATGGGCAAGGAAGAGGTTTCATCACAAGAAATTGGCGACTTGGTGATGAAGCACTTGAAAAGCCTTGACCGCGTGGCATACGTGCGCTTCGCGTCTGTTTACCGCAGATTTGAGGAGCCGGAGGACTTCCGTCGCGTGCTTCAAGAGGTGAGAAAATGAAGTTTGTTAGGAAACGTGACGGAAGATTAGAACCCTTCGACCAAGAGAGAATAACAAATGCCATTTGGAAGGCAGCCAAAGCCGTAGGTGGAAAAGACCGTGAACTAGCAAAGCGACTAAGCGACCAGGTGGTGGCTGAACTTAAAAGGCGCTTCGGGGAAGACGGCGTCCCAACAGTTGAGGAAATCCAAGACATTGTGGAAAAAATCCTCATAGAGAACGGACATGCAAGAACAGCTAAGGCTTACATCCTCTACCGTAAGCAGCACCAAGACCTAAGAGAGCTGGCAGCCCTCCTAAGCTCAGCAGACCTTGTAGACCAGTACCTAGACATTGAGGATTGGAGGGTTAAGGAAAACTCCAACATGAGTTATTCACTGCAGGGCTTAAACAACTACTTATCATCAACGGTTATCGCCAAATACTGGATAACCCGAATCTATCCGCCAAACATAGCAGACGCCCACTTTTCAGGAGACATGCACATCCACGACCTAGGTGTTTTAGGACCCTACTGCGTAGGCTGGGACATAAAGGACTTGCTGCTAACAGGTTTTGGAGGCGTTCCAGGAAAAATTGAAAGCGTCCCGGCAAAACATTTCAGAACAGCCCTTGGACAAGTGGTAAACTTCTTCTACACATTGCAGGGCGAGGCAGCCGGAGCCCAAGCCTTCTCAAACTTTGACACTTATTTGGCGCCCTTCATACGCTATGATGGGCTTAACCAAAAAGAGGTGGAGCAGTCGCTTCAGGAGTTCTTCTTCAACATGAACGTGCCAACACGAGTGGGCTTCCAAACGCCGTTCACAAACATCACGTTAGATTTGAAGGTTCCAGAATTCATGTGTGATGAGCCAGTCATAATTGGCGGAGAAGTCAAGGACGCCACTTACGGCGACATGGAGAAGGAGATGGAAATGTTCAACATGGCCTTCGCAAAAGTTCTCAGCGAAGGCGACGCCAAAGGAAGAGTCTTTACATTTCCAATACCGACTTATTGCATAACAAAGGATTTTGACTGGGATTCGCCGGTTTCCCAGAAAGTTTTTGAGGTGGCGGCCAAGTATGGGGCGCCATACTTTTCAAACTTTGTCAACAGCGACATGAAGCCAGAAGATGTCAGAAGCATGTGCTGCCGCCTAAGAATAGACAATCGCGAGCTCAGAAAGCGGGGTGGAGGCTTCTTTGGGGCTAATCCACTGACTGGCAGCATAGGCGTTGTAACCCTAAACCTTCCAAGAATTGGCTACCTAGCCAAAAATGAGGACGAATTCTTTGAACGCCTAGAAGCGCTTATGGAACTAGCCAAAGACAGCTTAGAGATAAAGCGTAAAGCCCTAGAACAGTTCACAGAGAAGGGCTTGTATCCATATTCTAGGCGTTATCTCAGAGGCGTTAAGGAGACTTTTGGAAAGTACTGGAAGAACCACTTCTCAACCATAGGCTTGGTGGGCATGAACGAGGCTATACTGAACCTGTTTGGCTATGGCATCGCAACACCGGATGGACTGGAGTTCGCCGTTAAAGTGCTGAACTTCATGAGAGAGAAACTCGCAGACTTTCAAGAGGAAACGGGCAACATTTACAATCTAGAGGCAACCCCGGCTGAAGGCGCCAGCTATCGCTTGGCACGCATAGATAAGCGCAAATATCCAGACATTAAGGCGGCTAATGAAAAGTATTTGGCTAAGGGCGTAGAACCCTTCTACACGAATTCCTCCCAGCTTCCAGTAGACCACGATGCAGACCTTTTCGAGGCTTTAGAGCATCAGGATAGACTTCAGACGCTTTACACTGGCGGAACAGTCTTTCACATTTACCTTGGCGAGAGGCTCTACTCATGGAGGGCTGCAGCCGAGCTAATCCGAAAAGTGGCTTGGAACTTCCGCCTACCCTACTTCACATTGACGCCAACCTTCAGCGTCTGCCCAACCCACGGCTACTTAAGCGGCGAACACAAGCAGTGTCCAAAATGCGGAGCCAACTGTGAAGTCTACTCAAGGGTTGTGGGCTACCTACGCCCAGTAGACCAGTGGAACGATGGGAAACAGGCGGAATTCGCCATAAGAAAAACCTTTGAGAAAACCGCTGTCCTGCCGCCAGCAACGGTGCCAGCAGGCGGCGGCGAGTGACCCCAGCCATGAAGTTCAGCGGCATACAAAAAACAAGCCTAATAGACTACCCGGAAAAAATAGCCTCTGTGCTTTTCACTCCAGGCTGTAACATGCGCTGTCCCTACTGTTATAACTGGCGGATAGTTGTCGACCCAAAACCCCCATTCTTAAATGAGGAGACAGCCCTACAAATACTGGATGAACGGAGAAAATATGTGGACGCAGTCGTCGTCACCGGTGGGGAACCAACCATTCATAAGGAGCTGCCCCGCTTCCTAAAAAAGCTGAAAGAGCGAGGCTTAGCCGTAAAACTTGACACTAACGGCTTAAACCCAACAGTTTTGGAGCAGTGCCTCCCCTACGTGGATTACGTGGCTTTGGACATTAAAACTTCGCCGGAAAAATACCCCCTTCTAGGGGCAAAGGACACGGCGGCGCTCCTAAAAACTGTTGAGATGCTAAAAAGCGGCAAAATAGAATACGAGTTCAGAACCACTGTTGTGCCAAAAATTGTGGAAAAAGCAGACGTAATCCGCATGGGCGAAACTGCAAAAGGCGCAAAGAGCTATGTACTACAACAGTTTATTCCCGGCGACACCTTAAGCGAAGAATACAAAAATCTAAAACCATACCCGCCAGATGTCATTGCTGGGTTTGCCGAAACTTTGAGGAAGTATGTGGAAAAGGTTGTTCTCCGCGTTTAGAAAAGAGGGGGTAAAAGCGTTAGTAGGCTGATACGCCTACGAAACGCAGTTTTTTCAGCTTAACCATTGGCACTGTTGAGGTTTCAAGGGTTACAAGCTCTTTTCCAATCATTGGAATTTCCTTTAAAGCTGAGAGCATGCTGTCTGTGAAGCGCAAATTAACAATGGGCTTTGTTATCTCGCCCTTCTCTATTAGGAAGGTTCCGTCCCGAGTCAGCCCAGTCAATACGAGTTTTGTGGGCTCAACAGGGTTTACGTAGTGGAAGGTTGTTACGAATATGCCGTGCTTTGTTTCTGCAATGGCTTCTTCTAGTGTGGCGTCTCCGGGCTTCATTATCATGTTATAGGGTAGGGGTATCTCGCCAAAATAGTCGCCCAGTGGCGGAAGTGCATGCCCAGTGCTTTTCTTGCCTTCTCTACCCGCTGTGAAAGAGTTGTAGCATATGCTTTCCTCAGAAACCACGCCGTTGGTTATAAGTTCTAGGGGTTTCTTGGGAACTCCTTCGCCGTCAACTGGCACAGCGTAGAGCGTTTTCGGATTTCTAGCGTCGTCAACAACGTTCAATTTGCCGTCGAAGACTTGCTGGTTTGCCACGTATTTGACAAAGGACTGCCCGTCTTGGTAGGATTTGGCTGAAAAGCCCACATAACCCATATAGTCCAAAAGAACAGCCACAGCCAAAGGCGACAAAACAACCTCATACTCGCCGGGTTCAACCTTCACCGGATGTAGGCTTCGAACAGATTTTTCTGCGGCGTCTTCAGCCAAAGTCGAAGGCTCAATTTCTTTAACCCGCCTAGAATATTGCTGGGCTGCGCCGAAGCCTTCGGACTCCCCGTCCCGTGATATGACCGTTGTTTTCATGTAAGCCAGGGAAAGCTGAGCCCATGCTGAAACCCCCAGCGAGTTGACAACAGCATAGCCCATTGAACCAGTTGACAAGTAGCCAGCAACAGCAGCCACTTTAGGCGACTTAGCATGGGCTGTGCTTATGGCTTCCCTAACCCTTTCAGCCCTATATTTTGGCGTGCATTCAGCCGTAGCTTCGTCAAAGACTCCCCTAACCGGTTTCCAAGCTTCCGGTTCTGGAAGGCTCTTGAACTCCTTGTTGGGCGATGAAGCCTTTGCAATTTTGACAGCTTGCTCCACAGCCTCTTTTATGCCCTTCTCCTCCAGCGTATTAGCCTGAACAGTGCTTATCCGCTGGTCTAAAACAACCTTGACGGATACCCCGCCCATCTTTTGGGATAGGTTCTGGTGAATCTGGGAGTTTGCAAAACGCGTTAAAGAGTTGTCAACCATAAACGCCACGGCTTGGGCTTGGCTAACCTTCTGTTTCATGGCGTACTCAATGGTTTTTTCGGCTATTCCCCTCAACCTTTCAACATCCATCCGCCATCCCCGCCTCTCACCTTATTAATCCAACACGGACTTTTCTGAAGCGGGCAGTGCCGCATCCATGCCCAACATACATGACTTGTCCAGGCACGCCCTTGCCACAGTTTGGCGTACCCCACATCTTCCAGTCGTCTTTGCTTACGGCGTCACATGAACCCCAAAACTGGGGCGTCACACCCATATAAGTCGGGTTCTTAACCATCTTCTCACGGCTTCCATTCTTTATCAGCCAGCCTATTTCCGTGCCGAACTGGAAGTTTATTCGCTTATCATCTATGCTCCACGAGCGATTGGTCATCATCAAAACGCCCCTGCGAGTATCCTCAATTATCTCTTCAGCCTTGTAGTCGCCTGGAAGCAGGTTAATGTTGGTCATGCGTATTAGGGGCAAAGCCAAGGGCGAGTCAGCCCTCATGCCTCCGCTGCTCTCCTTAAGCCCAAGCTGGGCAGCCGTCTCCCGCGAACTCTGATAGCCGACGAAAATTCCCCTTCTTATAAGGTAAACCTTTTTGGCTTTTGTTCCCTCATCGTCAAAACCGAAGGTTCCAAGCCCCAGCGGCACAGTGGCGTCAGCAACAATATTCACCTTTTCAGAGCCATAACGGAACCCTCCAAGCTTTTCAGGCGTTAAAAAGCTTGTCCCAGCATAGTCGGCCTCTGTTCCCAGAACACGGTCAAGCTCCGTGGGGTGTCCACAGCTCTCGTGAATCTGCAAAGCTAACTGGTCACCGCACAAAATCAAGTCCATCTCGCCTGACGGGCACTTCTCAGCCTCAAAAAGTTGAATAAGCTCCTCCCCAACAGTTTTTGCATGTTCTGTCAAAGCCAAAGACTCGAAAAACTCGTACCCGCTTGTGGCGAAATCCCCCCTAAAAGCAGACGGATAAGACCTTATTTGAACTTCTGAGCCTTTGATGGCTATGGCTGATATTCCGCCGCCACACCATGTTATCTGCTGATTTATTTCTGCGCCTTCGCTGCTCATGAAAAGCTTGTTTTCACGGTAACCCCGATAATGGGCGTAGGAAGCATTCACCAGTGGCGAAAAATCCTTTAAAAAGCGGCTAGCCTCAACAAGAACTTTTAACTTTTCTTCTAATGGCACTTTGAAGGGGTCCTTCTTGAAGCTTGTGGTGTACTTCTCGCGGTAAACCTTCTCCTTTACTAGGGTTACATCCCTCTTCTTGAGCATGGCACCGGCTTTGGCTATGCTCACAGCCTTCTCAACACAACGTATAATCTCCTCCTCTGTTACGTCCACCGAACCAGCAAAACCCCACGCGCCTTCAACTATGACTCTTACGCCGAAGCCCCTCATCTGCGAGTAGGATATGGTGTCTGGCTCGCCGTTCTTAGCCGTCAAGTTTTCGTTTAGTATTTCGCTGATTCTAATGTCAGCATAGGATGCACCCATCTTTGCAGCTTCTTCAAGGGCTAATTTTCCAAAATCAACAGCCATCTCCCGACACTCCTCATTCAGCCTAGAACAGTTAAATATGCAAGGCTTGGTTTTAAGCTTTGGCAAAAGCGTAAAGTTTAAAGGTCTAATGCCGTGTAGGATTCGAATGCCAGATTCGGAAACGCATGAGGTTTAACGGTTTGAGTGTTGAGGAGGAAACCCTAGAAGAACGAAAGGCGAAAATTCTAATCAAGCTTAGGGGCTACAAACTCGTTAAGAAGGAAAAGGTCAAAGAAGTAGCCAGCTACATTGTTGAGGCTCCAAAAGAGGAGAAAAGGAAGATTTTAATCTGGTGTGTTCCAGACGAAACCGTTGGCATAATAACCATAAACCGCATGGCAAAAGCCATGAAAGAAGCCGAAATAGAACATGGAATCCTAATAGCAAGCGGACGCTACACCAACGCTGCAAAACAAACAGCAAAGAAAAAGCATATAGAGCTTCTGCCAAAAACCTTCCCAGTCTTCGACATTTTCGAACACAAGCTTGTGCCAAAACATGAAATTTTAACGCCAGAAGAACGCGAAAAAGTCCTAGCCCAATACCGAGTTAAACCTTACCAGCTACCACAAATAAAGGCTTCAGACCCAGCAGCCAAAGCCATAGGCGCAAAACCAGGCGACATACTGCGCATAACCCGCAAAAGCCCGACAGCAGGCGAACACGTAACTTATAGATACGTAGTAGAATAAGGCGCATAAGTGCTTTTATTGGCTGGCCTCTGCAAGCACCTTGATTAAGAGGCTTTCCACGCGTCTATACTCCTTTAGGAGCTCTTTCCCAAAACCTGTGAGTTGAGCGCCACCCCCGCCCCTTCTGCCTCCTCTGTAAGTTTCCACTATTGGCTTCCCCAACGTCTTCTCAACCCTTTTTATGTAGCTCCAGACATAGCGATAAGACATGCCAAGTCTTTTGGCGGTTCTCGATATGGAATGCTCCTTTTCTATTTGTTCTAGGATTTGGGCTCCACCCTTACCTATAAGTGGTTTTCCACGGTGTTCCAGCCATATTTTGAAGGATAGTTTGTGTTTTGTCTTGTTTTGCATTTTGTTTTTGGTATTTGCCACGTTAGGTTTATAAGCATTCGATATGAATACGAAAGCACAACGAGGAGGCAAACATCATAAATAAAGAAACGCCGCTGTCCACAGGCAAAATTTCAGCAACCATCGTCTTCGGCATCCTTCTTGGAGCAGCCGCTGGACTGATAGGCGTTGGCGGGGGCGAGTTTAGGACGCCGATACTGCTCTACGTTATTGGACTTCCAGTGGTGACAGCCATAGCCGTAAACTTACTTGTCGGCTTGCTAACGGTTGTGGTCTCGTTTTTTAGGCGCTTCCAGCTAGGCTTGCTAAATGAGCATTGCGTCAACATCGCTCTAATCATGTCTGTAACATCAATTTTCGGAGCCTATCTCGGGGCACTTTTAACCGATAAGATTCCAGAAAAACCACTGAAAAGGCTCTTGGCAGCCTTCCTCATAATCGTCGGCTTGAAAATCGGGCTTGAACCCTTCATCCAAGTCCCGTTCACATTCACTGTGACTCTAGGCCTTGTAGAGGAGGCCCTCCTAGCAGCCTTCATCGGTTTGGCAATAGGTGTTATTTCTGGAACTCTGGGGGTTGCTGGCGGCGAGTTCCGAATTCCAGCCCTAATCTACATTTTCAGCCTAGACATAGTTGCGGCTGGAACAGCCAGCCTTCTCGTTTCCATACCGACTGTGGCTTCTGGCTTTTTGAAGCATCAGAACATGGGGCACATGAACAGAAAAGCCACAATAATAGCAATAGCCATGGGCGTAGGCTCGGTGCTGGGCGCTTTTATAGGCGCATCATACGCGGGAGTTGTGGAAAAGGACATTCTAAAAGTGCTGCTCGGCGCAATCCTAATCTTGGCAACAGTTCGAATGGTGACAGAACCTTAAGAGCTAACGCCTTTTCTCTCGTTTTTTAGTTCGTAAAGGATTACCAACGCTTCTCCGAGGGGTATGCCGAGCCTAGATGAAAGCTCAGCGGGCGTAATATCCGGCTTTTCATGAAGCAGAACATCTCTCGTGTAGGCCTTATGATGGGGATACATAACCATGGCGTGAACAGTCTCAACAAGTATGGGCCAAAGCTTCTCTTTGGCGTATTCTTCTAGGCTCATAACTCATCCTAAAAGAATACTCGCGAAAGTTGGTTATTCAGTTTACTCTCCGGAGCCACTGAAGTTATTTGGCTTCTTTCCAAACTCTTCAAAGCTTACAATTTTTTCCAGAGGTTTCCGGCGCCTAATTAAGTGGAGGATTTTGCCCGTTAAGTCGAACTTCTTTCTTGGATATCCCAGCGCCAACAGTGCCACAACACGGGAGTTTTCCGGAATTTTTAGTAATTCGCGCACTTGGCTTTCATCGAAGCTTCCAACCCAGCATGTCCCAAGACCCATGCTTGTGGCTGTTAAAACCATGTTTTGCATGGCTATGGCAACATCCACCCCAAACCATTTAGGCGAAGCCCTCTGGTCGCCGCAGCCAACAATAACGACTGGCGCCTCTTTAAGAAATTTAGCGAATCTAGCTTGGGCAAGCCTCTCGCGCTTTTCAGCATCGGTAACAACTATGAAGTGCCATGGCTGAATGTTGCCAGCTGAAGGCGCAAGCCTACCAGCCTCCAAAACCCGCAAAAGCTTTTCCTTTGGCACTGGTGTCGGCTGATAAGCTCTCACTGAACGCCTTACTTGAACAGCCTCAAACACTTCCATTCCTAAACACCACAAAGAGCGTTACGCATAATTCTGAAATAAGGTTTTACGTGGTGAAAAACCGCCAGAAGGAACTTTTGGTAAAGTTTATCTTTAACGATTCCGTTAGGCTACAAATTCAAAAGGGCTAAGCGATGATTAGGGCTGTTGTCTTCGACCTAGACGGAACAATAGTAAAATTCAACATAGACTTTAGGGCTGTCAGGGCCGAGGTTAGAAGCTTCCTAATAAAGGAGGGGATACCAGCCTCAGTGCTATCCATAAACGAAAGCATATTCGAAATGTTAAAGAAAATGGAAATCTTCATGAGAAACAACGGGAAAACAACGGCAAAAATAGAAGAAGTTCGCCGGAAAGCCCTAGCAACCGCCGAAAAATACGAGTTAGAAGCGGCAAAAACCACAAGCCTCCAGCCCGGCATAACAGAAGTTCTAAAAACCTTAAGGGATATGGGCTTAAAAATTGGCATATGCACAGTCAACAGCCAAAAATCAGTGGATTACATCCTCAAAAAATTCGGGATAAGCAGGTTTTTTGACGCTGTAACTCCAAGAGATAATGTT
This sequence comes from Bathyarchaeia archaeon, assembly GCA_038870595.1. Taxonomy (GTDB): domain Archaea; phylum Thermoproteota; class Bathyarchaeia; order Bathyarchaeales; family Bathycorpusculaceae; genus JAGTQI01. The sequence goes on from JAVZJU010000003.1 coordinate 94,576, forward strand.
AAAAACGTCAAACCAAATCCAGAACATCTAGAAGCCACATTAAAAGCGCTGGAAGTAAACCCAAAAGAAACCATTGTCGTGGGAGACAGCCCAGCAGACATGAAATGCGCAAAAGAGCTGGGTGCAATAGCCATAGCCCTAACAACTGGCACTTCAACACAAAAAGAGATTGTGGACGCTGGGGCAAACTACATAATAACAACAATAACAGATGTGCCAACCCTAATAGAACAAATTAACACCTCCAAAAGCATTTAATAGAAAGCGGAGACTAGCGAAGACTAGAAGGATTTCGATTGCTTTCAGAAACTTATATTGTATTGAAAGGGAAGTGAGACGCTACTTAGAAGTTTGCCAATTAAAGTAGATTTTTCCGTAAAATTTAAGCTAACTATTAACATCAAACATTTTGCAAAAAGGAGAAAGGCAAATGAAGAAAACTGTTTGTGGTGTAATGTTGGTTCTGATTTTAATAAGCACATTAACGTTGACGTTTAAAATTCAACCAGCAAAAGGGGAATGGACTGGAACGGTTTACATTAGGGCTGATGGAAGCATAGATCCGCAAGATGCGCCGCTACAAAAAATTGGCAACATTTACACGTTAGTTGGAAACATTACAAGTTCCGCGGACGCCATAGTGGTAGAAAAGGATAACGTTACAATTGATGGTGCAGGTTTTGCGCTTTGCGGGAATAGAGCCTATGAATCTTCAGGAGTAAATCTAGCAAGAAGAACCAATGTCACAATTAAGAATATTTTAATTGATGGATTCTATTATGGCATCTACCTTTTCATTTCTTACAATAATACTATTTCAGAAAACAGCATAATAAACAATGATTATGGTATTTATCTGGCTTGCTCTGATTATAATAGCATTTCTGGGAATATTTTCATCAACAGTGGATTATTCGTTGATTACTCTTTTGATAATCTAGTAAACAATAATTTGGTGAATAATAAGCCCTTAGTTTACCTCGAGGGGATTTCCAATTTTAATGTCAAAGACGCTGGACAAGTCATACTTGTGGAATGTGCCCATATTTTGGTGGAAGGTTTAGACTTATCATATACGTGCGTTGGTGTGCAACTGCTTAAAACCAACAACTCGAATATCATCGGAAACAGTGTGATGGACGATCAATATGGAATTTATTTAGAATATTCATTCAATAATGTCATTTCCACAAATAATATCCTCTGCGCACTTTCAGGGGTGCATCTGCAAGCTTCATATTACAACAACGTACTAGCGAACAATATAAAGGCAAAGGTAAAGGATTACTCAATGTACGGCATAGCTCTTTGGGGTGGTAGTAATTACAATACTATCCAAAAAAACAATATAACTGATTGTAGTTCCGGCATTCGAATTTGGTTTTCCTCCGGTAATATTATTTCTGGAAATAACGCAACAGAAAATTTCCAAGGAATTTGTATCGATTCCGGGTCTCATGAGAACAACATTTTTGGAAATGACGTATTAGCAAACTACTTTGGCATTTACCTTTGGCAGTGCATGAACAATACTATTCACGGTAACAACGTCAGAAAAAATCATGATGGTGTTCTTATAGGATATTCCAGAGAAAATGAATTTTCACATAACAACTTTATAGATAATAGCCAACAGGTATATGTTTATTCGAGCGACTTCAATGTTTGGGACGACGGCTATCCAAGCGGCGGAAACTTCTGGAGCGACTATACGGGTTTGGACGCAAATGGTGACGCCCTTGGTGATACACATTATACCATGGATGCAAACAATACTGACAGGTATCCGCTTATAGCTCCATTCCGCACATTTGATGCTGGTGTTTGGAATGGAATATCCTACAATGTTGATGTCGTAAGTAACTCCTCGGTTTCAGGCTTCCAGTTTAATGTTGATCAGAAAAGTATCTGTTTCAACGTTACTGGTGATAATGGAACAGTTGGCTTCTGCAGAGTAACAATTCCAAACGATTTACTATGGGTTGACGACGGGTGGACGATAACGGTGGGCGACCAATCAATAACAGACTATACCCTAATCTCCGACGAAAACTTCACGTATCTTTATTTTACCTACAACCAAAGCACACAAACAGTCACTATCCAAGGAACCCACATACTACCGGAATATCCATTAATCGCATTGCTGATACTCCTATTAACAATGTCTACCTTGACAGCAATCATGAATAATAAAACGAGGAAGACCAAAGACGCTTCATAAACTGACATCAAAATTCTAATTTTTCTATTTTGTCCCTTAATTGGAAAAACAATTTTTGATGAGCAAGAACGTGTTTAATAGTTTTGAGTTGCTTCGTGCATAAAATCTTACTGGGACACAAAGTAGTATCTTGGCCATTGGGGCCATTGTTGGGTCTGTTGGAATTCTTCAAACTCCATTTTTAGGGGCATTCCAACCCTTATTTTGTCTAGGGGCACGTTTCTTATCATTCCTGGAATTTTTACTCCGTTTTCTAGCTGGATTATGCCTACCGCGTATGGCGCCATATTCTGGAATTGGGTTGGCGCCACATGAATTATCGTGTATGTTAAGAGCTTGCCAGTTTTTGGCATTTTAACCCATTCAAATTCTGTTGATAGGCACTTGTCGCATAACGGACGTGGCGGCAGGTGGATTTTTCCGCATTTTCGGCATTTTCCGCCAATGAGCTTTTTCTGGCTTATGTTTTTATAGAACTGTTCTATGGTGAAGGCTGGTGGCTGTTCCGCCATACTTTATCCTCTCCTGTAGATGTGAACTGTAGCTGTGGCTCCTGAACCCCCAACGTTATGGGTTAAGCCTATCTCCGTGTCTGCCACTTGCCGCTTGTCAGCCTGCCCGGTAAGTTGCAAATATATCTCGTAGGCTTGGGCTGTTCCTGTGGCGCCTACTGGATGACCCTTTGCTTTTAGGCCTCCGCTTGTGTTTACGGGGATTCTGCCCTTCAATGTTGTTTCGCCTTTTTCGGCTAGTTTTCCGCCTTCACCCGGCTTGCAGAAGCCCAAATCTTCGTAGGCTATTATTTCGGCTATGGTGAAGCAGTCGTGGACTTCAGCCACGTCAATGTCTTCTGGCGTTACGTCAGCCATTTCGTAGGCTTGTTTTGCGGCTAGTTTGGCGGCTCTAAGCGACGTGAAATCATCCCTTTCATAAATACCAATTGTGTCGCTTGCTTGCCCGCTTCCAATTATGTGGACTGGCGTGTCCGTGAATTTTCTGGCTATTTCAGGCCTTGTCAGTATGAGGCAGCTTGCCCCATCCGTTATTAGCGAACAATCGTAAAGTTTTAGTGGCCAGGCGATAACCCGCGAGGATAGGGCTTGTTCTAGGGTTATTTCCTTCTGCATGTGGGCCTTGGGGTTTAGGCTGCCATTATAATGGTTTTTTACGGCTATGTGAGCTAACTGCGCTTCTGTTGTGCCGTACTTGTGCATGTGGGCCGTAGCCATCAACGCAAATAGTCCTGGAAAGGTTATGCCGTGCCACTGTTCGAAGGGGAAATCCGAAGCCATAGCTAGAAACTCTGTGACTTCGGGGGTGCTTCGATGAGTCATTTTTTCAACGCCGCCAGCCATGACAACATCGCATAAGCCCGAGGCAACCGCAAATACGGCTGCTCTTAAAGCCGCACCAGAGGAGCTGCAAGCCGCCTCAGTTCTCGTTGCCGGTATATGCAGCAGTCCAGCCCAGTCTGCTACTGTAGCACCAGTGTGTCCCTGATGCTCATAGGATTCGCCCATATGCCCAATAAAAAGGGCTTTTATGTCCCGTTTCGGGTCTAGTTTTGGGCAGCGTTCATAAGCCTCCTTTGCAGCTTGGGCAAAAATCTCGCGAGCGTATAAGCCTTCAAGCCTTCCAAATTTTGAAAGTCCCGCAGAAACTATTGAGGCTAGGGGTTTTCCCTTCAAATTAAACTTCTCCCAGAGTGAACCTTGTGGAGAGAATCCATAGTTGAGAACAAGTATTTAAGTTTCTTCAACACTTCGGCTTGTTTTCCACGAAAAGTTTTATGTGAACACTGGTTTAAACTATAGCCTCTAAAATGAGAAAAAGGAGAAGGAAAAATTATGAGCGAAGTGGCAATTGTTGGTGTTGGATGTGTCGGTTTTAGACCAATAACGCCGGAGCTTTCCTACAAGGAGTTGATGTTTGAGGCGGCGGTTAAAGCCTACGAGGATGCAGGCGGAATAAACCCGAGAGAGGACATAGACGTTTTCGTGACATGTGCCGAAGACTATTTGGAAGGCTTTAGCATATTCGATGAGTTCGTTCCAGATCAGCTTGGCGCAGCCCTACGTCACTTGTTTACGGTTTCCGGCGATGGCATGCTTGGATTGGCAACAGCCTATATGCTGATAAAGACTGGATATTTTGACACGATCGTCGTGGAAGCCCACAGCAAAGCCTCAGACATTCTCACGTACATGGACATTGTGCAGTTTGGGCTCGACCCAATTTTTAATAGGCCTTTAGGCGGGCATCCCTACTACATCGCTGGCTTGGAGATGAACCGCTACTTGCACGATACTAGCACGACAGAGGAGCAGTGTGCCCAAGTTGTGGTCAAAAACAAGAAAAACGCCATCCTCAACCCCTACGCGGCTTATGGCGCAGTCACAACTCTAAACCAAGTCATGCATTCGGAGAAGCTTTTCCACCCGCTGAAAAAGCTGGAGATAAGCACACCAGCAGACGGCTGCATAGTTATGGTTCTAGCCTCTGGGAAGGTTGCTGAAAAGCTTACAGACAAGCCCGTCTGGGTTAAGGGTGTGGGTTGGTGCACCGAAACCCCAAGCCCAGAAACAAGAGACTGGACAAGGGCTGTTTACACGAGGCTGGCGGCCGAGATGGCCTACAAGGAGGCTAAAATCGCTAATCCTTGGCGTGATATAGACTTTGCTGAAATCCACGACTTATTCGCTTATAAAGAATTGCAACACATGGAAGCCCTAAAACTATGCGATTATGGAATGGCCGGCAAACTAACAGAGGAAGGCCTAACAGCCCTAGACGGTGAGTTTCCAGTAAACCCGTCTGGCGGATTGCTTGGAATGGGTTATGGATTGGAGGCTTCTGGACTTCAAAAAGTGCTTGAAGTCGTCCTACAATTAAGAGGCGAGGCTGGAGCAAGGCAGGTTGAAGATGCTGAGGTGGGTTTAGCCCACACGTGGCGTGGAATCCCAACAGCAA
>JAVZJU010000004.1:0-90245 GCA_038870595.1 Bathyarchaeia archaeon
TCCCCACTCTTCACGGCACTTTCTTATGGCTTGACATTCTAGACGGAAAGCCTTCTCGTACCATGGGCTTATGTAGCGGCTGCACCCCCGCCAGCCCAGCATGGGGTTATTCTCAACAATCTCGTACTTTTCTCCGCCTTTAAGCTCACGGTACTCATTTGTTTTGAAGTCGCTGAAGCGCACCACCACCGGACGGGGCTGTATAGCCCTAGCAACAGTAGCTATGCCCTCTGCAAGCTTGTCAACAAATTTCTGGCTTTGCCCAATTTCTATGAGGTAAAGCGGATGCTCCCCAATGTAGCTGGCTAGAATAAACTCGATGCGCATGAGCCCGATGCCCTCAAAGGGCAAGTCCTTATAATCCTCAATTTTCTCCGGAACCCCAAGGTTCATGTAAATTTTTGTAGCTGTTACTGGAACAGACTGGAAGATGCCACCAGCAAAAGTCGCTGAGGAAACATTTGCTCCAGAGGATGCCGCTGTTGGATGTTCAGTCATAGTTGGAACTATACCTTCATAGACAACCCCGCTTTTCGCATCAACAGTGTACTCTTCACCACTAACCATTAGTTTTGTGGCGTTTTCCGTGCCGACAACGCATGGTATGCCAAGCTCGCGACTAACAATGGCTGCATGGCATGTTATGCCACCCTTATCTGTGACTATGGCGCCGGCAAGCCTCATAAAAGGCACATAATCTGGATTGGTCATGTCGGTGACGAGGATGTCGCCCTTCTGCATAACCTTCGCGGCTTCCTCAGGGTTTAGAACAACTTTTGCTACACCAAAGCCTATTCCCCTTTTACCCGCTGGTATGCCCTTAACAACAACTTTTAACGCCTCTTCCGGTTTTGCTAAACCAGCCTCAACCTTCATTTCAAGCGCTTCAGCAGCTTTCAGGCTCCAAACAGTTTCTGGTCTAGATTGCACAATGAAAACATTTTCTGGAAAGCCGAGTTCACTGTCAATAGCCCATTCAATGTCTTGGGGCTTGCCATAATGCTGCTCAATGATTTTAGCCAATTCGGCGAGTTTTAGAACCTCCTCATCTGTTAGGCATGACTGGTTCTGCTTTTCAGTCGGCACATCCAAATGCACAGTTTTACCAGTGCTGGGGTCACGGGCGTACATCACCTTTTTGGTAGCAATGCGCCTCTCAATAATTTTCATGGTTTGCTTGTTAACTATAAACTCGTCTGGAGTGACGGCCCCGGAAACAACAGCCTCGCCTAAGCCATAATTGCCCTCAATAACAATCTGATTTTGGTCTCCAGTGACGGGGTTTATTGTAAACATGACACCAGCGGCTTTAGCATGAACCATTTTTTGAACGCCGACGCTTATGAGAACCTTTTCATGGGCGAAGCCTTTCTGGGTGCGGTAGAATATGGCGCGGGGCGTGAAAAGACTAGACCAACACTTAATAGTTTTCTCAATAACTTCATTTTCGCCCTTAACATTCAAATATGTTTCCTGCTGCCCGGCGAAAGAAGCGTCTGGCAAATCTTCAGCCGTGGCGCTGGACCTAACAGCCACAAAAACATCATTCACGTTTAGCCGTTTGCACAGTTCTCTGTAGGCGTTTCTTATGGCTTCTTCTATATCCTTAGGCATAGGTGTAAACTCGATTAGGGCGCGAATCTTTTTGGAGGCTTCCTCATACTGTTTGGGGTCGTTTGGGTCTTTAACAGTCTCTTTTATGATTTTGTAGATTTCGCTGGCTATGCCGGTCTCTTCAATGAAACGTTTGTAGGTGTAGGCTGTTATTGCAAAGCCATGAGGTATTGGAATGCCAGCGCTCAGCATTTCGCCTAGATTCGCGTTTTTCCCTCCAACAAGAGGTATGTCTGTTTTCCTAAGGTTTTCAAACCATATTACGAGGTCTGTTTTCATTTCAGCCATTACGCTTTCGCCTCCTCAACCTGTAATTTCTCAATAACTATTCTGCATGGTGTTGGAAGCTTTGCGGCTCCCCGTTTTAGGGCTTCTTTTGCAACTTCAACGCCGTTGGCGTTCACCCTAACAGTCATAATTGTCTGGTTCGGCTCTAAACGTGCTGCAGTGCCAATCGGCTTTCCAAAAGCCCGCCTCATACCATCTTGAAGGCGGTCCGCATGAGCCCCAAAAATCATCTTGTTTTCCCGAAGAATAACATGCGGGTATGGATGAACCTGCAAAAAGTAATTGTTTGAAAGCTTATCCATTAAGAGGCGGTTTGTCGCCACACGGGCGGCTTCCAACGCATTATGTCTAACTTGAGCTCTTTCTAAAGCTATGAGCCTAGCTTCATATTCGAATTTGGCATTAGGGTCGCCCATAGTAAACTTGGTTATTTTCGGCTGGGGAAAACCCTTAACAAACTCTCGCCTAGTGTAGGGTTGCCCTTTAACCTCTCGATAGTTACGCGCGCGCATGGTGCATCCCTTTCAGCATATACAATGGCGGTATTTAAGCAATTTGTTAATCATGCATAAAGCCATAATACTTGATTAAGATTATGAATTTTGAATCCAGTTTAAGACCTATGAATAGAAACTAGGGGGATACAGGTCTATTTTTAAACCATATTTTTGCCAATTCATCATAGTTTGGAAAAACCCGCTTTAAAATTGGAATATACATTTTCACTTCTTCGTCTGTTAGGTACTGGAACTGGTATTCGCCTACGTATGGTGATGGCGCGCCTTCTCTTGTTATGAATTCTATGTGCATGAAGGGGTCTCCCCGCTTAATGGTTATTGGGCAACGGTCATTGCTCAAATTTACAATTTCAAGCGCTAGTCTGCCGACAAAGCCGCTGTGAACTTTCGCCGCGTTGAGGAAGGATAAGCCCATCCGCCCATACTTGCTTTTGGCTGTTAGGTGGGCAACATAGTTCGGCGGAGTGAAAACTATTTCATAGGATATCAGGTTTTTATGCTCCAAATAGTTCAGTGTTGTCTCATCTTTAACCGTTAGCACGTAGCTGTCCCCGTCGAGGAGGTTATAGTCGTAGGGATATATGCACTTATAATTTTCAATAAGCTCCTTTAACTTGTCCTTTCCAATTATACACATGGAATGGTCACGCTCCGAGAGGTGTTTTCTAGCAATAGTGAAGCCTTCACATTATATAGTTTTTCAACAAAATCCTATAAAGCAGTTAAAGAGGGCTATATCACAGAAAATGGGAGGAAAAACTTCCATAGAAGCACTTATCAGAGAAATTCCAAAGGCAGAGCTCCACCTACACATTGAAGGAACCCTTAAACCTGAAATGATGATTGGGATTGCTAGAAGGAATAATATTAAACCAAAATACGGGAGCGTTGAAGAGGCTAGGGCAGCCTACAATTTTAGAAACCTTCAAGATTTTTTAGATGTCTACTATGAAGGAGTTAAGGTTCTGCAAAGAGAGCAGGATTTTTATGATTTGACATGGGCATATCTGGAAAAGGCGCACTCCCAAAACGTTTTACACGCTGAAATATTCTTTGACCCTCAAGCCCACACGAGAAGAGGCGTAAAATTTGACACGGTAATAACGGGCATTTATAAAGCTCTTAGAGATGGGGAGAAAAGGCTTGGAGTTTCAACAAAACTGATAATGTGTTTTTTAAGGGATTTAAGTGTGGATTCAGCCTTCGAAACTTTAGAAGAGGCTTTGTCCTACAAGGACTGGATTGTGGCTGTCGGGCTTGATTCATCCGAAATTGGCAATCCACCATCAAAGTTCCAAAAAGTCTTTGAAAAAGCTATGGAGGAAGGCTTTTTGACGGTTGCCCACGCTGGCGAGGAGGGACCCGCAGAATATGTTTGGGAAGCAATAAGCCTTCTGAAGGTCTCCCGCATTGACCATGGAAACCACGCCCTCGACGATGAAAATCTCGTTAGAGAGCTGGCAAGGCGGAAAATCCCATTGACGCTTTGCCCGCTTTCAAATCTAAAGTTAGGTGTCATAAAAGGAATGGAGGAGCATCCGCTGAAAAAGATGCTTGACAAAGGACTCCTTGTAACAGTGAATTCTGATGACCCAGCGTATTTTGGAGGCTACATTAATGAAAACTACATTGCAGTGCAGAAGGCATTGGGCTTAAATGCCCAGCAGATATACGAGCTTGCCAGAAACTCTTTCCAAGCCTCCTTCCTAAGCGAGCATGAAAAGCGGGAAATGCTCGCAAGACTGGAAAAATTTAGAGTTATGAAGAGGTAGCCTTTGCCTCGATGAGCACTATTGTTTCGAAGAAGGGAAAGTCTAAACTCGCAACAATTTTTGCCTTGAAACCTTCATCTTCCAAAATTTTCACGGTTCTGTCCACATTTGCAAGGGTTGACTGCATCAACAAAACACGACCGCCAACCTTAACATGTCCAGATATTCCTTCTAAGAAGCGGTCTAGGACAGCTCTGCCACTTGTTCCACCAGCCCATGCACGTTCAATTAAGGTTTTGCCCTCAAAAGGTTCGGTTGGCAAATAGGGCGCGTTAAAAAGGATTAGGTCGAATTTTTTCTCTGCTTTCAGTGGCGTGAACAAGTCGCCTTGAATAAAAAACATTTTGTCAGCGACGCCATTTAGTTTGGCGTTTTCTTTTGCACACCGTACAGCTATCGGGTTTATGTCTACGGCAACCACTTGCGAGGCTTTGTCTGCGGCAATTATGCCGAGGATGCCGCATCCGGTTCCCATGTCAAGGACTCTTTCACCTTCCCGCACTGTTAGGTTTTCCGCAAATAGAAAGGAGTCTTCTGCTGGTTCGTAAACGTCTTGCCAAACATCGAAAACATAGCTGCCGAAAAACACTCGCTTAGTTGGCGAGGGCATTTGCAAGTTCACCAAAGTCTTCTGGTGCCAGTTCCCGCACACGCCTATCATGAAAGGGGAGAGAGTCAGCCGCTTCGGTTGCCTCTTCGGAAACCTTACGCTCTTTCCTTAAGAAGGGTTTGATGGCGTTTCTAACTTTTCTGTTACGCTGTGTAAAAAGGGTTTGCACAAGCCTTGTGTAAAGGGCTTCGTCCTTCAGCTTGAAGGGTGGTTGCGGCTTCGGCTTTAGGCGGACAATTATGGAGTCTATTTCGGGTTGTGGATAGAAAAAGCTCTTCGGCACATCGCCCAAAAGTTCAACGTCAAAATGGTAATATGCCAGAACTGTTAGCCAGCCATAGTCATCGCTTTCAATAGGCGCCACAAGGCGTTTGGCAAACTCTTTTTGAAAAACCATCACTGCACAGTAGAGCTTCCTGCTGAAGAGCCATTGGACTAGAGTCGAAGAGATGCCGTAGGGTGGTATGGAAACAACCTTGTTAAATGTAGGGAGAGGTATCTTAAGCACGTCGCCTTCGATGACCACAACGTTTGGCAAGCCTTTAAGTTGTTCATGCAAAACCTTAACAAGCCTATTATCCAGCTCAACAGCCAAAACCCTTCCACACCTTTCGGCTAAAAAGCGTGTTAGAAAACCCAGACCAGCGCCAACATCCAAAACGATGTCGCTTTTGCAGAGTGAGGCATAGTTGGCTAGAAGTTGAAAAATTAACGGCTCAACCATGAAGTGTTGCCCGAGGCACCTTTTCGGAAAAATTCGATACCTTCGAAGGAGGAACTTCGCTTCTTCAATTAGGCTCATAAGAGCGTTTACCAGCCACGTTCAACGGGCTCTCGTGAAAAGCCTATACTTGCTTTCGCCAGCCAACTCCTCTAAAATCCTTTTTGTGAGGAGCTTAACGGGGTTGGGGATTTCTGTTCGCTTCTGCAAATCCTCAAAACTTTCAAAGGGCTTTTTCTCTCGCTCGTTTATAACTTGCCACATGTATTTCTTGCCTATACCGGGGATAAGCTCTAACGCGTGCATTCGAGGGGTTATGGCTTGAGCTGTATTAAAAAAGTTAACAAACCATTTTTCTCGGTTGAGGACTATGCGGCTAACAACCGCTGGAAGCTCCATTTTTGCAGCAGAAGTCAATTCATCATAACCTATCCGCCCAATGATGTAGGTTATCTCCTCACGGGCCTCCTTGCCAACATAAACACGGTCATGAGGCTTTAAGGTGATGCCCTCCTTAACCAGTGCCTCTAAAAGCGTGAAAAACTCCTCACCCACAAGCTGAACTAGGGCTCCAGCTCTGTAACCAGCTCTTCCAGTTATCCGAACTCCAGGGCGCCCGTGGGGAAGAAAGTCTAGGACGTAGGCGTACTCTTCGTAGCGTTTCTCCTTCTCCATTGTATCCCCTTTTAAACTCCTCACATTCTAAAATACGGTTTGAAGAGCTATTTCAATCTATGTTCATTTAAAAGTTTAACCATAGCTTCCAATTTAGAGGCTTCAATAATCTTGCGACCGCCTCCGAGAAAAACCCTAAGCTCTTCCACGGTGCCTGGCATACAATTAACTATTTGGACAGCTTCGGCTTCTTCTAAACCGAATTCTTTAACAAGTTTTTCCACAAGCTTTTCAGCGGTTTCGGCGTCAACCTTCGAAAACTTTGAGGCATAGTCAAGCACACGCCTTTGGAACTGGTCCAATTTTTCCTCGCCAAGCTCCTCCAGTAGCTTTTTGACCTGCGGGACTGTGAGGCTTTTCTCCTTAACCTTTTCAGTCTCAGCCTTTTCCAGCATTTCAACCACCTTTATAGGGCTCCAAATGCTCCGGTCTAACAATGATTTCCTTGACAGCATCGCCTTGCGTAACGCTTACGATGTAGCTTTTCCCACGCACACCAACAACCTTGCCAACCTTTCCATGATAGCGCCTATGAGGCATGCCCTTTTGAACGCTTGGATCTATTTTTACGACCACACTGTTTCCGGGCTGGTATTCGTGGAGCAGTTTACTCAGTCTCATTTTGCCCCTTTCTCTAGGGCTTTTCTTAAGGAGACGCCGCGTTTTTGACCGATATCCCTTTGACTTCCTCAAATTTTCAACCTTCCCTTACAATTACCTTTAAAACATCAAGTTTTATAGGCTTCGCTTTGTTTCCGAGAATTTCTGAAACGCTTGGGGTTGTTCTTCCCTCATCACCAGTCACCAGCTCTTTGACATATAGTCCTCCTTGACATCGAACCTTCAGTTCAGCCCTATTCGGTGACAATCTTTTAGTTTTAACCTCATATATGTACTTTTCCCGCGTTAAATCCGCCCGTCTGTGCAAAACACGTAAAGGCGTCCTTTGTCTAATGACAGAGCCGCCAAGTTTTTCCTCCAACAGCTTTAAATCCGCGTCTGTAACTTCTTTTTCAAACTCTACAGTGACGCAATACTCTTTTTGCGCTGACTCCACACTTTTCAGCTTTCGCACAAAGTCCTTGTCAACAAAGCGCAGTTCTGAAACCTCGATTTTGCCTTTTGCATGGGTGTTCACGGTTTCTTCGATTTCTTTAAGGTCTAGGAAACGTTTTCTCGGCTGTGTTATCTCTATAACAAAGGGTCTGCCCTTTCCAAGCATGCGAGCGTCCACATCTTCCCTTCCAGAGGCATGAAACGACGTTTTAGCACCGCCCGTAGCCTTCAAGATGGGTTCGCTTATTAGCTCCTCAACGGATTCTGGATATCTTTTCCCAGTCCAGTTGCACTTCTCGCAGCCTTTCCCGCGGCAGTTGGTGCAGAACCACCTTGACTGTGGTATACCCCTAACAAGCTTCTTATAGCGTCCGGCAATGTAGAGCGGGTTAACCTGAGCTCTTATTTCGCCTGTTATTGGGTTTAGGAGCAAAACAATGTCTGGTTTTCGATGTTCCACAGGCTTTTGGCTGTACGTGGCGATTTTCTTACCTAAGATTCTCCCAAATTCTAGCCTAATATTTTCGCCGTAGTCAACATCAAAACAAGCCTTAAACTCGTCCTCACGTTCCTCAACCTCAACTGGAAGTTCTATGCCAACCAGAAAGTTGCTGTACTCGTATTCCCGTAGCTTCTCAACAGCCCTTTTTGCCAAATCGTCAACAATTTCAAAACTGTTTTCGCATAAAAAACAAGTCTTTGCTACTTTCTTCTCGGAAACACGCCTTCCCATTTTGCGGAGAGTTTCCAATGCCCTTTCATAGAAGCCGTTTGTTGCAAGGATTTTGAGGGTTCTTATTCCTTCATCTTTTTTTGTGCGGGCAAGAGCTTGGGCTTCCATCAACAAGACATTTTTTAAGGCTTTTCCTCTTTCATTGTTTTCCATTCCATGTCCCAGAAAAGCGAATTGTCTGCCCAGACAGTGGTCGCATAATGGGTGTTTTTCAAGCATTTGTAGGGCTTTTTCTAATATCCCCATAAAGGACTTCCCCTTAGGCGCATATTTTCGCGATAAGCCTTAGCCTACGTCAACGGGCAGTCCCTTTCCAAAGAAGGGGAGCCTCTTCTTCCTCCTCAATGTTTTCAGCATTTTCCGCATGAGAACATACTGTTTCAAAAGTTCCTTCACATCTTTTTCGCTGGTTCCGGAGCCCCGCGCCACACGTTTAATCCTTGAAGCGTTAAAGATTTTGGGGTTCTCCCTCTCCGCCGGAGTCATCGATTGGATTATGACCCGCCACTTTTCCAACCTGTCCTCAGCCGTATCAAGCATTTCTTCTGGCACATTGTAGGACATGCCGGGCAACATCTTCAAGAGTTTGCGGAAGGGCCCCATGCCCTTCATGGCTTCAAACTGTTCATACATATCTGTCAGTGTGAATTTGCCGCTTAAAATGGCCTTAGCCTTCTTTTCCGGAACCTTGATTTCGGCTTCCCGAACCTTCTCGATGAGGGTTTCCAAGTCGCCCATGCCTAGGAGTCTGCCCACAAAGCGAGATGGAACAAAAGGCTCAATGTCCTCAACCTTTTCGCCAGTGCTTATGAACTTTATTGGTGCGCCAGTAGCCACAACAGCGGACAGGGCGCCACCACCCCTAGCTGAGCCGTCAAGCTTTGTCACAAGTATGGAACCTATAGACGTTGCCTCGTTGAAGGCTTTGGCTTGCACGAGGGCTTGCTGGCCAATGGTTCCGTCGATGACAAGCATAACTTCGTCCGGCTTGATTTTCTCCTCAAGCATCTTCATCTCTTTGATGAGCTCACGTTCCTCTTTGTGGCGTCCAGCCGTGTCAACTACGATTATGTCTTTGTCGCTGAACTGTTTCAAACCTTCGAGGGCAATTTCAACAGGGTCTTTGGCTTTTGGATCACCGTAAATTGGCACATTAATTCTGTTGGCAAGTTGCTGAAGCTGATCGAAGGCGCCCGGTCGGTAAGTGTCAGCGCATATCAAAGCGGATTTTAAGCCCCTTTTCTGAAAATATCTTGCCAGCTTAGCCGCGGCGGTGGTTTTTCCAGAACCTTGAATGCCAACAAGCATCAAAACCTTCCTTTTGCCAGGCTCAACCTTTAACGGAACAGGCTTTTCTCCTAGAAAGCGTGTTAACTCTTCATAAACAACTTTAATCACATGCTCGCGGCGTGAAATTCCGGGTGGAACCTTCTCTTTTAGGGCTCTTTCTTCTATGCGTTTCGAAATGTCCAAGACTAGTTGAACGTTCACGTCCGCTTGAAGTAACGCCCGCTGTACGTCCCTTACAAGCTCCTTGACGGCAGCCTCGTCGACAACAGCGGCTCTGAAAAGTTTTCTTAAAGCCTCGTGAAGCGAAGCGCCAAGCCTTTCTAAAGCCATGACATTCTCCAGATTTAAGACCATTTACACACTTAAATACATTTAAACATTCGCCATAATAGGGCTTGTGAAAGCGCACTATTGTTGTTCTAAGCCGGGATACTTTGTGTCTAAAACCTCGACTATGGCTTGAACAGTCTTCTCGCCTAAACCTTTAATGGATAGCAGTTCCCTTTTTGAGGCTTGGAAAACGCGGCGCACACTTCCAAATCGCTTTAGAAGTTCTTCTGCCCTTTCTGGACCTATCTTTGGCAGGCTTTGCACTGCAAGGAGTTGCCTCTGCGTTAGCGTGTAGGTTTTAGGCTTGTGTTTAACGGCTATCTTTCGTCTTTCCTCTTCCTGCAGTTTTTTGGCTAAGGCGTATAGGAACATGGCTGTGTGCGCCTCATTTGGAGTGAACACCACTGATATGCCATGGTCAGCCATAACCTTAGAGAGTGCGCCCCAGAAAGCTTGCGGAGTGCGAACATACTTTACAGCGTTGACAAAGTCTCCCTCAACAATGAGGCAGGCGTTTTCATAGGTTTTTGCAAGCCTTTCAGCCTGCTCGAAAAGCCTACCGTCAAAGACTGAGCGGAAAAAGTCATGGAGCTCTTTCCTTTCCACGGCGTAGTCTTCAGCCACCACATAGTCCGCTGGAGCCAAAGCCTTCTCCACAACATCGCAGCCAAGCTCCTTCAAATGGTCTTTCACGTCCATGCTTTCGCGGACGTCTGCGAAAACTGTTGGCTTAAACTCATTTGACATTTCCCATAGCCTCAACCAAGGTGGTGGCTTTTGCAGAACTTAAACTTAACATCTCCGCCGCGCCTCGCCTCGTTGGGCAAACTTCTTTTACCGCGAAAGGCATTAGTGGATTAGTGAAGCCTCAAAGATGGAAACGGTTTACATTTGCCGCCGATGTGGGAAAACTTACTCCGCCAAGGAATATTTGAGGAGTCATTTCTGTGGAAGCTGTGGAACTTTTTTGACAAGGACAACTGCGCACCAAGCCGCGGTGGAAAAGGAAGCTGCTAAGGGTGAGGAAGGCTTTGAGGATTCGGTTAAGGAGTTCTTTCCGTATCAGAGTTTTCGTCCATTCCAGATTAAAGCCATAAAATTTGCCTACCAAGTGATTAAAGACGGAAAAATCGGTTTGCTCTGTTCCCCATGTGGCACAGGAAAATCCATTTCGGTTTTAACAGCTTTTTTCGTGGCTAAAGAACAAAATCCTTCCATTGGAAGGCTTGTAGCCCTAACTAGAACGAAAAATCAGCTTGAAATCTACTCAAGAGAGCTGAAAAACATAAAAGACCATAGTGGCGTAGGCTTTGCTGCATCAATTTTCAAGAGCAAGAAAGAGATGTGCCCCCAAGCCTTCGAAGACCCCAAGCTTAGGGATGTGGCTTACCGAGACTTTCTCTACTACTGCAAGGGCGTGAAGGAAGGCTTGTTTGGCAAAACATGCGAATACTATGAAAGAACGTATGATGGGTGGAAGCCAAGCTGGCAAGCCTATAATCTGGTGGGCAAGATAAAGAAAATTGGACCCCTCCTTCCAGATGAGACTTATGAAATATGCCATGACGCGGGTTTATGCCCCTACGAAGTTACAAAGATTCTGACGCGTTACGCCGACATCGTCATAGGCAATTACAACTACATCTTGGTGGATGCCATACGCGGCTCAATTTTAGGAAAGGCAGGGATACGCACAAAGGCGATTAACTGCGTCTTCGACGAGGCTCATAGCCTACCATACTATGCAAGCGGCATATTTTCAGAAGAGCTTTCATCAAGATCTGTTAGAAGAGCCTACAAAGAGGCGAAAAACTTTGATATTGACGATTTGGGCTTTTTGGAGGCTTTATATGGTGTCATGGTGAACCTTGGGAAAAAGGTTTATAGGAACTATGGGGTTGACGTTGAACACATAATTGATGGAGAGGAGCTAACCGAAACATTAGCCGAGAAACTTAAAGCCAACCATGAAAAGTTGGGCGAGTTGCTTCAAGAACTGGCTGATAAAGGCGAGCAAATCCGCGTCAAAAGAAGCGAGATGGGAAAAAGCCCAGTATCATATCTTTCACGTTGCGTGGAATTTCTCTCCAATTGGATGAGCTTGACTGGTTCAAGTTATGTGCGATATGTTAAGGTTGAAGTGGACAGAGACCAGAAAAAACGCGTGCGACTTGGAGTCAGGTGCCTCGACCCCTCATTAGCGGCTGGCATAATCAACGAGGTTCGCTCCACCATACTCATGTCAGGCACTTTATGGAATATGGGCTATTACGTGGATGTTTTAGGTCTTGATAGAAACCGTTGCCAAAGCCTAGAACTCCCAAGCCCCTTCCCACCAGAGAATAGGCTCATAATTGTGGATGAAGCGGTTACAACAAAGTTTGAGAAACGCAACGAAATACAATGGAAGCGGATAGCAGCCCACCTCAGCCAAATAATACAAAAAGTCGGCGGAAGAGTTGCCGTATACTTCCCATCATATGAGGTTATGCAGGAAATAGCCCAAATAGTCAAGCTCAAACAACCACTGCTGGTGGAGGAGAAGAGAACAAAGATTCTGGACGTCCTCAAATTCTTGCAAGAAAACAGAAGCTGCGTTGTTTTCGGCGTGGCGAGAGGAAAAATAAGCGAAGGTGTTGACATGACAATGGAGGGAAAAAGCCTACTCTCCGCGGTCATCATTGTTGGGCTACCATTCCCAAAGAAGACAGAGCTTCAAGAAGCCTTATACAACTATTTTAAGGAGAAATTTGGGGCAAAAGCCATGGAATACGCTAACAATATGCCGTGCCTAAACGCGTTAGCCCAGTCTGCCGGGAGACTTTTACGCAGTCCAGAAGATAAAGGTATAATAGTCATTATGGATAGACGTGCAGCTGGAAGATTCAAACGTAAGCTTCCTAAAGAGTGGCAAAACGAGATGAAGACTCATTTACAAATAGAGAAAATCCTCACAAGAATGGAGCAGTTTATGGCTAACAGCTCATAAAGCTTGTTACGGCTTTTTGTCCGCAAGGTTTTTACATCTTCCAAACAGAACATTTAAAGAGGGTTAGGTTTTGGACGAAGAAATCAAAATTATTGAGAAGAAGGAAATTCCAAAAGAGGCTGTCATGATTTTCGGCTTCCCAGACGTGGGATTAGTCGGAGTTATAGCAGCTTCCCACTTAATCTCAGAGTTGGAGTTGGAAGAGGTTGCCTACATGGATTCAAGGCTTCTGCCCCCAATAATAGTACTACATGAGGGGCTACCCCACTCGCCAATAAGGATTTTTGGAAACAGCCAAATCCTCCTAGCAGTTTCAGAAACAGCCCTACGGGAAGACCTCATCTACCCAATAATGCATGCACTAATCGACTGGGGAAAAGATAAAGGGGCTAAAATGATGATTTCGCTGAGCGGCATACCAGTTCAAGATAGACAAGACCTAGATGCGTTGAAGGTTTTCGCGGCAGCCTCAAGCCCAGAAATGCTGAAATTGGTTCAGGATAAGGGCTTGGAAATTTTGAGGGAGGGCTACATGGTTGGTCCCCAAGCAGTTATGCTTCAATACTGTGCCACCATTGGAGTGCCAGCCTTGACGCTTATGACACAGTGCTTCTTCAACTATCCAGACCCTGAGGCTGCAGCCAAAACACTGGAACAATTGGCAAATCTGACTGGTGTGAAAGTGGATGTTTCAAAACTTTTGGAAAAAGGTGAGGAAATACGCCTAAAAGCAAGGGACATGATGAAAAGGACACAGCACGAACTAGCCAAAATGCGGAAGACGCAGGAGTACGACATACCATTATACATTTCCTAGGGGGCTGATGAAAATGTCGAATTACAATCGCAGAAGACGCTCAATCTTTGACATGATAGACGAATATTTTGAAAGCTTTGAGGTGTGGGCTGAAAGGGTAAGAGAAACCATAATGGAGAGGCCTAGCTGGAACTGTAGGACATGCACTATGGAGCCATTACGAGACATTATGGTGACAGCCGATGAGGTCATAGTGACTGTTGACTTGCCCTATGCCGAGCAGAACACAATAGAGGTTAAACCCATCAGCAAAGATGCTATCGAGGTCTCAGCGAAAATGAGGCGCAAAATAAGCTTTGATGATTTCGGCATAACCCATCACAGAGGCGAATTCCAGAAATTCCACTGCCAGACGCGGATTCCGGTGCCCGTCTACATGGACCGAATGGAAATTCGATTTAAGAGAGGCATACTGGAAATTCATTTGCCAAGAAAGCATGAGTACGAAATTCCGGTAGAATGAAGCCTCAGCTCTCCTCAGACGTCGTCACAATTCAGACGGCTCTTCTCGCATCATCGGCTTCAAAAAAGAAAAAGCAAAACGGCCAAATAAGCTTAATGAAAAACCTTAAAACAAAAACCGACTAAAACCTTAGGTCTGCTGGTGACACGTTTGACTGCTGAAAGGGCAATACAGTGTGCCATGTTCGTTTTGATTCTTGTTGGCTTATGCGGATTAAGCGCCTGGGCAAGCTACACTTACCTAAGTGGAAATGTAATACTGGAAGCTGCGGCAATAGCCCTCAGCTGGGGCGTCATCCTCCTAATCCTATACATAGGCTTCAAAAAACTTGACTGGGAATGGTGGAGATAACTTGCTCCTTACTCAAGCAGCAAACCCATAACAAGCATGTCGTGGTATTTCCCATCCTCGCCAAAATAAGCGTCTTTCATAACGCCTTCAACTTTAAAGCCCATTTTCTGGTATAGACGGATAGCAGGCTTATTATCTGCCACCATATACAAACCTATTCTATGCAGTCCTTCTTTCTTTGCAAGTTCTATTAATTTGTCGAGCATCACGGTGCCTAAACCCACACCTTGAAAGTCCTGGTGAATATACGTGAGAAGGTCTGCTGTTCCCTTTCGTCTTGGGTGGGGGAATTTAAAAATTTGGGCATGCCCAACAATTTTATCCCCGTAAAAAGCCACTATTGCCGTTATGTTTTGGAGGTTTCTAAACCAGCCTTCTTCTAATCTTTCCCTTGTGTAAGGGGGCATGCCCCAGCGCACAGCATCGCTGGAAAGAGATTCATACATTTCGATAAGTTTGTCCTTGTCTTGTAGTTGAAACATTTTAATTTGAACAGTTCTTCCATCCTTTAACCTTACAGTAAAAGTCTCCAAAAACCTAGACCTCGGTAATCTAAAAGGGTAGCTAGCCTATTTTGTCCTTACAATTTTCACTTTGCCCAGTATCCGCCAATACTCGATTTCAATGCCAGGCGTCAGTTTAGCCTTCAAATCTTCCTCTTCTGGATAAGGTGCGTCGAAATATTCGTAAGTTTCAAGGTCCATGATTTGGACGCTGGAGGGGGTTACAGCGAAGATTTGCCCGCTTCTTTTCTCGATTATGGGCACTTCCGCATTAGCGTCTACGGGCTTTACAATGCTTCGCTTCACGCCGTCAAAGATGCCTATAGCTACAATTCGCGCCTTTGCAGAGCCATGTTTTCCCGGCTTGGACTTTGTTATTTCAACTATTCGACATGGTTCACCATCAACTATGAGGTAGCCGCCCTCACGGAGGCTTCCAACATCAACGGGCTTGCTCACATTACTCACCAGCTTAAACGTTCCACCACAGCAATTTTAAACAACACCCATATATAAGTTGAGTTTAAAGATTTCGCTGTCGAAGGGAGAGAAATGTTCAAAAGCGTCGGCATAGTGGCCCGCTACGACAAGCGAAACGCCATAAAACTTGCAGGAGACATAGCGGAGTACATAGGAAAAAAGGGTTTAGAAGTTTACATCGAAGAAACGTTAAAGGGCAAAATGAAGAAAAAGGGAACCTTCCGCCCGCTGCAAGATATGAAAACAGACCTTATAATAACGATTGGCGGAGACGGAACAATTTTAAGGACATGTGTTGCAATCCCAAAGCCGGAACCCCCAATCTTAGCAATAAACCTGGGTGTTCGAGGCTTCTTAACAGAAGTCCCTCCGAAAGAGGCTTATGCGGCTGTTGAAAGATGCCTTAAAGGCGATTACATAATGGAAAAATGCGCAAAACTTGCCATAACAGCGGACGATGTAAAAATTCCAGATGCGTTAAATGAAGTTCTCATAGCTGTGGACGAGCTGGTAAAACTGCTATACGCCAGAGTTTCAAAAAATGGTGAGCATGTTTTAGATTGCCAAGCAGATGGGTTAATGGTAGCCACTCAAACTGGGTCAACGGGTTATTCGCTTTCAGCCGGAGGCCCGGTTTTAGATCCGAATGTTGATGCTTTTGTTTTGACACCAATATGCTCCCTAAGCGTTTTACGATCAATAGTTTTCCCAAGCGACTCAAGAATCACCGTGACCGTGATTAGACCTAAACGGATAATGATTGTTGTTGATGGCGCATATAGGCATGTTTTAGAGTCTAAAAATCCATGCATAATGATCACACGTTCAAAAAACGCGACAACCTTCATCAGGTTTCGGGAAAACTTCTATAGTCGCTTGAGGAGCAGACTTATTTTCCGCAGATTTGGAGGAAAAATCTAACGGCAACTGCTGGCAAAAAGGTTGTTGTGCTAGACACCTCGGCTTTTGTAGCTGGTTTCGACCCATTCTCAATAAGCGAGGAGCAATATACTGTTCCCATGGTTAGGGAGGAGGTTGCGGGAAGCCACATAGCCAGAATTAGATTCAAAATGGCCATTGAAAGTGGGCGCCTAAAAATTCAGACGCCAGGAAAAATCTTCATCGACAAGGTTAAGGCCTCGGCTGAGGTTGTCGGCGACGCATTCTGGCTTTCTGAAACAGACATACAAGTTTTGGCCTTGGCGTTGCAGTTAAAAATGCAAGGTTGCACACCGTTGGTGGCTACGGATGATTATTCCATTCAAAATGTGGCTCGGCATTTAGGCATAGAGTTTGCATCTCTTGCGACTTTTGGCATACGCTCAATGTTGAAATGGGTTAGGTATTGCCCTGCATGCCACAAAAAATATCCATCAGACTACAAGTCAAGGAGATGCCAAATCTGCGGCACAGAGCTTAAAAGGAAGCCACTAAGAAAAACCTAACAAAAGAGTAAGGCTGGTTTAGGTGAATAAAATGAGCTGTGTTGAAAGAAAAGTTGCCTATTTCAAAAGTGCTGGGAGGGTGAACACTGATACGCTGTTGGATATTGTTAAGGAATACGCAGAAAAAGAAGGCATAAAGGACATAGTTGTTGCATCAACAACCGGTGAAACGGGGGCTAAAGCCTCGAAACTCTTTAAAGGCTGCAATGTTGTTGTCGTAACCCACCACTTTGGCTTCCAAAAGCCAGGAGAAAGCGAACTAAAAGAGGAGTTCAAAAAAGAAATCCTAAACAATGAAGGCAAAATTTTCACTGGGACGCATGCTCTCAGCAGTGCTGAGCGAGCCATACGAAAGGATTTTGGAACCATTCAGCCCCTTGAGCTTATTGCGAATGTTCTTAAGCTTATGGGGGAAGGCACAAAAGTATGCGTGGAAATTGTTCTTATGGCGGCAGATGCTGGATTAATTCCAGTCGACAGAGACGTCATAGCTATAGCGGGAACTGGCAGAGGGGCTGACACGGCGCTGCGTATACTGCCCGTCAACAGTGCAAGGTTCTTCGATTTAAAAATAAAAGAGGTTATAGCGAAGCCTTCAAGCTTTTAGACGTCGTCAGATTCACGCTTACTGAAGTAGATTATATCGCGATGCTCCACGTACCCACATTTTCTGAAAAGCCTTTTAGAAGCCTCATTCTCATCCTCAATTAGTGCACAGAAAATCTTGAGGCCGTGACTTTCAAGCACTCTTTCAGCTTCTGTTATTAAGGTCTTTGCAACACCGCGACGCCTAAAATCCGGGTCCACAGCCAACCGGTTTATCCAGCCCTTCCGCCCATCAGAACTGATGATAACCGCGCCGACCAGTCGTCCGTTTTCGAATGCTCCCAAAAAGAATTCTGGGTTTGCGCTCATTTGTCTCGCTATAACTTCTCTGCTGTCTCTTCCTTTTGGTTTGAAGGGTAGTCCCGCTCGAAGCCAAAGGTTAACAAGTTCTTCATAGTGGGTTATAGTGATTTTTCGAATCTCCATGGAACGCTTTGACCTCTACCTCTCCTTTTCAACTTCCTTTACAACATCCTCGATTATTTCCAGTCCGGCGTCTATAAGCTCCCTTGCGATGTTGAGGGGCGGCATAATCCGCAGAGTTGAAATTCCACATGTTATAACGGCTATCCCACGCTTCCATGATCGCATCATAATTTCACTTGCCTTTTGGGGTGCTGATTTCTTGCTGTCTTTGTCTTCCACAAATTCGATGCCAATCATCAAACCCTTGCCTCTGACATCTCCAACTATTTCGCTTTTCTCCTTCAGCTCTTCAAGTCTTTTCAGAATGTAGGTTCCTTGCTTTGTGGCGTTCTCCAGCAGCCGTTCCTCTTTGATGGTGTCTATAACGGCTATTGCTGCGGCGCATGAGAGCGGGTTTCCGCCAAAAGTGCTGGCGTGGGAACCGCCAACCCAGTCCATTATTTTCGCCTTCGCAATAGTTGCGCCCAGCGGCAGTCCAGAAGCCAAAGCCTTTGCGCTGCATATTACGTCTGGCTCAACATTCCAGTGTTCAATGGCAAACCATTTTCCAGTCCTCCCCATTCCAGACTGAACCTCATCGTCTATCAGCAGGATACCGTATTTGTCGGCAAGCTTCTTTAGGCGTTGGAAGTATTCGGGTGGTGGAATAACATATCCGCCTTCGCCTTGAATTGGCTCGAAAACTATTGCGGCGACATCCTCTGGCGGTGCATACTTTTGCAACACAAATTCGTCTATGAAGTCGACGCACCAGTAGTGGCATTCAGGGTAGGTCTGCTTAAAGGGGCAACGATAACAGTACGGGTATGGAACATGGCTTACGCCCGGCATCAAGGGGAAGAAATAACGCCTTTGAGTTGGTTTGCTCGCTGTTAAAGATAAGGAGCCAATTGTCCGCCCATGAAACGCGTTAATGAAGGCTATGAAAAGCTGTCTTCGTGTGTGCCACTTTGCCAACTTAATCGCCGCTTCAACAGCCTCTGTCCCGCTGTTGCCGAAGTAAACCTTTTTCTCAAAGTTTCCTGGGGTGATCTCCGCAAGCTTCTCGGCAAGTGTGACAACCTCGTTATAATAAAAGTCGGTGTTCGAGTAGTGGAGGAAACGGTCGCACTGCCTTTTAATAGCATCAATTACTTTTGGGTGGTTATGCCCAACGTTTAAGCATGCCAGCCCAGAGTTAAAATCAATGTATTCATTTCCATCAACATCCCTCACTATGCAACCTTTGCTAGATTCAACTACGAGAGGATAAAACCGCACATAGGAAGGCGAAATGAACCGCTCATCCTTTTTTACAAGTTCTCTAGCTTTTGGTCCCGGCGGAGTTACAACAATTTTTGGATAACCAGCCATATGCCCCACCAAATTGGGATTAACCATTTAGCCAAAACAAGTTATATATAGCTATCTATAATTTCGTCCTAAGAAAAACATCGTTTACAGTATAAAATAGCATTTGTATATTGTGCGGTTTACAGCGCGAGATAGTTAGTTACAAGCCTTTTATGGTTTTGCAACAGTTATTTCGATGGTTGAAACGTTGGTTTTCTGTCCCTCGCCGCGGGTGACTTCCTCCGTGCCAATTTTGACCTCTTTCAACTGCAAGTCTTTAACAAAAGCCCTTCTCAACAACTCAACAGTGTCGACTGCTCTGCTAATCGCCCGTCCCCTAGCCTTCACAACAATTTTTTGAGCGCCAGAATTGAAGAAGGTTAAGCAGGCGACCACATAGTTCATTATTGGTTTCTTGCCGATTAGCACTGTGTTTTCGTTGGACCGTGCTGTTTTTGTGGTGGTCTTTTCCTCTCTGGCAGCCCTCTTAGGCTTTTCCTCTGACATATTCAACCTCCTTCAACATCTATACTTTGGGATGGCGGTTGTAACGTACATTATCGTGTTGGAGTTCTTATATTTTTCCGTGCGGGGTTGGATCAGACACACTCGTTAGAGGCCAATTTTCGGTAGTATTCCCAGTCTTCATCAACCCATCGCTGAATCTTCTCAATGTCAGCCTCTGTCAAGTGGCGGAACCTCTCTTGCGTGGCTAAATACTCTTTCACGGGCTTGCGTTTCGACTTATCAATTAGACGGTCGCTGGGAGGGTTAAGCCTAAACTGTCCATTCTCAATCTCGTAAAGGGCCCATATGCCAGTTTGAACTGCAAGCCGCCCCATCTCCACAGTTTTGCTGGTGTCGTAGCGCCATCCAGTTGGACACGGTGCCAAAACATGAATGTACTTAGTTCCTTTAATCTCCTTAGCTTTCCTCAACTTGTTGACAAAGTCTACTGGGTATGACGGACATGCAGTTGCAACATACGGTATCTTATGGGCAGCCATTATTAACGGCATGTTCTTTTTCCGCTCCTTCTTACCCGTTGGCGTTGTAGTTGTCCAAGCACCATAAGGCGTAGCCCCGCTCCGCTGAAGCCCCGTATTCCCATAAGCCTCATTGTCATAACATATGTAAATGAAGTTGGTTTCCCGCTCCGCAGCACCAGAAAGAGCTTGTATGCCTATGTCCACTGTTCCTCCATCGCCAGCCCACCCTACCACGGTTATGTCCTCTAAACCCCGAATTTTTAGAGCAGCCACTACGCCAGAGCAGGTTGCACCAGTAGCCTCAAAAAGCATATTCTGAAGCGGAACAGCG
This sequence comes from Bathyarchaeia archaeon, assembly GCA_038870595.1. GTDB lineage: Archaea > Thermoproteota > Bathyarchaeia > Bathyarchaeales > Bathycorpusculaceae > JAGTQI01. The sequence goes on from JAVZJU010000004.1 coordinate 20,340, forward strand.
AAGGAAGTGTATGGATATGGTCCTTGAATGACTGTAGTGCAGCACGCTGGCACAACCATAATAACTTTGTTTCCAAGAGCTTTGAAGAGTAGGCGAAGAGCTATTGAGGGCCCGCATCCAGCACAAGCTGCATGACCCTTAAGCAGAAACTCCTCCTTCGGAAACTCTTTAATTGTAACCATAATTTTCACTCCCTCAAATCAACCCATAGGGTTTCTTCCTCAACCCTCCCTGTTTTCGCCCATTTCAACGATTTTTTGGCAATTCCCTCGATGGTTTTGAACGTCACATCCCGTCCGCCTAATCCAGCAATAAAACCAGCCAGCAGAGGCTTATCCTCCATGTGGTAAAGCGAAGCCTTAATTTCTGACGCGAGGAAGCCTTCCATCCCGAAGGATATGTGGCGGTCTATTGTGGCTATGATACTGGCTTGTTCGGCAAGTTTTTTAACCTCTTCAACTGGGAAAGGGCGGTAAACTCTTATTCTTGCGGCTCCAACTCTTAAGCCCTCTTTTCTAAGGTTGTCAACGGCTATTTTGGCTTCGCTCCCCATCGTCCCCATTGTACAAATGACTAAGTCTGCATCCTCACATTTGTACGTATCAATGAGCCCACCATATTGGGAACCGAAGCGCCGCCCGTATTCCTTGTCAATTTCGGGTATTAGCCGTTTGGCGTTTTCCATAGCCTCTTGAATCATGTAACGGAATTCCATGTACCACTCTGGTGAAACGAGGTTTGCGTGAGAGAATGGATTGTTTACGTCTAAAATCCACCCAGACTTGTATGGAGGCAAGAAGGCGTCTATCTCCTTTTGGTCGTGAATTTTCACGGGCATATACGTGTGGGATAGGATAAAGCCTTCTAGGCATACCATGGCCGGCAGAAAAACCCGTTCATCCTCACATATTCTGTAGGCTTGTATAATCGTGTCGAAAACCTCTTGGTTGTCGGCGCAGTAGAACTGAATCCACCCAGTGTCCCGCTGCGAAAGCGAATCGCTGAAGTCAGGCCATATACTCCAAGGCGCGCCCATTGCACGGTTGACAACAGCCATAACTATTGGCAAGCGGGCGCCAGAAGCCCAATGTAAAGCCTCATGCATTAAAGCCAAACCGTGGGCTGAAGTCGCTGTAAACGTTCTTACACCTGCTGCTGCGGCGCCTATGCAAGCTGCCATGGCGCTGTGCTCGGATTCCACACGGATGTATTCAGCGTCCATCTCGCCGCTTTCAACAAACTCGGCAATTTTCTCCACAACAGTTGTTTGTGGTGTTATAGGGTATGCGGCAACCACTTTGACTCTTGCGGCTTTGGCAGCATAACCAGCAATGTGGTTTGCCGTGTCAATTATGATCTGCGCCATTATTCCTCCTCCCTACGCATGGTTATCGCCTTAACTGGGCATTCGTTGGCACATATTCCGCAGCCCTTGCAGTATTCGTAGTCGATTTCCGGGGAGTCGTCCTCGCGTCTTGTTATGGCTGCGTCTGGACAGTAAACCCAGCAGAGCGTGCATTTCGTGCACTTTGAATAGTCTACTACGGGGCGGAAGGTTCTCCAAGACCCAGTTTTTCCCATGCTTCCAAAGGTTGGATAAGATATGGGGGTGAGAGGCATTTCTCTACGCGATTTCGGCACAGCCATTTATCACCACCCCTTAATTAGGCGTTCATAGGCAAGTTCGGCGGCACGAGCATTCTTTTCTCCGGCGCTGCCCTTCCAGTTCTCTTTTATAGCTTTCAAAACACTTTCCAAGCGAACCTCGCCTGTTGCTCCCGCAAAGGCTCCTAAAATTGAAGTGTTAACCACTGGTAAGCCAGCCACACGAAGATTCAGTTCTAGAGCAATTCCAGTAGCGTCAACTGTGGCAACCCGCCAATCCTTTAACCCTAATTCATATGGCTTTTTCGTTGTGTTCATAACTATAATCCCGTCTTTTTTGAGCCCTTCGGTAATGTCTATTATTTTGTAAAGCTGCGGGTCTAAAACCACTATATGGTCTGGGTTGTAAACTTGGCTGTGAAGAAGAATGGGCGTGTCACTTATTCTGGCAAAGGCTTTAACTGGGGCGCCTCTGCGCTCAGCCCCAAAGTATGGGAAGGCTTGAACATGCTTGCCCTCAAAGTGAGCTGCATGGGCTAACAATTGCGCAGCAGTGACAGCGCCTTGCCCACCCCGCCCATGTATTCTAATTTCCCTAAGCAAGCCTTTCGACCTTCTCGAGAATTGAAGGTTTGAACAGCTCCCCTTATTAGTGTTTAGCTAAACATAAGATAAAATCAACATCAAAACTAGAAAAGTCACACCAAACAAGGGAGCAACAAGTCTTTTTGCAGCTCGGATAACATTATCTGTGAGCACGCACAATTTCTCCAGTGGTTTCTGTCCAATAACCTTCACGCTATAAATAAGCGTGCTTTTGTACCCGAACTTAGCTGGCTCCATGCTTGCTAACGCGTTATTTGCCGCTTCAACTATGTAGTTTATCAGGCTCTCATGACTTATAACCTCGCCAACAGGGTGATATCCACGCTCGTTAAATGTTACAGCATTAACAGCATGCGTGTCCGTAGTGAAAACTTCACCAGCAGCAAAGCCTAAGGACTTAAGCGCGTTCAAAGTTTTTTCCCGCAAGCCCGAAACCATGTTGTTCCCATCAACAATCACATAGGCGATTTTCTGAGAACCAACTTCAACAGCCACCACCGTTATACCGCCTGGACCCATACCATCTTTTAGGCTGAACTCCTTTGGCATAACAGTGGCAGCGCCCACTTTAAATGAGGCGAAACGCGCAGAGGCTGCCTTGTTTAGGCAAGTAGCCGCGGCGTTTTTCAAAGCATCTATTGCTACCTGCATATCCACGACGCCGTTTATGCTATTGTGAGCATTAATAGCGACGCATGAATCCAAACCGAGTTTTTCAGCCTCTTTCCGAACAATATCACCCAATTCTTTGGGAAAATCCTCAGTGGTTTTCGGAGCAAAAGAAAACGAGATTAAAGCAGTTCTGCCGAAAATTTGGCAGCAAACAGTGACTAAGCCATTACTAACTTTAACGAAGGGAGTGGCTTTAGCCTCTTTTGCCTTAAAGTCCGCTGATTTAAGGGTGCCAGCGATTATTTTTTGAACTTGGCTTTGGGACGTCACATCTAGTTCATGACCCAGCAAGCCTAATGGCACACATGCAACACCGCCAAATTTTTGCTCCAAAGCCGTTTTAAGCATGAAAGGCAAAAGGCTGCTTCCAACATTTTTAAACGGACCGGGATGAACCGACGGAACCACCATGAACACTTTAGAATTTGACCCTTCAAACTTTATTATTGAAACTTCAACATCGTGTTCTTCGCTTAGCTTCTCAAGGAAAGTTTCGAAGGGAGCGTTTAGGTCTGCAACCCAATTCAGCAGAAACGCCCTAAAAAGGGGGATTGATTTCTCGCCGATGGAGCGTTTTCCAACAAAATTCAAGACGGAAATGAAGGAAAAGCTTGAGACAAAAGCAACGGCTAAAGTGATGGCTGAAAAGCCCAAAACAGCCGTAACGTTGGTGTTGTTCAGCCACCATGATAAAATAAATGGAATGAGACATAGAAAAGGCGGTAGAACAGAGGCTAAAAAAAGGCGCTGATAATTCACTATGGATGTGGAGTGCAATACTATGATGCGGGATATCAAAACAGCGGAAAAACCGAGAAGGCAAAGCCTAACCGCCCATCGAGGAAAAACCGTGAAAAAAGCTACAGCATAACCTATAAAAATGAAAAATAACCACAAAGCCCAACAAAATAGGGAAAGAGCAGCGGTTCTTCTTAAGTCGTAGATCGGGTCTCTTTTAAAAAGAAACAGCGTCAGACGGTTTGCGAGTAGCGTTATGTAAAAAAGTGTGAAACCAAGAAGCACCCCGTAGGCTAATCCAAGAGGCAGAGGAGTAAAACTAGAATTCGATAAAAAGCCACAGACAGTACAAAACACGGCTAGAAGTAGGACTATGCTTTTGTATGATGGAAGTCTGAAAAGCGATGAATAATGCTTGACCGCCCTATCTAAATACTGATTGAAAGAGGCATTGTTAGCCACGCATATCCGCTCAAAGAGTTTCTGAAGTTGTATAAGGCATATTAAAGTGTTGCATAAAAAGGTGGAAGAAATAAAACCGTTTGAACAAGGGCACCCCTATGGTTGAACTAAAATGTTGCTTTGAAGGGCAAGTGTTTTATCCTTGAAATGACACTTATAAGTTTTTGCTGGTGCCATGCCCGAGCAAACTCTCCCTCTAACAATATTCCACATGCTTGAAAAAAACCTTGGGAAAAGTGTCCGCGTTATTTTAGACCCTTCCTATGGCTTTGAAGGCACTTTGGCGGCAGTAACGCGCGAGCCAGCTGGAATATGGCTTTCAAACGCAGAAGCCGTAGTTTTGCGCGCAACAATTGCCCAGCCTATTCCACAAGTTGCGAGCAGAGAGGAGCGCAGTGAAATATTTATCCATCTAAATTCTGTTCAAAGAATAGAAGTCTTGCATTCATCTTCTCGCCGTTAGGAGACGGGGAAGAACAACCTCGCCAAAACGCAGATTACTATAAGGGCGATGGCCGCTGCTATTAGGAATTCAGGTCTGACTTTAACGCCTTCTGTTTCTTCTTCAAAAAATCGTAGCAGTCCAGCGCTTGCAGCGGGCATTGGTCCTGATTCGCTTTTCTTCTTCTTTTTCTTGCTCATCGAAAGAGCGTCTCCAAACAGTTTTGTATTTTAACATGTGGACTTCTCCATTATTAACCTTGCGTTGCTATTCAAAACAGTTTTATTTTGGTAAGGGCGATAATGCGAGCGAGGTGCATTAATGCCAACTCCACATGAAGAATATCAATACGTATCAGATGTTCTGCAAAAACATCATGCATGGTTCCGGGAATGCATACCCCTAATAGCAAGCGAAAATATACCAAGCCCAGCGGTACGCGAAGCGTTAACAACAGATTTTGGAAACCGATACGCCGAGGGCTGGCCGGGAGAAAGGGTTTATGCCGGATGTCGCTTCATAGATCAAGTTGAGTTTAAATGCATTGAGCTTATGAAGAGGCTTTTTGACGCCGAATTCGTTGATGTGAGACCTATTTCTGGCGTTGTGGCAAACCTTGTTGTTTATACGGCTTTCACAGAGCCCGGCGATGTGATGATGGCTTTGTCCATACCTTGTGGCGGACACATAACAATGGGTAAAAAAGAGCTTGGAGGCACCGCCGGCGCAGTTCACGGTTTAGTGGTTGAATACTTGCCCTTGGACTATAAGGAATTGAACATTGATGTGGATAAGGCAAGGCAGCGCATAGAGAAGCTTGCGGCTGAGGGGAAACCTCCCAAACTCGTAATGTTTGGAGCCAGCGTCTTCCCATTTCCCCACCCGGTGAAAGAGCTGGCGGAAACTATACATGCGGTGGGCGGAACTGTCGGTTACGATGCCGCCCACGTTGCTGGTCTGATCGCTGGAAAATGCTTCCAAGACCCACTTCGTGAAGGCGCTGATGTTGTAAGTTTAAGCACTCACAAAACGTTTTTCGGCCCTCAACACGGTGGAGTCTTGTCATGGGAAAAGTACGCCGACAAGATAAAACGTGCCACCTTCCCCGGAATGGTGAGTAACCACCACTTGCATGCGGTGGCTGGTGTGGCGATTGCGGCTGCCGAGCTGCTTGAGTTTGGAAGAGAATATGCGCGCCAAGTTGTTAGGAACGCGAAGGCTTTAGCCCAAGCATTGTATGAAAGAGGCTTCAATGCCCTAGCTGAACATAAAGGTTTCACAGAGTCTCACGTAATCCTAATAGACATAACAAAGTATGGCGACGGGGGCACCATAGAAGAAACCTTAGAAAAAGCGAACATAATAATCAATAGGAACCTTTTGCCATGGGACATTAAAGAGGGACGCCACTTCCAGCATCCAGGCGGCATAAGGCTAGGCGTTTCGGAAGTTACAAGGCTTGGAATGCGAGAGTCAGAAATGGTGGAAATAGCCGAGTTCATAAAGCGTGTGGTAATAGATAAGGAGCCGCCAGAAAAAGTGGCTACTGACGTGGCGGAGTTCAGAAAAGACTACCAGAAAGTGCACTACTGCTTCGAGAACGCAACAGAAGCCTACCAATACATAAAAATCCGCTAGGCTTACCGATGGGAAAACAGGTAACCGTCTGGACTATTGGGCATAGCAACCGCTCTATAAACACCTTCTTAGAAATGCTAAGAGAACATGAAATACAAGTATTGGCAGATATTCGTCACTTTCCAACATCAAAAATTGAACATTTCAAAAAAGAACAAATGGAGAGGTGGCTGCCAGAAAACGGAATAGAATATGTTTGGCTTGGAAAAGAGTTGGGAGGATACCGAAAAGGTGGATATAAGGGACACATGCGAACCAAACTTTTCAGAGAGGGCATAAAGAGGCTTCTTGAAATAGCCTCTGAAAAGAGAACATGCCTAATGTGCATGGAGCCAAACCCAAAATACTGTCATAGACGTTTTATTGCCGCCCACCTTGAGAGAAAAGGCGTAAAAGTTGTCCACATAACCGCCAAGGGACAGAAAGCCTTACTTAACTTTAAAAGCTAAAAACAACGTAAACACGATCGGTTGGTGCAGTAAGGAAATGCATGTATATGAGTTTCAAGAATTGATGAGAACCCTTTACTTCCATAGGGATTCACAGCGGGGTGTGGAAAAGACTTTTGCCTGGCTTGTTGAAGAGGTGGCGGAACTAGGCGAAGCGCTAAGGGCGAACGATAAAAAGGCATTAGAAGACGAGTTTGCAGACGTAATCGCATGGCTCGCATCATTAGCCAACATAACAGGTGTAAACTTAGAAAAGGCTGCCCTTGGCAAGTATGATGGGAAATGCCCAAAATGTAAGCATTCACCGTGCCAATGCACTTTTAAGGACTAGCCTAAACGTCTCTGCCCAAGTCCGGTTAAAGCCCAAACGGATGGACGTTTGCTTTTCCTTTTTGCAATCCCTTTGGATTCTAGAAGTTTTAAGTGGTGAATAACCACGCCGTAGGGCAAGCCAGTTCCTTTGGCAACAGTTTTTGCGTCTGCGGAAGAGTGCTCTAAGAAATTCAGTATTAGGGTGCGCGCCTTCAAGCCCAACTTAACATTTCTAAAGTCTGTCAAGTAGGCGTTGGGATGGTACTCTTCTCGGGGCATGCCCATCAAAAACAAATTTTGTAGTGAAGGGGTAGAAAAGGTTTCACTTTAGGCGAAGCTTGTTAGGCTAATTTGTTTAGGCTTTTTACCCTCAAATAGCGAGTTAATCTCCTCTTTCACAAGCAAAATCCGTTGGCTATAGTAACGCGGCAAATCATACTTCTTAATTATATGCTCAGCAGCCTCAAGATACTTTTCTATGCCACCCCGATAAACCGTCAAAGTTAGCTCTCCACCACAAGTTGTGCATTTACCCCGCAGTGGCAAGCGGCGGAAACGCTTATTGCAAGACTTGCAACGGAACCCTTGCATTGAAAACGCCCGAAGGTTTCCAACGATATCGCGGATAAAATGTTTTGTTAAAACTTTAAGGGCAACTTTCTTGGCATCAACAGCCTCAATTTTCTCCGCAAGTGCCAATTGCCCGTTAAGTTTCTCCACCATAGTTTTGAAACGTTTGTAGGCGCTTTCTGCATTCCCCGCATTAATATTTGAAACTGGCACCGTGAAGTGGTAGCCCTCAAACTGTGCTTCTGTTCCAAGGCGATATTCAATGAGGTCTATTAACTGGCTAACGTGTTTAGCTTCCACCCTTTCCAAAGTTTTTTGATAGAACTCTAATGGGTAGGCGCCAGCCACGTCAAAATCGTGCGCTTGCCTTTGCACCTCCTTGGGATTAACAACAGAGATTAACAATAGAGGCGCGTCCATTATGCCGCCAATTTGCGCTGGCAGAAAAACCCTTGAAAAGTTTAGCAGCATGTCCAGTGCAAGCATCAGAGCGTCTTCGTCCCCGTCGCAGTCCCTACGCTTGGCAGAGTGCCAAATTGGATGAGCATAACATACATTTAGGCTTGTAAAACCGATTATCCGACCGAGAATGCCAACAGATGTGTGGGGCGCCAAACCAATGACCAAATGACCGACAAGGTCTTCAACACGTCTAATATTGTAGTACGGTGGCAGCCCATAAACTTTCACGAGAAGTTCATCAACAAAGTTTGCCACACAGACAAAGTATTCTGCGCATTTAATAGGTATAACAACATCTTGTATTTTCAGTTCGCATATCTGCTCCGAACTTGTTAAAGGATTGCCAAAAGCATCAGTTGTGTAACCAAGCTGAACAATTTTTTCAACGGAAACTCCCACCTCTGACGGTTTAAAATGTGTTAATGGGGCGTTGGTGGCATCAAAGCGAACGGTTCCATCCTTGTAGACGGATAAGTCGTACTTTGCCCGCAAAACACCCTTCTCGAGAATTTCTGGAGTTTTAGTCTCGTTGGTTAAGCCCTTAACACCCTTCAAAACCTTCAGAACCGAAACGCCTAGATGAGTGCATGCCCGATCCAGCAACTCCTTTAAATTGATGTTTTGTCGTTGATAAGGAACCGCTAGCACGTTACAAACTGGGCATTCGCCACCGCCGTTAAGCGGCCTACCACATCTTGGGCAAGCATACTCCAGAACTGTTTCAGAACCGCATATAAGGCACTTTCTTCCGAGGGCATTTACCTTACATGATGGGCATTTCCGTTTGACAACTTCCACGTAAATATTTCCACGCTCAGCAGCCTCCAAAATGTCCCTTTGAGAACCACCAGCCAAACCCACCGGGAACAAAACATGTACAAGGGGCTTCATCTCTCGCCTCTTAGCCTTTTCAGGGCGCCCCATCCTCGCACCAACAAAAGTTGAAGCTTTATCCTTGACAATCACGCCGCAGAGTCCCTGAATAACCTCCAAAACATCTTCGGCTTGTCGAAAATGGCTGTTGGAATTTTTGATGCCAAGGCAAAAGGCGAAGGCACACGCATCGTCCCCTTCAATAACTATATGGTCTCCCACAACTTTGTGGGGCAAGCATACTGCCTCTAAAACACCCTTAACATTCTCGTCCATCTTGCCAACTATGCAGCGGGCGTAGTCGCCATCATACTCCACCTCAGCTGAAGCCAGCCAATCCCTAAGAAGTTTAAGCTCTCTAACAGAGCCTAAACTAGACCAGAAGAACGTGAAGGCCGGATGAAGCGGAACTCCAACCTGCAAGGAAAGCATTATAGCCTCTTTACACGTCGGCTTATTCACAAACGGATTTTCGAGAAAACTTCTAAGCCTCTCGACGGATATTCCGGTGGCAACCACCGCCTTTTCAGAATCTCCTCTAAATCTTTCAACAATGGCTCTTTTTAAATCTTCAACCCACCACTCTTCAGCATATCCGACAGGAACAAGGCTCTTTCCCTGGTAAAGAAAATCTCCAAAACTTATGAGAATATCGCCCAAAAACAAGATTTTCTCAACTCTATCTTTAACATTACTAAAGTTTTCCACAGTGACGCGTGCAACCGACCCGTCTCTCAATTTCACTATCGGAGGCTCTAAGGTGTCAACAGGTACTGCGATGCCACCTTTTCCCGGAAGTTCCAGACGGAGTTGGATGCCCGCCGCGATGAAACCTTGAAGGACTAGCATCGTGGCTGGATGGACGCCTACAGCAGTTAATCCCGTGTTTCTTGCCCTTCCATAGCGCAGGCGAAACCCGCCTCGTTTACCTGGAAAGGAGAATATGGGGCGCCCTGCAACAATATCATCCATAAAGCCAGCCGATTTTTTTTCAGACATTTTTCGAATTTCCTTAAGCCAATCCCAGCCTTGAATACCCAATTTCTCTACAATAGCCCAAACCTTTGAAGCCCGCCCAACAACTCCATCATTAACTACACGAAGCGCTCCGCCTCGAACCCTATTAGTTTCAACACGGGGCAGATTGCGGTAAGAGGATACCTCCACAGGATTGGATTCTGTGCCAGTAACTTCTACTGGCAACCAGCGAAGAGCTCTTTGCAATTCTTCGTCTGAAACGTGATATTGGAAGCGGCTTACACCGCGCTCGTAGAGCCTAACCTCTTCGATAAAGCGGGCAATCTCTTCTTCCGTGGGTTTATAACGGTCGAGTCCGAGAATCCTGCGGATAAAGTCACCAATAACAAGTGTAAGTGCCTGATCAGTTCCACCAGCAGAGCGAATAGGACCTGCAAAATAGATGGCCAAATACTTTGACCTATCATGGTTGGTTTTTATCTTAACCTGCGCAACGCCTTGTATTGGAGCGGCAGTGACCCCTTCCGTGAGAATAGCTAATGCAGTGCGTATAGCTTGTTCAGCGGCAGCTTCCGGTTCCAAGTGCCCAAACTTTCCATAAACAATTTCCTCAGCGATTTTGAAGGCAAGCTCTTCCCGTGAAAGTTTTGAACTTAACTCTCGGATTCTTTCTGCAACACCTTTTGGACCAACAAGCCCCTCGATAAGGTCAGCCATGTCCCTTGCAACTGTGCATTCTGGCTTAAGTTCGGGGTCAAATCCTTTCTCTCGCGCTTTAGCGGCTACGCTGTATAACTGTTCGAGCTGCCTTTCCAAAGCCTCAACGTATTCTTCGTAGGATTTGCTCATCTGCATGCCCAATGAACCACTCGGTACTTCATTTGGCTAGCAGCTACATATTTCTGTTTTCTAACATGAAAGAAGCAAAGTACCCATCGCCTTAAAGAGCCAAAGATATCAAGTTTTATACAAGAAAATGTAACCCTTTGAGTGATGTCACGCTTTACAGCTCTTCAAGCCCTCAACAATCTCTGAAACCTTGTCTCTAACTTGCCCGTTTTCCACAACATTGCCAGTAACAATGACATCTGCGCCTGCCGATGCCGCCGCCAGCGCCTGAGCCCTTGTTTTTATTCCCCCGCCAACAATTAAAGCGGCATCTATACTCTTTTTCACGGCTTGAATCATTTCTTTGGGAACAGGCCTTTTAGCGCCCGAGCCCGCCTCAAGGTAGATGAAGCGCATGCCCAGATACTGCCCTGCCAAAGCATGAGCGACAGCTAATTCTGGCTTGTCATAGGGTATTGGAACAGCTTTCCCCACGATGCCAGCGGTTCCACCTTCACCAACAATAATGTAGCCCAACGGGATTGGCTCGAGACGATACCGCTTGATTAAAGGGGCACCCAAAACCTGAGCGCCCACTATGAAGTACGGGTCGAGAGAGTTTAGGAGAGACATAAACCATATCGCGTCCGCATAGCGGCTTATACAAGTGACATTGTTAGGAAATAGGATTACCGGTATGTCTACAGCCCGTTTAACGGTCTTGACAACATCGTCCAAGTGCTTAGCTGAGATAAAGGTGGAGCCCCCTATCATTATTGCCGACGTCCCGCTGGCTCTTGCCCTTCTGGCAATTGCCGAAGCTTGGGAAGGCGTAACCTTTTCGGGGTCGATTAAGGTTATGTGTACCGACCCTTCCGAGCTGATTTTATCCAGCAAATATTTTTCAACAGCGCCTACCAAGGGCTATCCATCCTTCTACACGGATTCCTTAACCTCTGGGGTGGGCAGTCTTCTGGTCCCACTGTAAATTTTGTCGGTGAACATGCAGTATACGTCTATCTCGCCGAGGGCGCTCTTAACTGGAAACTCTTCTTTTGCACCGCAATTGCCGCAGCTAACAACGGCTTTTCCTTCATCTCGGAACATTTCCACGCGAACCGAGGCCTTCCCACAAATAGGGCATGAGAAGAATTTTGGCAAACGCTTTTTAGGGATGCGGACAACCTTCCGCCTTCTACGCCCCATACATCAATCCTTCATGCATAGTGTTTAAGGCCACACCCTATTCATTATCCTATCTTCGTCCTTAAATACTTGCCTCATCCCATAAACATTGAGGATGAAACCCTTGAAACTAACACCATCAGTTTTGGAACTAGACTGGGCGGAAGTAGAGGCGAAAATAACACGCTTCATAAAGGATTATGTGGAGAAAGCGAAGGCTAATGGCATAGTTTTAGGACTTTCCGGAGGCATAGACAGCAGCACGGTGGCGGCACTATCCGCTAAAGCCATCGGAGGGAACAAAGTTTTTGGGCTTATGCTCCCAGAAAAGGAAACCTACAATCCTAAAGACATGGATCACGCAAAGCTTGTGACAGAAAAGTTCAGACTAAAAACAGAAACAATAGACATTACACCCGCTTTGGAAGCAGTTCAAAAAACAATACCGATTTTTGATTCTGAAGACAAGCTCTCTAAGGGCAACTTGAAAGCACGACTACGCATGCTATACCTTTACTATTATGCCAACAAGCTAAACCTAGTAGTGTGCGGAAGCTCTGACAAGTCAGAAACAATGATAGGCTACTTCACAAAATGGGGGGACGTCGCGGCAGACATATCCCCAATAATGGACCTATACAAAACGCAAGTGAAAAAACTCGCAGGGCATTTGAACATACCAAAAGAAATTGTGGAAAAACCGCCATCCCCAACATTGTGGCCGGGGCAGACAGCAGAAGAGGAATTGGGGATAAAATATGAAATGCTAGACCTTATTCTATACGGGCTTGAGCATTTCATGAAATCTGAAGAAATAGCGGAGCAGTTGGGCATACAAAAAGACTTGGTGGAAAAGGTAAAAGAGCGTTGGCGGAAAATGGAACATAAGAGAAGGATGCCCCTAACAACAAAACTTCAATATAGGACTGTTGGATTTGACTTTAGGATACCATTCACCCAATAAAGGGAGGAAAAATGTGAAAGGAAAATTTTTAACTGCCCTAGCCCAAATAAGCTGCCAAAGAGGAGATAAACAAGCAAACATGCAAAGAATCGAAGAGTACGTTGCAAAAGCAAAAAAGCACGGCGCGGAGCTCGTAATTTTTCCCGAACTCTCGCTAACGGGGTATACCATAAGGGATGAACTTTTTGGGCTAGCTGAAAAAATTCCGGGACCATCAACAAACGCCCTAGAAAAAATTGCGAGAAAGCACGAAACTTACATGGTGTTTGGAATGCCAGAACTCAGCGGAAAAACGCAAGCAACAATTTATAACACAGCAGTTCTCGTAGGACCAGAGGGTTACATCGGGAAATATAGGAAGATGCACCTACCAACCCACAGCGTTTTCGAGGAGAAAAGATATTTTAGGCAGGGCTACCAAGCTGGCACATTTGATACGAGTATCGGGAAAATCGGGCTAATCATATGCTATGATATTTTCTTCCCAGAAGTTTGCCGGCTGACGCGTTTAGAAGGCGCACAGCTGATCGTTTGTATTTCAGCCTCGCCAGCCGTTCGCAAAGCGTTCTTCGAAACTCTAACGGTTGCAAGAGCCATTGAGAATGCGGTGTTTCTGGCATATGTGAACCTTGTAGGCATAGAAGATGGGTTGCAGTTCTGGGGCGGGAGCAGACTGATAGCTCCCAGCGGGAAAATCATTGCAAAAGCGAAATATGATGAGGAAGATCTCGTGGTGGGCGAAGTTAATTATGCTGACATTAAGCCTGTGGAAGCCTTTGTCCCAACATTAAAGGATTTGCGCCCAGAACTCTTCGGCAAACTAAAAGAGAAAGCGGAAGAACTCTAAAAAGAGCCCTTAAGCTTCTTTACGGCGTTCTCTATGCGGTTGAAAGCCTCTTCCAACTGCTTATAAGCTGCGGCATAAGAAAGCCTAATGTACCCCTCACCATAAGAGCCAAAAGCAGAACCCGGAACAGTGGCAACTCGTGCTTTGTTAAGTAGAAATTGGGCAAAGTCCTCTGACGACATGTTAAAGGCCTTTATGCTTGGAAACATGTAAAAAGCACCTTTGGGAAGATCACAGCTAAATCCGCCAATTTCATTAAGCCTCTTAAAGACAAAGCGCCTTCGTCTGTCAAGTTCAGCCACCATTTCCTTGACAAAGTCTTGTGGTCCCTTTAAGGCGGCTAATGCCGCATATTGGGCAAAGGTGTCTACACAAGCAACAAAATACTGGTGGCAAAGCCATAGGGGAGCGATAAGCTCCTTAGGACCGTAAACGTAGCCAACTCTTAAACCCGTCATGGCATAAGTTTTGGAAAACGAATTTACAACCAGAGTACGTTCCCGCATTCCCGGAAAAGTTGCTAGGCAATAGTGCCTTTCTCCGTCATAGATTATTTTTTCATAAACCTCGTCTGAAATCACAATCAAATCACGTTCAACAGCAATTTTGGCTAGCGACATAAGTTCATCATATGATAGGACTGTTCCAGTTGGGTTGTTTGGATAGTTTAGAATCATCACACGTGATTTTCCCGTGATAAGTGACGTCACATCATTAACAGAGGGCTTAAACCCATTTTCCTCCAAAATCGGGATTGATACCGGAATGCCGCCCGCCAATCTAACGCTAGGCTCATAACAGACGAAACCAGGGTTAAGTATTAACACTTCATCACCAGGATTAACTAAGGCCATCAAGGCCAGGGAAATTGCCTCCGTCCCGCCAACAGTGACCAACACTTCAGAGTTCGGGTCGCATTGAAGGCCATATTCCCTGTAGGCCTTTTCCACTAAAGCCTCTCGCAGTTCTGGAATACCATTGGTGGGAGCGTAGTGTGTCTTACCGGCTAATGTTGCCTTCCAACCTTCCTCCAGGACGTGTATGGGCGGTATAAAATCCGGCTCTCCAACACTTAAATTAATAATGTCGGGAAGTTCTTTGGCCAATACAAAAAATCGGCGAATTCCAGAAGGCTTTAGGCTTTTTAGGCGTTCAGCTGCCTTAAATTGCAATGTCAAACGCTCTCCTCACTACGTGCTATACGGTTAAACATATAATGGTTGCGACTTGAAGCGTAATTTTTGATGTTAAACAAAACGCTTTTTAAAAAGGCAGTATACAAAATTGTATTCAACACGCATAGAGCAGAGGAGCGAGATAGAAATGTTTAAAAACAGTGTACAATTATGGCTGAAAAAGTCTTTAGAAGACCCCATAGTCAAAATACTGACAAAAAACAGCCACCTGACAAAAACACAGCTAGAAACATTACTAATAGATGTTTTAGCTGAAAATATTTTAGGGAGAACGCTAAAATACGATGAAAAAGCCAGATTACGGCTAACAAAGGCAAAAATAAGCCGCGGAGCCTTCAATAGAACTTTAAAACAGGCGCAAGAAAACGTGATAAAAGCGATCTACACCATACTGCTTTTAGGGTACTTGGGAATCTTCGAAAGTACAACTCTTGACCAGTATATTGAAATTGCAAACAAACTGCAAGAATACATAGAGGCCCACAAAGGCTTACCAAGAATCACTGAACAACCAGAGGAACAATTAAAATTCCTTAAAATGCTAAGAGAAGAGCTTGAAAACAGCTTAAAAACGCTCTCAAACCCATCAGAAGGCTTTACGTGACATCACAAGTCACAAAATATAAAAATCATAAAGTTTTCACGTGTAAGAAAAGAAGCATGAAATAGGGCTAAATAGCCAAAAGCCGGCGTCAAAAACCTTTCCTTTTCAAGCATACTGGACACTCGTGCACAACGCTTGTGACTTGTGACGTCATAGGTCTTCAGGAAAAACCGCAATACTTAAATGTTTTTCATGGGTTAAAACTGTGATGTGTGATGTAACATGATGGGGGTCACAAAAAGCTACAGAGGAGTCACAGGAGGCATCACATGATTGAACTTTTAATAGGCGTTTCATGCATTTTCTTAGCCGCGGCTGTTAGCGCTGCTGTCGGGTATTATAGGAACCTTGTAAGAATCAAGAAAGAATATGAGAAGGCTAAGGAAGCTTTTAATGATATGCTGTTAAGTTTTAGTAGGGAGCTTAAACGCGCCACAGACAGCTTGCAAACTGTTTCTTACAAGGTTGAGGCTGCCTCTGTCAAGGGCAGTGATGCATTAAAGGTTGTCAAAGAGCTAGAGGATAGGCTAAAGCTCTTAGAGGGTAAAGCAAAGGAGATGTTTGAAGATAGGGAAAGAATGCTAACACGTCTAAGTGGTTTAGAAAAGCAGACCCGTGACATCACTGAAGCACACAAGGAGGTTCTCACCAAAGTTTCAATCATTGAGGAAAAAACCCAAAAAGTGCCGACTTTTCCCGAACTTGGAGTTGAAACCGTCATACCAATAAAGAAGGAAAGGGCGCTGGCTAAATTAACAGAAACAGAATTGTCAGTGTTGGAGATGTTGGCTGTTGAGGGCCCTAAAACAGCTCCGGAAATTAAGGATAGAATTAGGCTTAGCCGGGAGCATACTGCTAGGCTTATGAAGAAGCTTTACGAGGAGGGCTATTTAGATAGGGATTCGAGTAAAATTCCCTTCAAGTATAGTGTAAAGAAGGAAATGGAGAAACTTTTGAAGAAAGCTGAGACGGAGGCTGCTTAGAAGGGGGAGTTAACCCTCGTTTGGCATGTGTTGTTTTACTATGACTTGTGGAGGGCTTGGTGCAATCCGATATTTAAGACGATTAGAGGCGCCAGCTTTTATGAGTAAGCCCTTACTAGCCATTCTGGAAAGGTAAGTGGCTACAGTGCTAAGGTTTATGGGCTCCTTAAACTCTTGTTCGTAGGCCACTTGAACCTCTTTGGATGTAAACCAAATTATTGGGAAATGCTTCCTAAGAACAACTAACAATTTGTCGTATTTTGATTCTTCAACGGCTGTAATGCCAACTCCTGGATTAGCCCCGCTTGGTGTAACTCCGCCCAATAGCTCCACAAGGTCTAATAGGCGAAGGGCTTTATCTCGTGTAATTTGCCCCTCAAAGGCTATGCTATATTTATTACCCTCACTATCGAACACTTCGATTCGCATTTTCCTCGCTGGCAATACTGCAAGCACCTGTAAATTCTTTTCACAAGTTTGCATTTCACAGAATATAGCTATTACGGTGAAATGGTATATTTAAAAAACCTATTTTTGAACTGAAAATGGCATAAAAAGCCTTTTTTCTAAAGATTTTAAATAACCAACTTCACTGGAAAATTCTCTACGTAAATGGAAGAAATGGCAAACTATGCTTGTAATTTCCAGTAGAAAAGAGGGGGTGGCGTTTTCACAAAGAAAAGACATGAAAATAGCAACATTAAGAAAAATGAAGAGATAAAAACGTCAAGGTTAAATCAACTTCACATGGTTTTTCACACTATGTGAACAAAATCTTGACTTACCCCTGCCTCATCGGGCAATGTGCTAAAGAGGAAGAAGAAAGTTGCAAATATCCTTGCAAATTTGTATAGTAAGAAGCTTGAGGGCTACCCCATTATTTCCGCTGGAAATAATGTTTGGAAGTTTAAACTTCTTTAAAAGTCGGTTGTGAAGTATTTACAGTTTAGCTATAAAAACTTCAATGAGAATATTTTTACATCTAAGGCTTCTCTAACCTTCTAGAGTATTTTCTTTTATTTGAAGAAACAAAAATCTACTAAACAGAAAAATTAGAGTTTTCCAGTTGAAGTCAAGGGGTGTCTCCGTTTCTCATACCAATGTCTCCATTATCTTTTAGGATTTTTCTGCTGATTGTTCACTTTTCTGTACGGCATGCCTTATCTTATCACGCTGAAAGTAAAGGCAGACACCTTAACGATTAAGCACCAAATAGAGGAAGGGGTACTAATGAAAGATGCAAGCATACTTGATGAGGTCTTCAATAGGTTCTGTAACACAATAGGTGTTTTCAAGGACCGTGAGGTTCTCCGCCATGATTATTTGCCTGAAAGACTTCCCCATCGCGAAGAACAGATCCGACGACTTGGAGAAGCCATAGCGCCGGTTTTGAAGGGCGCACGCTGTTCAAATATCTTTGTTTATGGGCAGACAGGGACTGGTAAGACGGCTGTGACAAAATATGTACTAACCCGCTTGGAGGCAAAAGCTAAGGAGATAGGCGCATCCGTGAGTTTCTGTTATGTGAATTGTCGCCTAGCTGGTACGGAGTACCGGGTTCTTGCGAGTCTATGCCAGAGCATTCACTTAGTGGTTCCTTTTACCGGGTTGTCTTTAGGCGAAGTTTTTGACAGGTTTAAGCAAGGCTTGGATACAGCTAAAAGGATACTCATTATAGCCCTTGACGAGGTGGACGTCCTAGTAAAAGCACGAAGCGATGTTCTCCTATACGAACTTACAAGAATCAACGAAACATTGGTCCGCAGCAAAGTTTCAATAATCGGAATATCCAATGATCTGCGCCTAAAAGAGTTTCTTGACCCGCGTGTTCTGAGCTCGCTAAGCGAAGAGGAAGTAGTCTTTAGGCCTTATAATGCGGCTGAACTGCGGAATATTTTGGCTGAACGGGCGCAGATGGCTTTCCGCGAAGGGGCCCTCAGCGAAGGAGCCCTAAGTCTTTGTGCGGCTTTGGCGGCTGCTGAGCATGGTGATGCCCGAAGAGCCTTAGATTTGCTTAGAGTTGCGGGCGAAGTTGCAGAACGTAAGGGCGCAAGTACTGTCACAGAGGAACATGTCCGTGAGGCTGAGAGGCTTATAGAACATAATAGGGTTGTTGACGCCTTGGCAAATTTGACTTTACACTCAAAGCTTGTAATGTTGAGTGTCTACCACCTTGTTAGGGCGAACGGTTACCGTGCAGTTACAGGTGAAATATACGAAGTGTACAATGAGCTTTGCAGTGCATTAGCTGTGTCTCCACTAACTCAGCGGCGTGTTAGCACTTTAGTTAATGAGCTTGATGCTTTGGGTCTTCTGAACGCGCAAGTTGTGAGTATGGGGCGCTATGGACGGACGAAGAAAATCCGCATGGAGGTGACGCGCACCCTTATTAAAGAAGCCCTCTCTAATGACAGTAGGCTCGGACGCTTGATTGATTATGAACCTAAAAGCCTTTCGAAAGATGAGGGTGGTAGGAATTGAGGATGGAAGCTTTGTAAAGGGCGTTGATAAAAAGGCCCTTTTAGCCGCGATTCTTTTCAAGGGATTGAAAATTGAGGGTGCAGCTTTCCAGAAAATAACTGTTGACGGCGTGGATGCAACAAAGAAAGTTGCCAACATTCTATGTCGATGGGATTTTGAAGCGGTTATGCTTGCAGGGTTATCCTTCGCCGGCTTCAATGTCGTAAACCCCGTGGTTCTCTATGAGGAGTTTCGTAAGCCCATCATCACCGTTTCAAGGACAAAACCCGATAACAAGGCGGTTAAACGAGCACTTATGCGCCATTTTAGAGATTGGCGCAAGCGCTGGGAAGTTTTTGCAAAAATAGGCCCTATCCATGAGGTAAAAGTGTTGGATGAAGAGCGCCCGTTATATTTTGAGGTGGTTGGTGCAGAAATGGAATGGGCCAGCCGCCTTATAACAAGTTTTGCTGTTTGTGGTCGTGTGCCAGAACCGCTCCGTGTTGTTAGGCTAATTGCCCGTGGCTTAAGCAAATGAGATAATTCGGACATCTAATGTTTGTAGGTTTACCACTGGAACCAAACCCGGCATAGGAGTGAACCCTTGCCTTCGCATGTACTCTGTCTGCTCCTGCCAGCAACCAGAGTTAATAACGGTTACGCCTCTATAGTTTGCGTGTCCGACAGTGTGGATGTGACCAGCATGGAAAATGTCTGGCACCCGCTCTATGACAAGGCAGTCTCGGCTTTCGGGCGCCAGTGGCGTTTTCCCGCCGTAAACCGGTGCTAAATGGCGGCATTGCAGAAGCAAAGTCATAGCTTTTTCTGGCTGAGTATAATTTATCCCAGGGACTGTGGAGATTATGTCATCAAGGCTTCGGCCGTGGTACATGAGAACTTCGACGTTATGGAGGCTTAGGAGGCATGGGTTTCCAACGGAGTGGATGTTGCTTGCATCATGTAGCCTCTCTAGGAAGGCGTCGGATATTGGCGGTTGGGGTAAAGCCTTTCTTGGGGCATCATGGTTCCCTGGAATAATTATCACTTCTATGTAATCTGGAATTTGTCTGATGAGTTTTGAAGCTAACCTATATTGCCCATGAATATCCTTTATAGCTAGTTCCTTAGCTTGATTTGGGTAAATACCTATCCCATCGACAATGTCACCAGCTATCAAAACATATTTTACGTGGCTGGCTATTTCTTGCATTTGCCCATTTCCATACTCGCCTTTCAGCCACAAAACAAATCTATTGAAAAGTTCTTCCCGGAATTTTACACTACCAACATGCATGTCTGAAGTTAGCACGGCGTAAACCGGAACCGGAGCCTTATTTTGACTTTTTGGTGCAATGTCAGGAAGGATAATGTCTTCGGCCATTAACAAGTTTCCACGCGTCTTCGCCACAGCAATACAAGCAACTTGATCCAGCAAAAGGCTTCGAGCTTTGTTTAAAAGGTCTAGTGAAGCGTTTTGCGGTACAAGAACAGTGGCGCTTGCGCTGCAATCTTCTAATGTTAAGAGAATTTTTTGTTTTGCTTCCCTTTTCTCCATCACCATGCCGATAACTTTGAGCTTTGTGTTAGGCGGCGCCCTCAACGCGTCAGTAATTGAAACGGCCCCTTTCACGTCTATCCTTTGCCTTAACAATCTTTCAATTCGGTTAAACCTATCTCGAAAATATTCAAGGTAATCCTCTAATTTTCCACCTGAGCTAAGCTTACTGCCAGAATCCTCAATTATCCTAATTTCAGCTTCCACCTCTTTCGCATAAGGTCGGAAAAGCTTTTTCCCCTCAAGGATTACTTGTGAAGATGTCTCTTCCTTTATCTGCGGTGCCAAATGGGAGTTTTCAACACGTTCGGGCTTTTTTAAAAACTCTTCTAAAAGGCTTCTTTCAATGAATAGCGGCTTTTCCTTCAAAGTTTCTATTTTGGCTAGGGCTTTACTTACAATTTCTATAGGGTCTTCGGTTGCGGATGCCTCGTTTAGGAATTCGAAGGCCTCTTTGTTAAGTTGGTATCCCGCTGCGATGGTAAGTTCGACAGCCTTTTGAAGTTTTTCATAAAAGCTCATAGCCGTATTTCTCTCCAGTCCCGTTTTATTGGAACCATAATATAGCCTTCCTCGCAGTCGCCTATGCTTTCCGTTAAGCCTTCCATGCAAAGATAACCCGCTAAGGCTGCTGTTACAGCGTCTATTTCATGTGGTGCTAATTTGCGCTGGTATAGAGACCCTGCTAGGCCAATACGTTTTAGAATGCTTTGAATTGTTTCCCAATCTTTTGTTGGCATGCCCAGAGCCTTTCTCGTTGAGGTTGGGTGAACTTCTATTGTTTGTATGCCCATCTCCATTATTAACCTATTTAGCTTAATTGCCCGAAGGGTTAGCGTTTTCATGGCTGGCAAGCCCGGTGGAAAAACGCGGTAACCTTTCTTGATTAGCTCCTTGTCCGCTTTTCTAAAAATCCCGCTTTTTGGAAGTTTCAGCGGAGCATCTATTGCCACAATCTTCGGGTTTGTGCGAGTAACTATCTCCAAAATGTCCTTGTCCGTGTAAATGAGGTATGTCTCTACGCTCTTGTTTTGCCAAATTGCCAGCCCAGTGGGGTTTTCCTCTTTGCCGGCCAAGTCTATACCAATTATAATTCTGTTTTCCAATTTCAACACGTGTGCTTAAGTTTATATATTGAAGTTTTGTTTTAAATCTGTTAATACTCGCCGTTGTATGCGCCCGTTATGGTGTGATGTAAATTGGGAACCATCCGCAAGATTCAGCGAACACCAAGCGGCACCTTCTTCGTTTGCATACCAAAGGATTGGGCTGAACGATACGGGCTGAAACGCGGATCCGTTGTGGCAGTAAACGAGACCAGCGATGGCAAACTTCTTATAGACCCGGAATATGGAGCAGCTCCCTCCCCCCGCACTATTATTTTAAGGCCTGGGCCATATTTAAGCCGTGAAATTGTTGGAAAATATTTGCTTGGATTTGACATTATCCGTGTGGAAGGTAAAGAACCCATAAGCTTTGAGGTTCGTGAAAGCGTTAAGAAGGCGGCCAGCCGCTTGGTGGGCCTCGAAATTATTGAGGAGGATTATTCGAGGATTGTTTTGCAGTGCTTGCTTGAGCCTTCCAGTTTTCCGCCTGAAAAGATTCTGCGGAGGGGCTACTCAATAGTTGCAGGTATGCATCGAGATGTTGTGAATGCCCTTGTTGACGGTGATGTGCACATGGCGAAAAGCGTAATAGTCCGTGACGAAGAAGTCAACAGGCTTTACTTTCTCCTTGTAAGGATTCTTCGAACCATTATCCAAAATCCAAGCCTGAGCGAAAAACTTGGAGTTCAGCCGATTGAATGCTTGGACTACCGTTTAGCCGCGAGCCTAGTAGAAACCATAGGGGATGAATGCGTTCGCACAGCCTTTAAAGTGTCTGAGTTAAAAGGGGCAAAACTTAATGAGGACTTGAAGAGGCTTATTGTTGAATTTCACGCCTTCTGCTTTGAGGCTCACGAAAACGCCTTAAAGGCTTTCTTTACCGGCGATACTGGCTCGGCGGAAGACGTGCGAAACATGAGGGAAAAAGTGGAAAAGGCTCTGGTGGCCATTGAAAAGAGTGTTAAGGGGCAAAGTCTCGAAGTAATGCCTCACCTTCTAGCGGCTGTTTCGACTTTGCACCAAATATATGAGCACAGCGTTGATATCGCGGACTTGGCTATGCCAAAGAAACTGCAGATCGAAAGGTGAAAACGATGCACCAAACGACCAACGACAAGCAGTACCACATAGCATGTGGAAAGGGCGACTTGGCAGGATATCTGCTTGTCCCGGGAGACCCTGACCGTGTTTCAAAGATAGCTGGATTCTGGGATTTATCCAAAGAGATTTCATGCCACAGAGAGTTTCGTAGCTTCAGAGGCATCTACAAAGGGGTTCCAATATCCGCCATTTCAAGTGGCATTGGGCCAGCATGCATGGCAATAGTTGTTAACGAAGCGTCAGCCATAGGCGTCCACACCTTCATACGTGTGGGGAGTTCCGGCGCCATCCAACAAGATATAAAATGTGGAGACCTTGTTATTTCGTCGGCTGCCGTTCGCTTGGATGGGGCAAGCAACTGCTACGTAATGCCAGAATACCCCGCCACAGCCAGCTATGAGGTTTTGTTGGCCTTGATTGAGGCGGCTGAAAGCCTCGGCATTGGCAACTATCATGTTGGCGTGACAGCCACAACATCAGACTTCTACGCTGGACAGAACCGCCCAACCAAAACCGAAGCAGCCAACATAATCCCCGCCTTGCAAAAAGCTGGCGTCCTCAACTTTGAAATGGAAACTGCAACCCTCTACACACTTGCAAATCTTTACGGACTAAGGGCTGGGGCAGTCTGTGCAGTATACGCTAACCGCTGCACTGACGAATTTAAACCGGGCGAAGGCGAGGAAAACGCTATAAAAGTAGCCAACGAAGCCGTTAGAATCTTATATGAATGGGATGGAAAGAAGAAAGTCGAAGGCAAAAAGTGGTTTTTCCCGTCGCTGTTAAAGGCATAAACCCTTTTAGAATAAACGCCCTTCTTAATTCGTGAGGCCGGGGTGGCGGAGTGGTTAACGCGCTGGCCTCGAGATCCACCTAACCCATTTCAGAAGGGGGCTTTGACAAGGAAGCCAGTGGGCCTTCGGGCTCGCAGGGGTTCAAATCCCCTCCCCGGCGCTTACGCCGAACCATTAATGTAATTCGATACTAGTAGGAAAAAGCAGACTTGTATTTTTAACAGAAAGTTTTTGGGAAAGGATCCGTTGTTATTTGAGAGATGAAGTGAACTAGCATGAGCAGAGAACAGGATTCCAGGAGAAGAGCCAAAGAGAGCGCTCGCCGTAAGAAAGCAAGGGGCCATCAAACTAGAAGAGCTCGTGGTGGAAAGAAACAGAAGAGAAGGTAAATAATTAATCATGCGCGGGTCTTTCGATTTGAAAAAACTAGTTGGCGTTACAAAAGTTGCTTATAAAATAATTCAAATAAAATATTTAAAGAAAAAATTGCCTATATTTGGTTCCGCTGACATTACAAATTTTTGCAATCTAAAATGTAAACATTGTTACTGGTGGCTGAATAGGACGCTTCGCAAAGAATTAAGTGTTGATGAATGGAGAAATGTCGTAAGGGAAAAATTCATAAAAAACGATGTAATGTCCATTAGTCTAACAGGTGGCGAACCACTTCTTAGACCAGACGTTATTGAGGCCATCATCAGCGAGATGAAATGGCGCTATGTTACTATAGTGACAAATGGGACGATGCCATTAGTCGATTTTGGTGCAGGATATTTCATTTCAATAGATGGAACAGAAAAAATTCACGACGCAATTAGAGGCGTAGGAATATATAGGAACGTGAAACAAAACGTTCTCGACCATCCAGAAGTGAACGTGGTCATTAACATGACGATAAACAGTTTAAACTATGAATGCGTCGAAGATGTTGCCGATGAATGGTACAGTTTCGCCAGAGCTTTAACATTTCAATTTCATACACCTTTCTCTTACAATGATCAATTATGGTTGCCTTATGGAAAACTAAGAAATAATACCATCGATAAGTTATTAAAAATAAAAGAAAAATATCCGGATTTTGTTGCTAATACATGGAAGCAACTAAACCTATTTAGAGATGGAAAATGGACTGCAAATTGCCCAAACTGGTTTTTTGTAAATTTGGATAGCAGCGGCAGAACAAAACAATCCTGTGTCATATCTAACACAGACGAGAATGGAATCAAACCCATATGCGAAAGATGTGGAATAGCATGCAACGCCGGAGCATACGCAGGATTGTTTTTATCTGATACGGAATGGCTTAGAATGTTTAAAGTTGCAAAAAGAGTCGCACCTTTTAAGAATAAAGTTGAAGCTTTTTAGCCCTCCGTGCAAAACTTATTTGAAGTCCCATCCAAACAATGCTAAATCAAAATCTCTAACCATTCTCATAAGTTTGTTTTTGGCGTTTACAACTTGAATCTGCCTAAGATGTTTGTTCTCCATTAATTTTACAACGCCAAGAACTGTGCAGCTAAGATTACAAGGCACCAAGCCTTTAGCAATTACGCCTTCGGCTTTAAGCTTTCTAGGTCATTCCGTGTCTCCCGCGAAGAGTGAATATGCTTGAATATGATTGGTGGATTCTAAGAGGCACCGTGAAGCCAAGGTGCGAAGCAGCAAAAAAGGAAGTTTAGAAGAAAGAAAAATGACACTAGAACTTTTACGCGGGATATAAACCTATTTCCCAGCGCCAATTTGCTGGTGAGGTCATATTTGCGCTTGCTTTTGCTTTACAAATACTATAGCCCTCTATAGTTTTGCAGTAAATTTATAAGCTTGGGGTTTCATTTCAGACGGTTTGTAAAGCAGTAGCTGATGGAGGGTCAGCGTATGGAGTGGTTCTATATTACGCCGATAGCCGGTTTGGCTGCTGTTGGCTTGGCTAGCTACTTATACAGGTATGTTACAAGCCAGGATAGTGGCACCGAGCGTATGCGTGAGATTGCCAACGCTATAAAGGAGGGTGCAAAAGCCTATCTGAGAAGGCAGAACATGACATTGGCTGTCTTCGTCGTTGTGATGGCTGCAGTTCTTGGAGCCCTCTACACTGTTCGCGGGGGCGTTACCTACGGTGGAAGTATTGCTGTGGCTTACATTTTTGGTTCAGTTTGCACCACTGTTGCGGCTTACATTGGTATGATGGCGGCTGTTGAGGCTAATGTTCGGACGGCAAATGCGGCGAAACAAGGGTTGAAGAAGGCTTTTCCAGTGGCTTTTTATGGTGGCGCTGTTATGGGGCTCTTCGTTGTAGGTTTGGCCTTGCTAGGTATCAGTTTACTTTTCTACGTTTATAATGCGGTTTTAGGCTGGAGGGCTGAAGATGCCGCAAATATTATTTTAGGGTTCAGTTTTGGAGCTAGCGCTTTAGCGCTTTTTGCGAAAGCTGGCGGGGGCATATACACAAAAACAGCTGATATTAGTGCGGACCTTGTTGGGAAAGTTGAGCTTGGAATTCCTGAGGATGACCCGCGGAACCCGGCGGTCATAGCTGACAATGTTGGAGACAACGTGGGCGACGTCGCTGGAATGGGCGCCGACTTGATAGACTCATACATTGCTAGTATTGCTGCTGCTATGATAATTGGCGCAGAAATAGCCCTTCTCCAGCCCGAATTAGGTGTTTTGGTGGCTCTGCCGCTCATAATAGCTGCTGTCGGGCTTTTTGCCTCGATAATTGGCGCCTTTGTTGTTAAGCTTAGCATAAAGAGCAATCCTGGAGCGGCTCTTAACCGCGGCTCGTTTGCAACATGGATTCTCTTTGCAGTTTTACTATTCCTTGTCACGTACTTTTCTGGCTTGGGCGACAAGTGGCTTGGAGTTTTCCTACCCACTGTTGCGGGGTTAGCCGCTGGAGTGATTATTGGGATAACCTCGGACTACTTCACATCCATCGACAGGGAACCAGCGCAGAAAGTGGCCAAAGCCTCAACAACTGGGGCTGCAATCAACATTCTCACCGGCTTTTCTTACGGTGTTGTTAGCATAGTTCCGCCAATAATAGGCATTTGTGCTGCTACTTTGGCTGCATGGTATCTCGCAGATGCGTTTCGTGTTCCATCATTCTATGGTATTGCCATATCCGCTGTTGGAATGCTTGCCACTGTTGGAATGACAATATCTGCGGATGCCTATGGCCCGGTTTCCGATAACGCGAAGGGAATCGCTGAGCAGTCCGGTTTAGGCGAAGAAGTTATTGAAATTGCTGATAGATTGGATGCCGCGGGTAACACTACAAAAGCTATCACGAAAGGGTTCGCCATTGGTGCTGCTGCGCTGACGGTGCTTGCACTTTTTGGAGCTTATGCTCATCTGGTTGACATAACCGCGTTAGACCTAATGAAGCCTGAGGTTGTTGCTGGAATTTTCTTGGGCGGTATGATGCCTCCGTTGCTTTCAGCCTTGCTGATTTTGGCTGTGGGGCGAAATGCCGAACGTATGGTTGAGGAGGTTAGGCGTCAGTTTAAGGAGATTCCTGGGCTTATGGAGGGCAAAGCCAAGCCTGACTATGCCCGATGTGTGGACATAGCTACTAAAGGCGCCATAAAAGAGCTTATGCTTCCGTGCCTACTAGCCATAATCGTTCCCATCATAACATTGATTGCGCTTGGAAAAGAGGCGTTAGCGGGGTTCTTGGCTGGAAGCATTGTTACCGGCATAATCTTCGCCTTGTTCATGGCTAATGCTGGCGGGCTTTGGGACAACGCTAAGAAATATATTGAGGCTGGTGCGCACGGTGGGAAAGGCTCAGAAGCCCATAAGGCTGCTGTGACTGGCGACACTGTTGGAGACCCCTTCAAGGACACGGCTGGGCCGTCGCTTAACACGATGATTACGGTTATGTCGCTGGTAGCCGAAGTCTTCGCTCCACTGATACTCCTGCTGATTGCTTAAGCTTCCTCCCTTTTTATGAAACATACTTTAAAACGCTGGTGAATAGCGAATTTTATAAATAAGTTGCTGTATGAGTCTTTTAACTTGCAAACTTGGAAGAGGCGTTTAAATGTCGAAGCCTTGGCATGCCATGGAAGCTGATGAAGCTCTAAGGGAGTTAGGAGTAAGCCATAACGGTTTATCCTCATCCGAAGCCCTTGAAAGACTTAGAAAATATGGCCCCAACGAAATTAAGAAGGTAAAGCGTCGGACAGCTCTCCACATGTTTTTGGATGAGTTCAAAGATGTCTTCATTTTATTGTTGATTGCGGCCACCATCTTCTCGGCTATTGTTGGATACTATGAAATGCTGCAAGGCGGCAAGTTTCTTGAGGCCTACGCAGACGCGATAACGATAGGTGCCATAGTCCTTTTATGTGCGATTACAGGCTTTGTTCAAGAGTATAGGGCGGAAAAGGCTGTTGAAGCCCTTAAAAAGTTGGCAGCTCCCAAAGCCCGTGTAATAAGGGATGGAAAGGAGATTATTATCCCGGCGAGCGAGGTTGTTCCTGGCGACATTCTTGCGTTAGAGGAGGGCGATCATGTTCCCGCTGACGCTAGGCTTTTTGAGGTTGTTGAGTTAAAGGCGAACGAGGCTGTTCTAACCGGAGAATCCACGCCAGTCGAGAAAGAGTTGGCGGTTCTTAAGGGGGATACTCCAGTTTCAGAAAGGAGAAACATGGTTTTCTCCGCAACCCACATAGTTTATGGCAGGGGCAAAGCTGTTGTAACCGCCACAGGAATGAACACGGAGTTCGGCAAAATCGCCGAGATGGTTCAAACCGCAGAAGAGGAAGAAACACCCCTTCAGAAGAAATTGGATAGGTTTGCCAGCAAAATTGCCAAGGTCGTGATAGCCGTCTGTGTACTCATTTTTGCTCTGGAAGCATTTGAAGTAATAATGAAGATGCACTTTGAGGCTGAAGGCTTCATTCAGGCTTTTATGTCCTCAATTTCATTGGCAATATCAGCGGTTCCAGAGGGTCTTCCAGCCATAGTCACCATAGCGTTGGCTTTAGGGGCTAGAGAATTTGCAAAACGCAACGCCATAGTGAGGCGACTTTCATCAGCAGAAAGCCTAGGCGCGGTGACGGTCATATGCTCTGACAAAACTGGGACGATAACTAAAGGCGAAATGACTGTTCGCCAAATCTATGTTGATGGAAAACTTGTTGAAGTGACTGGGGTTGGTTATGAGCCTAAGGGTGAGTTTCGCATTGACGGAGACCCTGTAAAGCCTGATAGCAGTCTTGAATTTGTTTTAAGGATAGGTGCCCTATGCAACAATGCCAGCTTAAGAAAAAATGAGCAAAACAACAGTTGGGAAATCTTCGGCGACCCCACGGAGGGTGCTCTTGTTGTAGCGGCTGCCAAGGCTGGATTTGGGAAAGAGGGTTTAGAGAATAGTTACCCGCGCATCGGCGAGATACCCTTCACTTCTGAAAGAAAGCGCATGACTACAATTCACAAGACTCCGGAAGGCGAGGTCCACGCTTACATAAAGGGTGCGCCTGAAGTTGTTTTGGAAAGGTGCACCCACATTTTTGAGGAAGGAAAAGAAAGGAGGTTTACGGAAGAACAGAAAAAAGGTATTTTGGCTGTGAACGAGCAATTAGCCGGAAACGCTCTTAGAGTTCTCGCCATGGCGTATAAGCGCTTGCCAACAACCATGACAAAGTATGACGCTGAAACCGTTGAGAAAGGGATGGTGTTTGTTGGGCTTCAAGGGATGATTGACCCGCCGAGAGAGGAAGCCATAGAAGCCAACAAGAAGTGCCAAAAGGCCGGCATAAAAACTGTTATGATAACGGGCGACCACAAGCTAACCGCCATTGCCGTTGCAAAGGAGGTTGGAATCTACAAGGAAGGCGACATGGTCTTAACTGGCGCTGAAATGGACCAGCTAAGCGACAAGGAGTTTGAGGAAATAGTTGAAAAAGTGACAGTTTATGCACGTGTTTCGCCAGAGCACAAACTAAAAATTGTTAATGCTTTGAAACAGAAGGGCCACATAGTGGCGATGACAGGCGATGGTGTCAATGATGCACCAGCTGTTAAAGCCGCCGATGTTGGCGTTGCAATGGGCATAAGTGGAACAGATGTAACGCGGGAAGCCTCAGACCTTGTTCTTACAGACGATAACTTCGCAACAATAGTTAAGGCTGTGGAGCAAGGAAGAGTTATCTACGATAATATAAGGAAATATGCGCGCTTTCTCATATCATGCAACTTCGATGAACTGCTGGTTATAGGCACATTCGCCATTCTCGGAGGAATATTCTCACCAGAACTGTTTCCGCTTCCACTGCTGCCAGCAATGATATTGTGGATAAACCTTGTAACGGATGGGGCTCCAGCAGTAGCCCTCGCAACCGACCCACCAGATATTGATGTCATGGATAGACCACCACGTAAACCCGAAGAAGGCATTCTCCACGGAATGGGCGCATTCATAATAGTCTCCTTTATACTTCAAGCAACAGGAACGATCTTGGTATTCTGTCTAGAATACTACGTCTGGCCGTCCCACCCGTGGATCCGCCCCGATGGGACGATTGATGAGATGGCACGGCAGCTTACTTATCGAGAGGCTACCACCACAGCTTTTGTGCAAGCAGCGTTATTCGAATTGTTTGTTGTTTGGAACTGCCGCTCAGAAAAGCGCAGCGTCTGGAGAATGGGCAGAAAAGCCTTTGAAAACAAGTTCTTTGTCATAGCCGATTTGGCATCCGTCGCCCTAACTCTTGGAATAACCTACATACCAATCACTCAGCAATTGTTTCACCTTACTGGCTTAAGCCTAACAGACCTAGCCTATGTTGCGGGAGTAGCCAGCTGGGGTCTCTTAATCTTTCCAGAAATATTCATGGGCAGGAAAGTTTGGAAATGGAAATAATGGGAGCCGAAGCTCTACGGGTATATACGGGTTATTGTTCTTGGAAAGGGTATTGTTTCTCGTATGTGTTTTAGCTTGCAAATCCACATGACCGTCCGCTCTACTCCCAGTCCAAAGCCTGAATGCGGAACAGAGCCATATCGTCGCAAGTCCAAATACCACTTATATGCTTGTTTTGGCAAGCCGAACTCCTCTAGGCGTTTTTCCAGCACTTTGAGGTCGTGGATGCGTTGGCTTCCACCTATTATTTCGCCGTAGCCCTCCGGCGCCATCAAATCCGCACATAAAACAACTTCCGGGGTTTCCGGGTCTGGCTGCATGTAAAAGGCTTTAGCCTTAGCTGGATACCTGTGGACAAAGACGGGCTTTTCAAACCGGAGCGAAATGTACTTTTCGTGGGGTGCTCCTAGGTCTTCTCCCCATTGGATGGGAAAGCCAGCCTTCTGCAACATGCTCACAGCCTCTGTGTAGCTTATTCTCTCGAATGGCGGCTCAACCTTCTTTAATGGCGCTATGTCCCGCTTGAGGGTCTCAAGCTCCCTTCGCCGCTTCTCCAAAACAGTCTTAACAATGTAGGTTACCATCTCCTCTTGAATTTTCAAGTTTTCCTCGAACTCACAGAAAGCCATTTCAGGCTCAACCATCCAGAACTCTGTTAGATGCCTGGACGTTTTGGACTTTTCAGCCCTAAAGGTTGGACCGAAACAGTAGACTTTCCCAAAGGCGGCTATTGTGGCTTCAACATAAAGCTGCCCGCTTTGGGTTAAGTAGGCCTTTTCACCAAAGTATGGGACCTCAAAAAGGGTTGTTGTTCCTTCAACGGCTGCAGGTGTAAATATTGGCGAGTCTGTTAAGACAAAGCCTCTGCTGTCGAGAAAGTCTCTGCAAGCCTTAATCACTTCGGCTCTAATCCTTAGGATGGCTGTCTGTCTCGGGCTTCTAAGCCACAACTGCCTATAATTCATTAGGAAGTCTATGCCATGCTCTTTTTTAGCTAATGGATATTCGCGTTCCGCCAAATGCACAATCTGCAAATCCCTAGCCCTTATCTCGTAGCCCCAAGGTGCCCTCTTATCCGCTTTAACGACGCCCCTCAATATAACAGAGGATTCCTGTGTCAGTTTTTCCGTATCTTCGAAAACTTTTGCGGAAACTTCGTCTTTGTGGATGGTTGCTTGTATGAAGCCTGTTCCATCACGTATTATTAGGAATTGGACTCCACCGCTGGAACGCTTGTTAACAAGCCAGCCTTTTATCTCAACTTCGCTTTCTGTTAGCTTTCCATCTAGAATGTCGCTTATGCCCATTGTTTTGCGCCTCCCTCAAAAGATCCATGAGAAACAAGCCTAAAGAGGCGTGTGAAAATTTTCTTGGGTTTATGTTGCTGGGTTAAAGCGTTCACCTTGCACTTTAATACCCACATAATCATGTAAGGCTATTATTTTAAATGTTTTGCTAAATCTTACTTCACAATCCTTAAATCTCGAGGGCTGTGCAGTCTATTTGATGGATAATGCCTTTAAAAGAGACAGGGCTTAGAAGCCTAAAAATTTCAGCCATCGCCATATCCAGCGTTGTAATTGTAGAAGTTGCTTTGGGTTTGGTTGTTGGCAGCCTGGCCATTCTAAGCGACGGAATGCACGCTCTGCTAGATGCTGTAACCATGTTCATTTTATTAGTGGCAGCTAAGGCTTCCATCAAGCCGCCAGACGAGGAACACATGTACGGGCATGAGAAAATTGAACCTTTGGGCGGGCTTATCGGCGGGGTCATACTCTTCGGCACAGCCATATTCCTAACTATCAGGGCTGTTCAAAGACTACTACATGGCGAACCCTTAAATCAAGAATGGGAGCTGGCTGGTTTTGCCGCAATAGGCTACACCTTCTGCATAGACATTTTAAGGATTAAAGTGCTGCATCCCGTGGAAATGGAAAGCGTCACAGTTAAGGCTGGCTTTTACCATGCCCTAGCGGATTTTGGCTCAACACTCATCGCCCTTTTAGGCTTCGGACTTGCCACAATAGGGCTTCGAGCATCAGACGCTGTTGCTTCCCTTATATTAAGCGTTGCCATAGGCTACTTGAGCATTAAGCTAGTAAAAGCAAGTGGAATGGAGCTTAGCGACGCCGTTTCAAGAGAGGTTGCAGATAAGGTCCGAAAAGAGATAGCCTCAACACTGGGAGTTGCAAACGTTAAGGGATTAAGAGTTAGAAGGGCTGGAGACAAAACCTTTGTTGAAGCCACGATACAAGTTCCAGACTATATGGGGCTGGAGGAAGCCCACGCACTTGCGACGCAGGTGGAGAATAAGCTAAAGAAAGCCTTGGGGAACGCTGAAGTCTTAATCCACGTGGAGCCACCAGAAAAGGAAATTTTAACTCCTCAACTTGTGGAAAAGTTAGCTGGGGGAGTTGAGGGCGTAAAAGAGGTTCACGAAGTAAACGTTGTTTATTCTCATGGCAAACTCTACGTTACATTGCACGCATATGTTGATCCTTCCTTGTCTGTGAGTGAGGCTCATGAACTTGCTGAGAAAATAGAGGGTAGGCTAAGCGAAAAACTGGAAAACATCGGCAACGTAACAGTCCATATCGAACCATTTGACACGAAACAGCGAGGACCAGCAGTAGACGAAGGAGAAATTCAGCAGGTAATTTACAAGACGGCTGCAAGCTTCCAACAAATGTTTACTGTGAAAAGATTAGTCACCTATGTTGTAAATGGAAAACGCTACATAAACATAGACTGCTGTTTCACAAGCCAAATAACGATAGAGGAAGCCCACAAGGTGGCATCAAAAATAGAAAATGGAGTAAAACGCAAATTCACAGAAACCATAGTCACCGTTCACATGGAGCCAAAGAAAGAAGAGTAGGAGTTTAGGGGAAGACTATTTCCCCTTTTGGCGAGAGGTCTTCCAACCAGTTTATCTTTAGCTTCTTATCAGACAACGTGTAAAGCATGTCCTCAATGTATAACGCTCTTTTAATCCAGTAGATGTAATCCCACTGGTTGACGCTTTCTAGATGCGTGATGTTCCCTTTAAGCATAAGTTCACGGTTTGTTGTGTTGAATACGTAGACTCCCTGCCAGAAGGTTTTTGAATAGTCATAGATAGACAATGGAATGACCAACAACTCTTTTGCCTTATCAAAGAGAAACGCCTTGTGCTCCCACAAAACTGGTGTATCTGAATATTCCCCTAGAACCGTGAAGTTGCCGACTGCTATTGGATTGCTAACATTGCTTACGTCAAACAGCAATATTTGCACTCTGTTATTTTCATCTCTGCCAACGCCTATCAGATGTGTTTTATTGTATGGGTGCAGGTACCTTGTAAATCCAGGAATTTTCAAACTGCCTAAAATCTCTGGTTTATACGGGTTTTCTATATCTATCACAAAGAATGGATCTACCCGTCGAACCGATGTTGTGAGGTAGCAGCGGTTTCCAATAAACCTTGCCGAGTCTAAATTTTCACCAGGCGCAATATTTGTTAAGTTTCCAACTATTGTTAAATTCATATCCAGTATATACAAGTCGTTTTGAATTGCCCCATTAACCCACCTCATGGTTGCTATTCTAAAGTAGTTATCGTATTCGTCCATGGAAAATTGGTTAATCTCTTGTCCTGGCACCGTGCCAGTTGCTTCCCAACTCATAGTTCTGTTTTCCATTTTTATTCTGTAGATTGTTGTTTGCCAATCAAAGCTGTGGAATGTTATGTAAATGTTGTTTAATGAAACGTATAGGTTGCTTGTTCCCCCTATCATTATAGTTAAAGTGTTTTCTTCTTCAGTTTCATTTACAATGTTTAAGGCAACAATAGTTGTGAAGGCATAATAATCCTCGGATGCGTTTGAGTGGTATATTTTTGTGGCTTCAATTTCTCTAATTCCATCCTTTGTGTAAATTTTCGGGAGGATAACAGTGTCGTAGATTATGTATACTGGCTGACTTATAACAGCGTAAACGTATTCGCCTATCATTCTTGAGTTAAAATAGCTTCCACTCATCGTGAAATCTTTTATCAGGATGGGACTTGACTTATTTGAAATGTCGTAGACGTAGATGAACGTTTTAACATCAACGTAGTAAAAGTTGTAGTAGTAATAATAATACCATGG
The DNA here is from genome assembly GCA_038870595.1 of Bathyarchaeia archaeon. Lineage (GTDB taxonomy): Archaea > Thermoproteota > Bathyarchaeia > Bathyarchaeales > Bathycorpusculaceae > JAGTQI01. The sequence continues at coordinate 54,771 of JAVZJU010000004.1, forward strand.
AAGGAAGCGATATTTACTTCCCAGAACTGCCAGTTTATTGCTGTCTGCGCTTACAAATATCCCCGCTGGATACGTATCATTTTCAAATGTTATTTTTGACATTAAAGTGGCGTTTTCTGGTGGATAAGCTTTGACGATGTAGAAGTTGTTGTTGGCTATTACGTATACATATTCGCCGTCAGTCTTTACAATGTCAGCTTCGTCAACGCCTGCAACTTGCACATTTGTAGTTGAATATGTGCCTTCCCTGCCAGGTGTTAAATAAACAGGCTGTGAGCTTGCTATCTCCGCCAAGACATTCCTATCTAGTGGTCCTAAATATGGGTAGGTTCCTCTAATGTTTGTGTTTTCCAATAGAAAGTTTAACAGCTCCTCGTAAGACGTGAAGGTTTTCAGAAATTGCCCTGAAGGTTGGGATGTTGGCTCTGGTGGTGATTGTGGAGAGGGCTGGTTTACGTTTTGGTTTCCTGCTAGTTGTATTCCAAAGTTGTAACACAGTGCACCTAATACAAGGGCGATCAGTACAGCGGCCACTCCATAAGCCAGTGCTTGCTTTTTAATTCCACTTAACACAGCATTCACCACTTTCATTAGTTGTTTTCTCTAATTTTATCCTATTTTTTGGTACAATTCGTCTAGCGATTAGAACGGCTTCAACGACCATACCCGTACAGTTTCGTACCAAAATATTGCCGTGACAATAGCCCCAAAAACTATGAGGAATAGGCTTTCTCGTGTAAAATTAGGCATGGTAAGTATAAGGTAAGTTGCGTAGAAGGTTGTGGAGAAAACCGCGTAAAACAAGTATCTTGGAAAGAGAAGTTTGCCCAGTTTAACAAAGTGGCGGAGCACACCAATTTTAACTTCGCCGACAAGGTAATAGTGGCCGCCTACCTCCTGTTTTTGAACTAACCCTGCCTCTCGCAATTGCTCTAGGTGGTGTTGCGCCACGCTGGGACTGCTGAAATGTAAAGCTTTCTGAACCTCGCGCACACTCATTGGTCGCCCGTTTTTCAAGAGTAGCCAGTAAACTTTCCAGGCTTTCCCGCGTAGAGCATACTCAAGTTTGCTTTCATCTTTACTATGCAACCGCGGCACTTCACAGCTATCTCGTCAATTTAATAATATGTATGAACTACTTATAATTCCAACTTCTAGAACATAAAGGGGAATAACTTTAATGCAGCAAACTTCCTGCCACAAACGCGATTAGTCCCACAAAAAACCATAACAAAACATAATTTTTCACTTTTTTGGCATTTTCCTTCGAAGAATCCCTTAAAATTAAACTTGAAGATGCCACTAATCCTATGTCTGTTACGACTACTATAGGGATAAACCACACTGAAACAAGATTTAAAGCCGGCGGCAGCGGGGTCAAAGCTACCGCCAACAAGTAAAAGATAGATGCTGCTATCGCGGCTTTACGCGGTCCAAAGAGTACAGCCACTGTCTTCACATTTCGCGCTCTATCACCTTCAATGTCAACAATACCTTTTGTTATTTCTCTGCCCGTGTTTGATAGAAAAACCATGGAAACGAAAATCCAAATATTCAACACAACTTTGTTAGTTACAGCTAAGCTTCCATAAATAAAGGGGGCTGAAACACAAGCGCTGACCAAGAAGTTTCCCGAAAGCCCGGTTCGTTTTCCAATGGTGGCATACACCACTGAAACAAGCCAAAAAATTAAGGCTGTTAAAAAACAGAAAAATGACGCTACCGTTACGCTGGTCAGAGCAGCGGATGCTAAACCCGTAGCCGTAAGCAAGAAAGAGAAAGATAATGCTTCCCAAGGCTTTATTACGCCGCTTGGAATCGGCCTAGAGGGCTCGTTTATCGCGTCTATCTCCCTATCATAGTAGTCGTTTATAGCCATGGCTGCGGCTGTTAGCAGAAAACCAGTAAAAAAGCCATAAATAAGGCTGTTCAGCGAATTTGCCAACACCCTTGAATTTGCGATGGCTGCGCCTACTATGACAGCAAAGCCCATCATTAAACAGTTTATGGGCCGCATTAAACGGACGAAGCCAGCCAATTTTTTCATGCTAGTCAAACCTTTTGCACTAAAATAATTTGGCTTTGGTTATAAAATTCGCGTTTTCTTTAGAAAGTTTAATACGCTTAACTATAATATGCATTGTAAAAGATGGTGGAGCTTTTGCGCCACAACTATGAACCAGAAAGACTAAGGGTGATAATTCCAGTAGGAGGCAAAGCCACTAGGCTTTTGCCTTTAACAGCTGAGACGAGCAAGGCGTGCATCCGCCTACTAAACAGACCTCTAATAGAGTTTTCGCTATTGTCTCTTGCCCGTCAAGGCATAAGAAACTTCATTTTCGGTGTTAAGGGCTACACGAATTATAGGGATTTACATGACTACTTCGAGTCTGGTTATGGCTTTTCATCCCGTTATGGCATAACACCACGCGTGCACATCAAATACCAGCCGAACATAGACGATTTAGGAAGCGCCGACTCAGCCAGGATAAATATAGACTATTACAATGTGAGGGACCCCGTTTTTGCAGTGCAAGGCGACAACATATTTGACGTCAATTTAAAAGAGCTTATTGAATTTCACCGCGAGAAGGAGGCCGTCATAACAATAGCCCTTCGAGAAGTTGAAAACGTTGAGGGTTATGGAATAGCAGACATAGACAAAAACATGAAAATCAGAAAGTTTGTGGAAAAGCCAACACCAAAGGAGGCGCCGTCAAATCTGGCTAATACTGGCTTATACATGGTTTCGCCTGAAATAAGGCGAATCTTCAAAGAAAAGGGCGTTAAAAAACTGATGAAAGAGAGGAAACGCCTAGACTTCGGATACGACTTTATCCCATATGTAATAGAGACTGGCAGACCCGTTTATGGTTACGTTTTGAAGGGAAACTGGTATGATGTTGGCACTCCAAAACGTTATTTAGAGGCCATGATTGATATGCTTGAAGGGCGCTTCTCCTCACTCACAGATTTCGGCGGAAGAATAGACGAAAAAACAAGAGTTTGGGTTCAAGGCGAAAGCCCAGAATCCACAAAGCGAAGAAAAGAAATCATAAGAAAAATTAAAGAGGGAAAAATTGAGGTTGAAGGCTCAGTTTTAATTGGAAGGCACTGTGAAATAGGCGATGGAGTGCGCGTTGTGAACTCATGCATAGATAACTACACAAAGGTGGAGAGCGGAGTCACCATAGAAAACTCGGCAGTAATGGACCGCGCCATAATAGAGGCGAAAGCCGAAATAAAAGATAGCATTGTAGGAAGACATGTGACAATCCATTCTAGCGCGAGAAAACCTACAAAAATATGCGAAGTCTCAGTTATAGCGGACGACGTTACAATTGCGGAAGGCTGCATTCTTAGTGCGGCAAAAATTTATCCCCATCAGTATGTGAGAGGCGAATTTGTAAACCAGACAATAATGCCGGGTTAACAAATGGAAATCAACTTGGAAGAAATCAAAAAGAAAACGGTGCCTGTAAGCCAGTATATTGCCGGCATCAGCGAACTCTTCCGTGAAAAATTTCTTGAGCGGAGAAGGGCATACAAGCTAAACTTGGAGGCAACTAGCAAATTAAAGAATCTCGTTGTCAACATCGTGGTTGTTGCCTTTTCTGCTGAATGGTGCAAAGACTGCGCCGCCCACATTCCGGTTTTAGCATTACTATCTGAAGCCACAGGATTAGAGGTCAGAATTTTTGGAGGTTTAAAAAGGGACCCGCTAAATCCTAAGCGAAAGTGGAGTATTCCACCGTCGCCTCCTGAAGTCGAGAAATTTCAAGTGGACAAAATCCCCCTAATCCTAATTTTCAGCAAGGAAGGTGCAGAGTTGGGAAGAATAGTTGAGAATCCGAAGGAAGGGTTAACCCTGGAAGAAGAAATCCTTCAAATAATTCTGAAAGGCGCACAAGACGGGTAGTTATGCTTTAAACCATTTGAATATTAGGTATCTTATTTTCCCCTTCTCTAGGTCTGGCACTGCAATTATGAATCTTTTGCGCACAGTTGTCGCCAATCTTCCAGCCTTCACTATTTCTGTGGCTGTTAATTCGGATGAAGCCTTCTTAACTGAAACCATGTAGGGCGCGTGTTCCAGTCCCGGTCCATGCTTGTAAACTGCGAAGTCGCATCCAAACTTTATTCCCGGCGTGACAACCATTCCACTGTCTCGCAAGTCACGGTAAACGGCATATTTCTCGTCAAACTCCTCATACAATGTTCTGGCCTTCCGCCTTAGCTTTTTGAGGCTTACACGGGTTTTTTCAGCGCCTTCGTAAACGGTTATTATTCCCTTTTCGGCAAGGTATAAACCCTCCATCAAATCCAGGATCAACGGGACATTAAACTCTGGAATTTTCGGCTTCGGTATTCCAATAGGTTTGCCATAAAAGCTCATTTTGTAAAGTTCAGACCCGTCGCTTGTGTTCCAAACCACCAGAAAGTTTTCTATAAACTCTACCGGGATTTTTCTAGGCATTGGTTCGCCTCTCTTTGTTTGCATTTACATTATGAAGGATAGGACTCTTGCGGCGTCTGCGGCGTCTTCAGCCTTGTCAGCGGAATCCTCCAAAAGTTGTAAAACATCCCTCAAAAGTATGAGCGCCGGAATTTCAAGCTTGCTGTTTAGAAGTTTTATTTCAAGGGTTCGATAAAGCTCGTCAACAACGCGTTCAGCCGATTCAACTTCGCTGGCTTTTTCCATGGCTTTCTCAGACCCATAAGCCAAAACCATCATATTCTCCCTCAGTTTAAGCACAGTTTCCAGAGAGGCTTCTGAAAGTTTCAAGAGGTCCTTTTTTATTTCTGTTGGCACGTTCCAGTTGTGCTCCATTATCTCAAGGATGCGGAAGGCTATTCCCTCTGAGAAATCGGCAATTTCACCAGCCAAATTTGTAAATCTTAAGAAGTCTTCGCGGCTTAGGAGTATGGCACCTATCTCTGCAAGCTCGCGGGAAACTAGACGCCTAGCGTTGTCAACGTCCTCTTCGCCCATTCTGATTTCGTTGTAGATTTGCTTTGCCCGTGGCTTGTCATTTTTTATGAAACATTCAACCATCTGGGGAACTTTTCGTGTTAGGTCCAACACTTTCCTTAAGTGTTCTTGGCATACGCTTAATGCTCTGCGTTTAACGCGCTCTTCTGTTTCTGCTGGAAGCACCAAGTTTCTTCCCGCCGCAAAATCGTGTTAAGGCCGTCAACAATAATATTGTGAAAGTATTAAAAAAGGTAACGAAAACTATTCCTTGATAAGTGTGCCCAAATCTTCAAACTCGATTTTTTTGCGGAAGTATTTGTGCAAAAGTTCTGGTAAAGCGTCTATGCGGTTTCTAACCTGCTTCCAAGTGTCACGGTCTCGGATAGTGACGGTGTCGTCTTTTAAAGTGTCGTAGTCGATTGTCACTCCCAACGGTATGCCTACTTCATCTGCTCTGGCATAGCGCCTTCCAATAGAACCAGCCTCATCATATTCCGCCGTAAAACCTTCATTAACCAGCATTTTATAAACTTGCAATGCCTTTTCAGGCAAACCATCCTTGCTTACAAGTGGGTAAACCCCAACTTGTATGGGGGCTATGTCCCTCGGAAAACTTAGCACCACTCTGTCGTCTTTCACGCGGTATGCGTATTCCAGAGTCACATAAACAAGCCTATCAGAGCCAAAACTGGGTTCCACAACGTGAGGTATAAAGCGTCTGCCTCTTTCTTCCACTTCACACGTTGTAATTTCCACATGTTCAGGCAAAATTTTGTACTTCCCAAGCATAAAATACCCTTTCATTTTAAGCGAGTTTTCAACTTCTTCTGGGTTAGCTTCAGACAACATTTCAGCAATTTTTTGTGCTTCTCCCTTGAAGGCTGGCCCAAGCTTAGCCATTAAAGGCTTAACAACCGTTCTCTCCTTCACTATTGGTTTTTCATACTCTTTGAATACCCTTGTGTCTGTTCCGCTGAACTGCATGTGCTGTTTTAAATCATAATCTGTTCTGTAGGCGTGTCCGGAAACTTCAATCCATCCCCAACGGTCAACGTAGACTTCTTGGTCGAAACTTTGGATGGAATAATGCGCCCGTTCCCATGGCAGTTTCTCAATGAACCTTTGTCTTTCGGCTGGAACGCCTAGCTCCATCAGTAATCTTTTGGCTAATGCCATGAAAACCGCTTGCCAAGAAGCCTTAATATAGCCTCTCTCAAGGGCCCCCTTAACAGTAACCTCAACTATTTCTTCCGAACCGCGGAGCTTGCTTTCGGCTAAAACAAGCCTTAAGGTCTCGTTTTCCACCTCTTCCATCAGGAAACAGTTGGGGTCTTCTGGGTCAAAGAAGAATTCTATATCTACTATGGTGAACTCCCTAAGCCTTATCAAACCTTGCCTCGGCGAAATCTCATTCCGCAATGCGTGGCCAATTTGCATCACACCAAAGGGCAGTTTTTCCCGTGCCATCTCGTATAAGCGTCTAAACTCCACGAAAATGCCTTGAGCAGCCTCTGGGCGGCCATAACCAACAGCCTCAGAGTATGGGCCTATTGTTGTTTTAAACATTGTTAGGAAATCTTTTGGTTCGCTGAATTTGCCTCCGCATTCAGGGCAGCTGACGCCATGTTCTTCGATGGCTTCTTTCAGCTCTTCTAGGTTTAGTTTTTCGACGTCTGAGGCGCTCAGCTTCGCTGTTTCTTCAAGTAGGTGGTCTGCTCGAAATCGCCTTTTGCACTTTAGGCATTCAACCATGGGCTCTTTGAAATGGTTAACGTGTCCTGATGCCTCAAAAACTTTGCTTGGCGCGATGATTGGGGCTTCTATCTCCATTATTCCAAGCTTGTTAACGAAAATTTCCCTAAGCTTATTTTCAATATTTTGTTTTAGCTTTGAGCCCAAAAAGCCATAGGTTACAAAACCGCTTACGCCCCCGTATATTTCGTAAGATTGCCAAAAGAAACCTCTTCGGCGGGCTAACTCGTTGATTATTGTGAATTTGTCCGGCGCTTGGTTCTCCAAGTTCTCGACCACCCTTTTATGTTGAGGCTTCGAAATCTTTAAGGCTTCCCAAATAATGACGCTTGCGTGACGATGCGAACCAATTTTATTCAGTCTTCTTTATTTTAAAGTGTTTACTAACTTCAACTTTTTGGAGTTTGCCATCTTCACCTATTTCAAATTCTAGGAGAACTCTATCCAACGCGTTCTTTTTACTGTTAAATTCTTCCCCGCATTCTCCGCATTCAATGTCCGCCTCCATCTCAACAACATACCATGACGCTTCAACATAGTGGCGTCCGCAGTTTGGACAGCGCAGAACTGAAACATCCAACCATGTTTTCATTTCGTATCACGCTTAACCGTTAATGGAATGGCATAGAACTTTATAAATCCGTACGTGATATGAAAGAACAAAATGGTGGGCTTTACTTGCCAAGAATAAAAGTAGCCGTTGCCGGGGTTGGAAATTGTGCATCTGCCCTTATGCAAGGCTTGCAGTACTACAAGAATTTCAATAGCGGTGATGAATGTGTTGGTTTGCGAAGCCTCTCTTTGGGAGGCTTCCACCCAAAAGATATTCAAATTGTTGCAGCCTTCGACATTGACAGTCGAAAAGTTGGGCGAGACCTTTCAGAAGCCATATTTGCCCCGCCGAACAATGTTCCAAAACTTGTAGATGTGCCGCCTTCCGGCGTAATCGTTCAGAAAGGACCAATTTTAGATGGCGTAGGCGAGTATACAAAGGAGGTTATCCGAGTAAGCGGTTCAAAAGAAGTTAAGGTTGCTGAGGTACTAAAAGAAAGTGGGACGGAAATCGTGCTTAATTTGCTTCCAAGCGGTGCCGTGAAGGCTTCTGAATGGTATGCAAGTCAGTCTTTGGAGGCTGGATGTGCCTTTATAAACGCTACACCAGCTTTTATAGCAAGCGATTCATCTTGGGCTAGGCGCTTTGAAGAAGCTGGACTACCTCTTGTAGGTGATGACCTAGTAGATCAGATAGGCGCCACAACATTGCACAAGACGCTGCTTCGGCTTCTTTCAAGGCATGGCGTACGCATAACTGAGACTTATCAGCTTGATGTTGGCGGTGGAACCGAGTCGCTTGACACGCTGGACAGGACTCGTGAACTGAAAAGGACTGTTAAGACTGAAACTGTTAGGGCTGCGCTGCCATACGAGGCGGAAGTGGTTGCCGGCTCAACGGATTATGTGGATTTCTTACAGAACAGACGTGACAGCTACTTCTGGATTAAAGGGCTGTACTTCTGCAGGACGCCTATGCAGATAGACATGCGCCTCTCAACAGTGGACGCACCGAACGCCGGCTCAGTGCTATTGGACGTTATAAGAGCTGTTAAAATCGCTTTAAACAGAAAATTGAGAGGGGCAATTCTCCCGATATGTGCATACGCCTTTAAACATCCGCCACAACTGCTTTCTTTAGAAATTGCCGAGAAAATGTTTGAAGAGTTCATCGCCCAAAGACTTTAGGACTAGCTTCTTTCTCTAACAAGGCTTCGCAAGTCGTCAACTATTCTTTCTTTCAGCCCAGTTTTTGCGATTTTACCCTTTAAAATAGTAATGGTCTTTACGGGTGTTGGGTCGACACCTCGCAGAATCGCAAGATAAACACTTGTGAAATCCCCAATAACGGTTGCAGATAACATTTTAGCCAATCTCCCCTTGCCCTTACTCCAGACTTCGTAAATTCCCTTCACTTTGCCGCTTAACAATTCCTTTGTTGCCTCTATTCTACATCTAATCTGCTCTGGCTCGCTCTTATCCCGTATAACAACTGCTGAAAAATAGTCTGCTGTTTCCTCGGCTCTTTCCCAACCAACAATATCGTTATGGTTTAGCTCTGGGAAAACCTCCCATTTTGCTGGAACCTTACTGTTTTCGTTGAATTGTTGTTTGAAGCGTTGTGCCACTGAACGGTAAAATCCAAAGCCATAGACAAACGGGACTGTTCCGCAAATATCAGAGGCGAGTTTTTTGGAAAAGTTTTCTTTCAAAGATTTTTCCGGTGCATTTTCGTTACAAACTCGCCTTAACACAGTGATGGCTTCAGAGATTTCAGCTTCGGTTTTCACCGCTAAGCCAAGTTTTTCCAGAATTATCAGCTTAGGGATGAAAAGGTATGGGAGAGCTGCCCTCGGCGGGATTCCTTCTGGAATGCGAACGCTTGGAATTTTCAGTTTTTCTGCGAAATTTAGGAGGGTTCCTCCAGAGCTTATGCAGACTATCATGCAATTCCGCTTTATCGCGTCGAGGAAAACGCTTAGGGTTTCTTCGGTTTCTCCGGAGTAGCTTACAATAAACATCAATGTGTGTTTGTCGGCGTGGGCTGGTAGGGCGTACTCTCTGCAAACTTCCACCGGGATTGTCAGTGTGTCATTTACCCAGTCTTTTAGGAGCTCCCCGCCTATTGCTGAGCCGCCCATGCCAGCCACGATTACCGATTTGGGTTTTGGATAATCAACCACAACTTTTTCGGCTATTCGGACAGCATTTTCATAATGTTTTGCAGCGTTGACACAGAAGGAGAGCATGCCGCTTTTATCTACTCTCTTAATCTCTTCGGAGTTATCTAGAACTGATGCCCTTCGCATTTTCATCGCTATGCAGTTGGTGGCTGTTGCTTTTAGCTTTTAAGCAAAAACTACCATACAATAATATAAAATGGTGTAATAGCTTGAAGAGAAAAAGCATCACGGTAGCCCTCCCAGCATCCGTTGTTTCCGACATCCCCCACCTTCGAGAAAAAACCTTAAAAATAGGCTCGATTGGGAGAGCAGCCGCCATTTTCGGAGTTGAAGAGATAATAATTTACAAGGACGAGTTAAGGCTGAACCAGAAAGCCGACATGATTTTGATCGCTACGCTGCTAAATTATATGGAAACTCCGCAGTATTTGCGCAAGAGACTGTTCAAGTTGAAGCCCGAATTACGCTATGCTGGCATTCTCCCGCCTTTAAGAACGCCGCATCATCCCTTGGGCAAAACGGCAGTGGATCTCAAAGTGGGCGAATATAGGGAAGGCGTAACTGTGGCAAAGACGGATAAGGGCACTCTTGCGGATATAGGAGTGGGCAAACCTGCACTAATTCCAGACGTGCATTTGCCTCTTGGAAAACGAGTAACGGTAAAGATAATTAGCATAAATGGGCATGTTGTAGCAAGCCTCACGAATCGAAACGGAATCCCCCACTACTGGGGGTATACCGTAACCATTTGGAACAACTCATTTGGAAAACTAGTAATAAATAGGCAATTTGACCTGAAAATAGCCACATCAAAATACGGACCCAATTTCACAAATGTTAAAGAAAAAATCGCTGAAAGATGGAAAAAAGCGGAAAAAATACTGATAGCCTTTGGAGCGCCAACAAAGGGGTTATACGAAATAGCAAAACAGGAAGGGTTTAACCTCGACCAAATTATGGATTTTGTCGTTAACACCATTCCACGGCAGTGGACAGAAACCGTGCGAACCGAAGAGGCGCTAATAGCTTCTTTGGCGGTTTTTAACTGCACTTTCGAGGTTTAAGGTTTAAATGTCCGTTTAGCCTATGTGCGCTTATGTACTTCGACATTGCCATGCCACTAACACTTTTTTCCGTTACCATGGTAGCCATGTTTCTAAATAACAAGGTTGAGAAAAAGCTGAAGATGACTTTTGAGGAGAGAGAATTCGGCGTTAAAAATGCAGTCATGCTTGTAGCTGCAATAAGCGTGGCTGTGTCGCTTATGGTTTTTGTCCCACAAATGGCTGTTATGACAATATTTCTGCTAGCCTACGCCGCTCTTCTCTTCATATTCACCTACATCTTTTCAGATTTAAGAAAGATTAAAGCTCAATTTTTCTGCGCAGCCTTTCTCATAATAAGCTTTATAGCGGCAACGGTCAGCCTCTTCAGTGTTGATGCATTAGGGGGGCTATCCGCTTACGGAGCTGCAGCTTTTTACTGCTTGTTTGGCTTTTCTTTCCTGTCCCTAGCTTATGAAGAAACGAAAACAAGGGCGGGGCGACGATGGTATTTAGCTGCTCTGCCATCCACCCTATTCATAATTCTTTATGCTTTTTACAGCAGGAGCCCCATATGGTTTCCATACTTACTTAACATGTATGGCGTAGTTTTTGCCGTTTTGGTAATCCTTTATCTGGGAGCACTTTTTACGTGGAAAACTACACTAATTTTTGCCGGGCTTTTGACGGTTGCAGATATAATTCTTGTCCTTGTAACTGGGACGATGGTTTCTGCTGCAACACATGTTTCTGGCTTAAGGCTGCCCGTGCTTGTTATCTTACCAACAGTTCCGGCAATAACAACAAGCTGGGGAAAACTTTACATGTCACTTGGCTTGGGAGACTTCTTTTTTGCCGGTCTCATAGCTGTGCAAACCTACAAGAAATATGGACGACAATTTGCGGTTTTGTCGGCAGTTGCGATGGCAGTTTCCTTCTTTATTTTTGAGGCGTTGATACTAACCTTCAAGCTGAGGGCTTTTCCCGGAACTTTAATGATTATTTGTGGGTGGCTGCCTCTGCCCTTACTAAAATTCTTGAAAAGCAACAAAATATGCAGTGTGAATCAAATTCTATAGGTCTTCTTCGGTTATCACCTTAATTCCATGCTTTTTAAGTAAGGCCGCAGTGATTCCATTACCTTTTACGGTTTTGCCGGAGAATGTTCCGTCATAAATGCGCCCGCAGCCACATGAGGGGCTTCCCTGCTTTAGCACAGCTTCCTTTATGCCGAACAATTTTGCGATTTTTAAAGCTTCTTTTGCTCCACACTTGAAGTTCTCAGTTACGTCTCTTCCAGACTTTGTGATTACTCTTCCTTTTACGATTTCGGCTGGTTCCCTTGGTGTTGGCAGACCGCCAAGCTGTTCTGGACAGACCGGTATTAGGGTCTCCGCTTTCAATAGCATGAGAACTTTTCTGTTGAGAGCATCTCTCCCGTCGTATCTGCATTTTACTCCTAACAAGCAAGCGCTGCAGAGCTTCATGATAGCTGATAATTTAAATTCGATTTATATTCATTGCTAGGCTTCTTTCTAAAATGAAGATTTCTGATAATTTTACAAGATAAGAGAAGATATGTTCAGCCGAAAAGCGCTCCAAGCCCCTCAAGTGCTGCTTCTTCTTTGGCTTTTTCCTCTTCTTCCTTCTTTTTCTTCTCTTCCGCTGTAGGTTTAGCTTCTGCTGCTGGTGCCGTGGCTGGTGCTGCGGCAGCTGGTGCTGCCATCATTGTTGGTGCTGACTTTATAACTTCATCTATGTTGACCTCTGCCAGTGAAGCCACTAGAGCTTTAACTCTGACGGCGTCAACATTTATTCCAGCAGCTGTTAAAACTTGTGTTAGATTTTCCTCGTTTATTTGTTTTCCAGCCTTGTGGAGGAGCATTGCAGCGTAAATGTATTCCATATCTATTTCACCTCTACTCAAACTATTTTAACTTTGCTTGGCTTCTCCTTCCAAATTGGGAATTCTCATACTTAAGCTTAACATTTCAGCGTGAGCCTTTCTAATAAGGTCTTTTATTGTTTCCTTGGTGGGTATGGCTGCGCCTAATGATAGAGCGTATGCCTCTTGATGGGCAATTTGCATTAATACTTGTATGTTTTCTTTTGTTGGGTACGCCACGCCTATCGACAGTTTAAAGGCTTCGGCATGGGCGTTCTCAAACTGTTTCTTGGTTTCTTTCAAATCTATCTTGAGTTGTTCTCCTTCTATGATTAAGCCTTCGTCGTATACAACCTTCATTATAAGTCCTGCTTCAACTGGCTTTATCCCAAGTTTCGACAAAACACTTGCAAGTCTGTCGGAAATCACTTCGCCCTTGCGCGCCACCAAAGTGTCCTTTGTTATCCACACGCTTCCAGCCTCGATTCTCGTCGGTAAACCCGCAGCGTTCAGCTGGCTTATTATTGGTCCTGGTGGTTGTCCAGTGTTTCCTGCGGGAACTATAACATCAAAGGATGCTATGTCGCCAGCCTTTGCTGTTAGGCGGACTTTTCCCTTTTCAAGGAGTAATGCCAATTTGAATGGGTTAAGGTTTGTGAAGAGGAAGACGTTTGGTCCTGTTAGATATTTCTCTAGTTTTTCCATTCCTTGTTTTTCTCTGCAGTTCTCAAGAGCCCTTTTCATTAACGTGTTTTTTACGACTCGCATGTAAACGTCTGCCGCCAGCTTTTTCTTAAACTCTTGAAGCTGGGAAGCCCTAACTTTCTGGAGGCTTGCTATGCCCACCGCTCTATATTGCTTAAGAATTTTTGTTATCTCTTCAACTTCGTCAATTTTTCCTTTCAAAACTTGTTGTGACGGCAGACGCTTCCCCTCTTTATAGCTTAATCTTTACCGGCGCGCCCATGGTTGTTTTTATGCGGGCCGATTTAATGTTTTTCACTCCCCTCTTCAGCTTTCCCTCGACAACCCTCAAAACCGCTTGTATATTTTCAGCTAATTCTTCCTCTTTCATGTTCTCCGTTCCAATTCGACACTGGATTACTGGCTGGTTGCGCATCCTAACAACAACTGTTCTGCGGTACTTGTTTAGCAAGCTTTCAATATCTGCTGTAGGCGGAACTGGTATAGGCATTTTTCCTCTCGGTCCTAAGGATGGACCCAAAACCTTTCCAACCAATGGCATTAATGGTGCTTCAGCTATGAAGAAGTCGTATTCATTAGCTAGTTTCCGCAATTCCTTCTTTTTTCCAGCTAATGCTTCAAGTTCCGCCCTATCCATCACCAAGTCTGCATTAGCCCTTTTCGCCTTAAGGGCAAGCTCACCAGTGGCAATCACACAAACCTTGTTTATCTTCACTGCTGGCGGATAGGGCAGTTCCACGTTTTCTTGAAGTCTTCCCTCCGGGGATTTCATGTCGATGTCTTGTAAGTTTAAGATAAGCTCAACTGACTGCGTGAAGTTTCTTTTGCCTCCCTTCTCTTTTGCCTCCTTTAGGGCTGAAAGCAGTGTTTTCTGTTCTATTGGCATTTTTGCCGGCTCCGTGCCATTGATGGATTATAAAGCCCTTATAAAAACGTTCCCTTAAGCCTCGCTTTCAACGAATATTTTGTCATATTTCCCCTCGTCAATTTCTCGCATAACCTCTTTGGGGTCTTTTCCGTCCACTGTTACGCCCATGCTTACGCAAGTTCCAAGGATTTCCTTAGCCGCGGACTTTATTGTCTTCGAAAGCAGTTCTGGACGCTTTATTTTCGCTATGCGAATTAGCTGTTCCGTTGTTAAATTTCCAACTTTCTGCACCTTTGGGTTGCCCGAACCCTTTTCAATTTTAAGCTCGCTAACAATTAGGGCTGACGCCGTTGGCGTTCCAACACTAACCTCAAAGGTTTTTGTTTCAGGGTCAACAGTAACCTTTACCGGAACTTTCATTCCCGCATAATCCTTCGTAAGCTCATTAATCTTGTTCACAACAGCCATGACATTCACGCCGAGGGGTCCAAGAGCCGGACCTAACGGCGGACCAGCCGTTGCTTGCCCTCCGCTGACGAGCAATTCTACAACCTTTTTCTCGCTCATGTCATGATCCTCCCTCAGTCTTTGCCCTTTCAACAATTTTAACATAGTCTGAATGGACAGTTATGGGTAACGTGAAAGTTGCTTCAAGAAGTTCCAGTGTCACCTCTTCCTTTGTTCTGTCAATGCGAGTGATTTTGGCCCGCATCCCCTTGAAAGGGCCATCCGTAACCTCAACTATGTCGTTTTCATGCAACTCTTCTATAATGGGTTTTCTCACAACATACTTTTCAATCTCAGAAAAACTAACAAAGTCCGGAACCCTTGACCTGACATGTTTTATGCCTGCTATGGCTTGTTCCACAAAGTGAGGGCCTTCCGCCTCCATGAAAATATAACCCCTTAACGTGTCTGGAACAAGAATGGCTTTCACTGGTATCTTGTTCATCTCTATTCTTGCCGCAACAAGTTTGGCCACGTTCCTTTCTTGACCTGTTGTGGTTCTCACGGCGAAAATTTTTGTAGGCAATTTTTCCAAGGTTTTCCCTCACTCCATTTAATTTAAAACTGTATTAGCCTTGTTAGCATTGCAATTATAAAACCTATAAGCCCTATGACACCTATGCCCAAGAAACATATTTTTATTGATAGCCACAGCTCGCTTCTTCCGGGCTTGACTGCCAGTTTTAATGTTCTTGCGCATTGGGATAGGAAGGACCTTAAACCCATTTTGCCAACCAGCAAGTTGCGCTTTGATACAGATAAACAAGCATTTCTATTAACTTTTCTATTCAAACGCCATTGTAAAGAGCAACGGCTTGTTAAACTTTTTGGAACTTAAGCCCTACCCTATTAAGCAATTCAACAACGTTTGGTTTATCTTCGCCTTTTATTCCCTTCCAGTCTAAAACTGCAAACTCAACCTTTTCCAAGGTTTTTTGAACACACTGCCTCAAAATAGCCTCATCAATTTTGGCGGTAGCATATTTTGGTATCATGTGACTAAAGGCTATATCGCCCTCTAGAGCCATCCTAGTGAATTTCTCGTTATAATGGGGTCCTCCGATGCCAAGTGCCACCTTGCTCGTCTGTTTATTAAAATTTGCCACAACCTTCATTGTGGCATGGGCAACAACCTCAGCTGCTTCTAAATCCTCCCAATCTTTTGGAGTGCTTCCCAACTCGGCGAACATTGCAGGAACATCCAGCGATGGACCATGATGAGTACACTCGTAGGAAACTTTGTATTTCAAATGCTTTTCTCCAACAAGTTTCGCCATTAAGCCCAACGCCGATTTCATGGCGTTTGCTGGTGCAATGGACACTTTTTTTGGGATTCCACCTAAGTCTGCAGCTCCAAAGTTTCCGGGAGCATGTACCGACAGCGTTGGGGTTCCGCTTAGGCTACTATGCCTTGAAATGAAAATGATTAGGTCAAGTGATGGGTAGGACGTGGTTATGTTCTGTGTATAAACCAACTCGCCATCTAACATCACAAGCTCAACTTTTCGACCCAAAACCTCAGCGGCATATGCTTTTTCTTTAACTGGCTTAAATGGATAGTTGTCTAGAATCTGTTTTGCGATGTTTACGCTTGCTAAGTCTCTTGTTGATGCGGCTATTAGAATCATTTTATATCCAATTGCAAGATGCCCCGTTTAGGGATAAAGGTTTCCATAAAACTTATAATGCTTAAAACGGTTGAAGCCTTAGGTTTAAAGCTGGTGAAAATGGAAATGCATCTAATTAACTTCAAAAATTTGTCTGGGCAACAACTTTTGGAAATAATTGATAAGGCCATTGAGGTGAAGCAAAACCCAGAAAAATATCGAAGGGCTTTAGATGGCGAATCACTGGCCATGATATTTCAGAAAACCTCCACACGAACCAGAGTCTCTTTTGAGGTTGCCATGACGCAACTTGGGGGTCACGCACTTTACATCGATTGGAGAACAACAAACTTTACAATAGCCGACATATACGACGAAACCCAGTACTTGTCTCGAAACGTTGACTGCATAATGGCAAGGCTTCTGCGAAACGCCGACCTACAAGTAATGGCTAAAGCCTCGCTGGTTCCAGTTATAAATGGTTGCGATGAAAAGTATCATCCAAGTCAAGCAATAGCAGACTTGATGACCATGAGGGAGAAAAAAGGCAAACTAAAGGGCTTAAAACTGGTCTACATTGGTGTTCATAATAACGTCTGCAACTCCCTCATTGAAGGTTGCACAAAAACCGGGGTGAAGATAACCACCGTAACGCCAATCTTCAATGAACCGTCAAGAGATGATGAGCTTCTAGGGGAGGCTAAGAAAACTGGGCTTTACGAGACCACATTGGACGTTAAGAAAGCAGTGAAGGACGCGGATTTCGTTTACACTGACACGTGGGTTGACATGGAATTTTTCACAAATCCGAAGTTCGCCGCTGAAAAGGAGAAGCGCATCAAACTTATGATGCCATATCAAATAAATAAGGAGCTACTGCGGGGAAGTAGCGCCTACATAATGCATGACATGCCAATCCACAGAGGCTACGAGATAAGCGCAGACATCATAGAAAGCCCAAACTCGATTATCTATGAGCAAAGCGAGAATCGCCTCTACTCAGCGAAAGCCATACTACTTAAACTGCTTGAAAAATTCTAAGTTAGAGCATACGTTTGACGATTTGAAAACGTTAAGTTGGAATCCTATTGCCCTTTGCGGTCTTTACTGTGGCGAGTGTACGGGCTTACTCAGGGGCGAGTGTGAGGGTCGCAGAAGCGGTAAATGCTTAAGCAAAGAATATCAAAATACTGCAAGATCTACAAATGTGCAGTCAGCAAAAACCTTACAATATGTTTAGACTGCAAAAGTTTCCCGTGCAAACTTTTCAATTTCTTCAAAGCGGAAACATTAGAGTCAAGCAGTGGTTTTTAGACGTTTGGTATAACATGAAGCAGATCAAAGAAAAGGGTATTTCAAAGTTTCTTAAAGCTAAGGAAAAATGGTTGACAAAAAGAAGGACGGGTGTCACAAAGAAAGGAATTAAATACTGTGATGAGTGTAAGCATTGGCCATGCGAACTGTTAAAGAGGGAGGTTCTCCTCCCAATGGATTTGCAAAAGTTTAAGGAGTTTATGTCCAAAATTTGAGGCAATAAGGTTATTGTGTCTTTAATGCTGATGTTTAGGCAACAAAAAATTTATAAAAGGAAAATTTTTCGGGAAAATTTCAGAGGATAGAAAACGTATGCATAGTTTGCCCAAAAAAGTATGTGGAATATGCTTCCGAAGTTCGACGATGATGTTGGGTGTTCGCTATGGGCATCCACATTATCGCCGAATTTCGGGGTGTGGATCCCCGGAAGATTTCAAGAGTGGAAGATCTTCGGGTGGTTTTGGATAGGATAGTTGCTAAATCTGGTTTGCATGTTATCTCTTTAAGTTTTCATCAGTTTGAGCCTTATGGGGTTTCCGCCATTTATCTCCTAAGTGAGTCGCACTTGAGTGTTCACACATGGCCTGAGTATGGTTATATGGCTTTAGACATTTTCACATGTGGTGATGACGGTCCGGCCTTGAAGGCTTTTGAATTGTTGCTGGAGGAGTTTCAGCCCAAAAGTGTTGAGAAACGTGTTATTAGGAGGGATGTTGTTGGAGAGGTTGGAAGCCAGAATACTTCGTGAACTTGCAGTTTCAGGGAAAACCTTCTGGGAGCTTCTGGACAAGATTAACAGTCCCTTGAAGGATTTTGTAACAGCGCTTAAAAGACTGAATAGCGGAAGGCTTATCGTCACTGATGAAAACGGCTTCTATATAACCGAGAAGGGCAAAGAAAAAATCAGCCTAGGAAGCCTAGACTTTGAGGGAAAAATCTGCCCTTCATGCCTTGGCAAACGGATAATTCCCGAGGCAAAGTTCAAGGAAGTTCTCGAAAAGTTCAAGAAGATTGCTGAAAGAAGGCCAAGTCCCTCCCTCAACTTTTTCCAGGGTTACATGCTTGAGCAAGACGTGGTTGCGCGGGCAGCCCTTATGCACTATTATGGGGATCTAGATCGGAAAGAAATTGTTTTGATGGGTGATGACGACCTATTGAGTGTTGCCTTAGCCTTAACTGGTTTGCCTTCCCGCATAACTGTCTTAGACATTGACAAGCGGTTGGGCGATTTCTTGCAAGAAGTCAATAAGGATTATGGCTTTAACATAGAATTTGTTGAATACAATGTTGCTGAACCGTTGCCGAAGGAGCTTCGAAGAAAATTCGATGTATTCTCTTCGGAGCCTCTCGAAACGGTTTCTGGCTTAAAGGCTTTTATAATGAGGGGTGTGGCTTGCCTCAAAGAAAGCGGCGTGGGATATTTTGGTTTAACCCATTACGAAGCCTCGTTGAAAAAGTGGCTGGTTGTTCAGAAGCTGCTTGCCAAAATGAACTGTGTAATCACGGACATTATTCAAGGCTTTTCCGTGTACCCGATGGATTATGGCACTGCCAACTACGAAGAATTCGCCTATGATTTGGGCTTTAAAGTGGGCAAAAATCCGGGAATTAACTGGTATAAATCGGCTTTGTTTAGGTTTGAAGTGCTTGGTGTTGCAAAACTTCCAGCAGAGGCGGATCGAAGATTAAGGATTAGGTTTATTGATATTAATGAAGATTTGACTCATCCGAAATTGCACAAGGAAATTCTCAAGAAATTAAATGTTTCCAGCGGAGCGTTGCACTAGCTCAAATTTTGGAAGTGATATTATGTCGCCCAGCAAAGCGAAATCCTCAAGCGGTTCTCTTGTAGATGTGAAGATTCGACATGCCAATGAAGAGGATTTACAGGAGATTGTTAAGCTTTCGAAAAAGCTTGGAAGGGACGAGAGCGCTATGGACTCTATGATTTCTCCACTGCCCAGCGAGTTTCAAAGTCCAAGCTGGCTTCTCAAGAACATAAAGGGCGAGAACACGGTTGTTTTTGTCGCCGAAGTTGAAGGAAAAATCGTTGGCTACTCACTTGGCTGGGTTAGCCAGCCTTGGGCTTATAAGGGTAAGAGGGGCTATATATGCGACTGTTTTGTTGAAAAATCTTACAGAAGACGCGGCATCGGTAAGGCGCTTGTAAAAGCCATGCTCGATTGGTTCATAGACAAGGGCGTGGAATGCGTGGAGGCCGACGTCTACTCTAACAACATTCCATCCCTAAAACTGTTTAAGAAGTTGGGCTTTGAAGAAATTTTTAAGCGGCTACGTTTCACAGTAGATAAGCATAAACAATAGAACCGATTATTTCAGTATCATATCCACAAATTTTTCCGGCTGAAACTCTTCTAAATCGTCATACTTTTGTCCGGTTCCAACAAACAAGATGGGTTTTTGTGTGACATAAGTTACGCTTAGGGCTGAGCCGCCCTTAATGTCTGCATCCACTTTCGTCAGTATTGTTGCATCTATGCCGACGCTTTTGTGAAACTCTTCTGCTTGCATTACTGCATCATTGCCGGTTAAGGAGTCGACTGTTAAGATGGTTAGGTCTGGGTTTACAATCCGCTTAATTTTTGCAAGTTCGCTCATCAAGTTGCGGTTTGTTTGCATCCGACCCGCAGTATCTATCAGAACGGCGTGAATTCCGTGAGCCTTTGCATGGCTTATTGCATCATAAGCTACAGCCGCAGGGTCTGCACCGTACTTGTGCTTTATCATTCGTATGCCTAAACGCTTAGCGTGAGTTTCCAACTGTTCAATTGAGCCCGCTCGGTAAGTGTCGCTACATGCAAGGACAACGGTATAACCTTTATTGTTCAAGAGTCTGGCGACTTTTGCTATTGTTGTTGTTTTTCCAGTGCCATTTATCCCAACAAAAACAATGGCAAAAGGCTCCTTTTTTCTTCTTTTTTCCTCGATAGCCTTAAACAAATCTATTTTACTGTTTGTACGCATGACTTCCATAAGCACTTCGCGGAGGTGCTGCTCCACAACCTTCTTCTTGTCCTCAAGCCTTTTAACTTGAACACCGTTTAGGCGTTTCCCCATCTCCTCGCATATGCGTTCCGCCACAGGCACTGCAACGTCATTTTCTATTAGGTTTAGCTTAAACTCTGAAAGTATCGGGCGGAGATTTTCGGCTCTAAGCTCCGTTGTTGTAATCTTGTTTACTAAGCTGCTTAAGCCAGACTTAAGCTTCTCAAACATTCCTTGAAGGGGTCTCCTTCCTTAATTGGGCTGTCAACTCTTCAAAGCGTTCTCTATCCTCGTTTATCCTGTCAACAACTTGTGAAAACTGCTGCTGGAGAGAATTCCTACTCTTCTCTAAGTCTTCAAGCCTTTTCCTAATTATCTCTTTAGCCTCCTGTAAAGTTTTCTCAACTGAGATACCAGCCCCGATTCCGACGGTCACTTTGTCTGGTGTTTCAAGCCTCGCCTTTATGTAGGAGTTGCCCCCTATTGGGACCAGAAGTTCAGCGTTTTCCTTCTGTTTTTCCAAACCTTCCAGCGTCATGTTTGCATAGGTTAAGTCGGTTATTACGGCGTTTATCATACTTATTCGCGATTGTATGGTTTCTGCTGTCTGCTCTAAAATGCGCATTTCAACGCTTAATCTTCTAAGCTCTTCTTCAGCTTTTGCCGCCAACTTGCACTTCCCCTACAACCATCTTCCTTATCAACGGGTCCTCGATTTCTTGTGGTGAAATTTCGTTAACGCTGGTTATTTTTATGTGGAAGCGTTTAACGCGGTGTTTGCTACCCAATTCAGTATAGACCTTTTCTATGGCGTGTTCTGGCTTGATTGCTATAACCTCTTTTCTAAAGTGAGTTTTCAGTTTTGGTTTTCTGATCTCCCCGGTAACTCTGAAAATTTTCACTTCACTCATCTTCCTTTACTACACCCAAGGCATGTCCAATTATAAACATTTCTGGACCAGTTGTCAACGAGCCAGCAACAACGGCGTGACTGTTGCCTATAAGTCCTGTTCCAACATATGGTATGCCACAGTTAACCGTGCCAACGTCCACCGGCACTTTAAGAACATCTTCCAAAAGCTTCCGCTCCTCTTCCTTTAACAAAGGGTGTGCTAACACACCCTTGTTGGTTGCCACCGCCAAAGAACCCACATATGGGAGTTGAGCTATTTCCCCCGGAACAGCCTCAACGCCTAGGGTGTCGGAGATTTTCCTAATTTCAGCTGTCTTTAGCCTTGGATCTACTATTGCACCGTAATCGTTTGCCAAAACCATGTTTCCGTGAGCCGTCTTCTTAGTTTCCATTACCGTTATGTTTCCGTCAAATGCGGTCTTTATTGCATCAATTTCGTCTTCCCTTACAAAGTGAGGCAGAAGAATCCCGTTTGAGTTGGCGCATGTTAAGGCGCCGACCAGTATCGAGCCACCTATGGTTGTGTGTACAAGTTTGACTTTAAGCCAGTCTCCAATTCTCTCAGCCTTTTTGGGAGGAACAAACTTGGGGATTATGAGCATTTTTTCAGTGGCTAGTGAGTATACTCCTATGCTTGCACTTCCAAAGAGGCTTGCCAGATAAATTGCCAAGCTCAGTCTCCTTCAGCCAAATAAACAGTAACGTTTCCATCCCTATCTCTAGCAGCTCTTACCCGTATTTTCCGTGGAGGCTTCTCTATGCCTCTGCTCCAAACCCTCTCATTTACCTCATTACTTATTATGAGCTTTTTTGGCTCGGCTTCTTCCTCTTCCTCCCCCTCTTTTTTGGCTTTCAGCTTCATATGCCTCTTAATAAAATCCTGTATTATCCTAACGGCTTTTGGCGCCCTCTTGTTCGGAGGCACAAGCCAAGCCCTGCCAAGCGGTATGGTATAAAACCTTTCCTCAACAATTTCTTTTTCAATCTCTTTTGGAGGTTTAACTTTCTCTTCGACTACTTCCTCTTCTGGCGGCTTTTCAGCTTCAGCCTCTTCCTCTAAAGATTCCTCGGTAACTTCCTCTCCTTTTGCTTCTTCAACGATTCCTTCTTCTTTCTGCTCGATGTTTTCTTCGTCAGTTTCCTCACGGGCTTCTTTGCTTGTCTTTTCTTCAGTTTCCTTCTTTATCATGCGTTTTCCCCTTTTAAGCCTTTATTTTACGGGTTCTCCAGTGCCTCCTTTTTGGATGTGTCCTAAATTTTCCGGCAGTTTTTGCTATAACCCATGTTGGAACAGCCCTTTTCTGTTTTCCAGCTTTTGCCAGTCTCCTTTTTTTGGCTGTGGGCTTGAATCTAGCCATGCTACACCCTTCTTATCTTTATTTCTCGCTTCTGAGTTTGCAGCTGGATTAGTATTTGTTTGAGCTGTTCGTCGGTTAGGGGTACTGGCAGTTTCCCCGTTTGGGCTAGCTGAATTAGCTGAAGCTCCAATTGCGCTGTAAACTCTGGCTTGACAAGTTTTAGGTTTGCCAACCTCTGTCTTGCTTCTGGTGTTAATATGTTTTTTAATATAGCTTGTTTTTGCATTTCGAGTTGCTGTTCCATTTGAGCTTTTCTCTGTTCTTCGGCTATTTTCCGCTGCAGTGCCAAAAGTCTTTTCTGGCGAAGCTCTTCAAGCTCTTCCTCCGACATCCCTACTCACTCTTCTGGTATTTCTCCAGTTCGGGCATTTCCTTAAGCAGGTCCTTCTTCACTTCTTCAGCTATTTCCTCTAGAAGTTTTCTCCCTTCTTTTGTTATTCGCCTTCCCTTGTTCTGAAACTTTTCGACAAACCCGGCACTTTCCAGCTGTTGCAAGGCCTTTCTTATTATTGCTCCGCCCGCCTTGACAGCATGTTCCGGTCTAACACCGAAGTCTTTTCTACCGCCGTATTCAGCGCGCAGTCTCTCTATACCTACTGGTCCGTGAATGTATATTTTCCGCAATAGCGAAGCACATCGTAAGTACCACCAATCTGCGTTGTCAGGCGGTCTCTGCGTGTGAGCTCCCGTCTTAACAATGCTTGTCCATGTTGGAGGCGTTATCTCGTCCACGTTTTCCTTCAGATAATTGGCTAGTTTTTGGATGAATTCTGGTGCTGGCACATCGTTAGGAGTTGGCAATTCCATTTTTCCCCGTTGTTTTCCTTCAGTAATTCACCAAGCCCAATATAAAGGCTTTCACTTTTTTGCGGCTTTTCTTCGACGTTTGTAAAGGATGAACGTGTGTCCTCTAACCTCCACTAGTTCGGATTCTGTCTGCCTCGAAATCGCCTCAGCTATTTCGTCGGCTTTCGCCTCTTGCAAGGCACTCTTCAAAATTTTAATTTTGACGACTTTCCTTTTTTCAAGCTGTTTACCAATTTCTTTAACCAACTCATCGGAGATTTGCTTTTTCCCAATCCAAATTGTTGGTTTTTCTTCGCCGAACTCGCTTCTAATGCGACGTTTCGTTCTACTGGTAAGTTTGCTCATTCTTTCTTCCCTCTTTTAAGGGGTATACGCGTATGTTTTCCGCACCTTAGGCACGTGATGACCACATGAGGTTCTCGTCGTTGTTTTATGCGAACACGACAGCTAACACCGGGCAAGATAAAGCTTTTGCAGTGACGGCAAACCATACGCCTAAACTCTGTTGGAAGGCGAATTTTAGCCGCCATAGCCACACGGCGGGCTATATCCACATAACGCTGAGCCAAAAGCGGGTCATCATGATAGGTTTCCCTAGCTAAAGTAAAGAGGGTTTGAATTCGCTGTCTTGCTATGCGCCTTGTCACCGCGTCCATTCTTAACCGACACTATTGTCTTTTGTTGTGGAGCGGTAAACTATGACCATTCTGTTGGTGCGGGGGGTGGGATTTGAACCCACGGAGGCCTACGCCAGAGGATCTTAAGTCCTCCCCCTTATCTTAGGCTGATCTATGCCCCATGCAGCCTACTTAGACCTGGCTCGGGTACCCCCGCTGCTGGCAGTATTCTCAAAAGGTTTTTCCAATGTTTAAGTTTTCCGCGTCAAGATACATTTAAGTTGAAATTGTTATTTATTTTCTAATCGAAGTGGGCGGGTAGCCTAGCAAGGATAGGGCGCAAGCCTCCTAAGCTTGTGATCGTGGGTTCAAATCCCACCCCGCCCGTTTAAAATGAACCCCGGACACTTTGCTAAAATTTTTGTTATAATGGTTACTTTCTTTTTCTGAAGATTTTGTTTCCGTTATAGTCGCAGACATATTCGAAGCCTGCCTCTACGAGTTGACATATTTCCTCTTCTGTGTGGGCTACTTTTGCGATGTATTCATCTTCTTTAAAGTTGACTAAATGCGTGTATACGAGGGTATTCTGTATGCTTTTATGTCCAAGAAGCTGCATCACATGAAGTATATCTTTGGTTTTGGCATATTCCATTGTGGCTTTCCAATGGCGGAATGTATGAAACGTTATTTGTAAGAGTCTTGGGTTTTCAAGTTTTCTTGCAAGCCTAACCCTTTGTCTAACAAAGCTTTTGCGCATTGCGTCAACCGATACTCCGAAAACCTTTGCTGAGGTTTTTGGCAAGGCTTGTAGCATCGCTATGAGTTTGTTTGAGATTTTCAGCATCCTTGGGCTGCTGCCCTTTTCTGGTGATATCCTTATGGTGTTTCTTTCGAAGTCTATGTCTGTCCATTGGAGTCGGCATGCTTCTCCACATCTTATGCCAGTTTCTTTAAGCAGTTGCAAAAAGGTCATGAGCCTCTTTGTGTGGGAGCATCCAGCTATTAACTGTTCAATTTCTGTTTCTGTTGGTATGAATGGCAATTTTTCAATTCTGCGGTATTTTGGCGGGTCCCATTTGCCTCCGAAAGTTAGCAGGAAGCTGTTATAGGCTTCAACGGCTAACTCTTTTCTTCCTTCGCTGCATGTTTGTTTGGCGATCGCTTCTTTTACCGATTCTGGGTCGAGGAGGTTTGCTCCAAGCCTCACTAGCCTTTTTAGGAGTTTTACACGACCGTTAATTGTTGATTCTGCATAGCCTTGCTTTTTTAGCTTCCAAGCGAACTCTAGGATTTTGGCGTTCATGTCGTTGTTTTGGGCGGGTTTTTCGCTGAAGGTTTCCGTGGCTCCCGCAGCCCATTTTTCGTCTTCTTTTATGGCTGCGGCCAAATTTTTCGCCCCCAAAGGCTGGGCGGCGCATATTTGGCGACTAAAAGTTATGGTATCTGTGCTTTTTAAATTCAACGTATGAACTTTCTCAACATGTTGAAATACGTCTCTATTGCTAAAATTTTGTTTGGGCTGTTGTCTATCTGGGTCAGAGAATCTATAATAGCAGTTTTTGCAAAGGTAGCGTTGAATAACGTTCTTTTTATTATATCTTTTTCCAGCACAAATTATGTTTGGTGATCCGCATTGGGGACAGCAAAGAACCATTAGCTTTTTGCCTCTTTTCGCTTCCTTCCCACAGTTGAGCCATTTTTATATGTCCAATAAAACCAGCCTTCACGGGTAAGCTTACCACTATAAGAAGCCAAATCCTTTAATAAGGCTTTAAATTCGGGGTTGTTATAATCTTCACTTTTCTCAAACTCTCCTTTTAAACCTTGAGCCTTTTCCCATCTAATAGCGTTTGGATTCCAACTCCATTTGCGCTTTTCAGCTGCGCCAATAAGCTTGGCGACTTGCTGCTTCATCTTAACTATAGAAGCCTCTAATCCCTCAAGCATATCGCAGAAATCTTCCATAAAAATTTTTAAGTCATCATCACCCAAAATCTTTCACCTTTCCCTTTTGCACAACATGCACCTACAACCTACAAAATGACCGTGTTCATTCACATCCCAATCATTTTCCACCCTAATCTTTCGCCAAACACCTCCAGAATTTGAATCATAAAAATCAACTAATCGCCCATAGTCTGCGGAAACTTCACCCTCATAAACCAACTGTCTACGCCTAACACGCTTAATCACACGCGGAGCGTCTACAATCACATTGATAGTAGTGGATTGTGCCACACGAGTTTCAAAACCTACGCAGAAGCCTATTAATAGCTTTTCTAAGATGTCGCATGTGCTAAGCCCATTTGCAAAACAGAGCCGTTTAAAAGCTTCCCAAATAGCGGTGTCGCAACGAAAACTTGTGTGTTTACGGACACCGCTCAAACAAATGTGGCACACTTGCGTACTATCTGGAGTTGCTGTGACTTCTCCTATTGTGGGGTTATTTCTTTTGCTCATTCACTTTTGGTCTCCTTGATTATAGGTATGATTTTTAAAATGTCGTTGACTTCGATGGCGACCGCTTCAACTTGGCCATATTTTTCACGGAGTAGCTCCACCCAACTTTTAGGAATAAAAATCGCTAAGCCCGTTCCTATTTTGCAGATTTTACGTTTTATGGGCATTGCGAATTTGGCTCCTTTTTTAAATAAAATTTAAATATCAAAAGATAAGAAACTCGACAAAAATGAAAGAAAATCAAATTCTCGTTCCAAATGTTTTAGACGCTGTTTTTAATATGATTCCGTCAAGAGACCGAATAATTATGGCGCTCTTTTATTCTGGATGGTTTGAAGAGCTTATTCAGCAAACGAAGGTTAGCCCCGCTCAAACATCGCGGTTATTGAAAAGTTTAGAAAAAGAAGGACTTGTTCAAAGGATTCAGGAAAAGAAAGCCAGAAGAGGAAAGCCAAGGACAATATGGAAACTAACCAGAAAAGGTTTGTTGAAAAGCTACAGTGCGCAAGCAGCTTGGGTTGCCATAACCTCTTTTATGCTTGAAACCTTGGTGGAAGATAACGTGGAATGCGCGTTCACGGTTTTAAGTAGTTATATAAGAGTTTTAAAAAAACGTGGTGCAATAAAATTTGGATCTTTGAAGAAATTTAACCAACTACATTGGGGATATCCTGTTATTAGTCCGTCCGGTCGCGTTAAAAAGATTCCATTAGTGCAATTTAATTGCCCAATTAAAAATCCGAAAACTCCAACTTTTGTGAGGTTATGTGCTAGATATCCCTGCAGTCAAAACCTCATTTTCGTGTCCAGAAAAAATGCCATATGCTTATTCGGAGGCATGAGTAAAAGAGTCTGCCGAGAATATATCAAAGGTTTATGGTACGACCTCGTCTTTTTATACCTCTTAAGAACTTTATCCACTATGCCTTATGAGCGCTTGGAAAAATTGTATTCATCTGCCTCACAACTACCTCAACAACTAATATCATAGGTTTTTGTAGCATTTCGGCAGTAATAATGGCTTTCATATCTGCCTATGTGTTTCCAAGGTTTTTGTCAGGCTTAAGGGTTTTACCGCATTTTTGCGCAATTTATGCCTTGTCTATGATGGGTTTTGTCTAATGTTTTTTTGTGAATGACGGCATGCTATGTTGATATGTGAAGATTGAGTTTATTAATAGTCAAGATTTGCTATTCTTTCACATCGCTGCTTGTGTTGTTGTTCAGCGGAAAACAGCCACAACAACATTTAAGCTGAAAGGATTGTTAACATGTTAATTGTCTGTCTTTTCGTGGCTGTTGGGACAGACAATTGTGGAAGGCTTGTTTTCAGCTTCAAATTTAAGAATGGAGCTTGTTTCTTTCTTGTTTAATTGTCCTTGAAAGACAGTATGATGCTAAAATTTTTTGGCGAAATTTCTGTGCGTCTCTTTTACTTTCTTTTAATTCCCACGGCACATAGTACAATGCCTATGATTGCCCCGATGATCGCCGTAATGAGTACGGAGTGTGCGTAGTCTATTGTATAGTCCGTTAGAGTTTTTGCAATGTTTTCTGTTGCGTTTGTGTAGTCTCCTTTGATGGCGGGCTGCAAATCTTGAACTAGTTTTATATTAAGAGAGAAGTAGTCTATAACTTCGATTATTTTAAATAGTAAAATTATAAGAAAAACTATGGATGCAATTAGCGCTTTCATCTTGGCGTTTTTGAAATATTGCGAGATGGGGGTCATTAAATATGTTTTGTTGTCCTAATTTTTGCTAAATTTTAAATGTTCTTGCCCTTAAAGATTGAAGTATGCCCGTAGCATTTGATATTGAGACAACAGGTTTGGATCCTTATGGTTGTAGGGTTGTTCTTATTGGTTTGAAGGTTGGGCGTAGGGTTAGGCAGTGGAAGTTGTGGGAGTTTAAGGATGAGGCGAGGATGATTTTGGATGCTTTGAAGGCTGTTTGGGCGATTGATGACACTATTATTGGTTATAATAATTTGAAGTTTGATGTGCCGTTTTTGCTTGAGAGATTGAAGGTTTTAAGAAAGTATAAGCCGATATTTTTTAAGGTTTATAGTAAGAAGTGGTTTGATTTGTATCAGTATCTTGGGAATGATTTTAGAAGTCTTAAGCATTGGCTTAGTCAAGCGGGCATTAAACGGAAATATCCAGAGTTAGATGGCAGAAATGTGCCGATTTACTTTGAGAACAGAGAATATGATAAAATTGTTAAGCATAACCTCGATGACCTCGTTACTTCAGAGAAACTGTTCAAATACCTAAAGAAAGTAAATCCTGAACTTTTGCCGTTTTAAGCCTTGTATGTTATTGTCTAACCCAGCTATAGAAACTTTGACTTTCTTTGATTAACTGGAATATTTCGTCAATTAGATCTTCTGAATAAATAATTTCTTGGTCTCTTGTGTATTCAGCACAGTATAATCTAACAACGCCGTGCTGTAAACTCTCTATTCTCTTAATTGCAACCATTAATGTTTCCTTATCGATATATGGTGCATAAAACTCATAAACCGGAATCCATTCCCACCTAAAATGCGGTGCCTTGGGGCTTTCTGGCGGAGGGACACGCTCGAAAATTTTGAGAAAACATCCTTCATTTAGTTTTTGCAGAATTTTAAGAAGTGCATTTTGGTCTGATTTTGCCTTTTTTACGAACTGAGAAACTGCTTTATCGCTTTCCATGTTAACGCAGATAGATATACCTCTTCCATTTATCCCTATTGTAAAATGCGCGTTTTGCGCCAACAAACGTTTAGTTTTTTCTTGTGAAATGTAACACCAGCAATAATTCAACTGAAGGTTTCCGATTTCAACTTGTAGTTTCTTGGGGTCTATTGATGGAAAGTCACCGCAGTTATTTAGCATTTTTGACTTGAGTTCTTTTAAAAATAGTGCGATTTTTCGTTTAACTATGTTTCTTCTTCCTTTTTCTCTTCCGAGAAAGTAATCGTAATCTTCATGGTTAAAGCCAGTGAAAGTGTGTAGCGTGTATTCCTCTATTTGGTTGATTATATCCTTGTAAACTTCTGGATTTTGTGGAAATTCTGTTGCTTCTTCCTTTATAGTGCAAGTTTTTGAGCCTATTGATAAGACGCCGATTCCTTTAGCCTTTGCAATGTTGAGCATTTTTTGCCAGTCTTCTGGATAATCTTTTTCATATTCTAAAATTTCTTTTTCTGGGAAGGCTATGTATGCCCTTTTGGATACTTTTTGATACATCTCAGCTTGAGAAATTGCTTGCAGAAATGTGTCTGGTCGTATGAATGGTTTAACCTCTACCGCAATGATGGCATATTCCGAGTCTGATTTAACCGCTCCTACAACGTCAATTTTCCAGTTTTTAAGCAGGTTAAAAACAACTTTGTCTTGAACTGAATTGCAGCCAAAATGGCTATCTAAGAATTTCTTAACTATTGGGTATAGACTCTGTTCTTTCATTAATTAACACCGCTCTACTTGCGGATTTAAGGGGCATTAGGCTTTTATGTAGCCTTTTCCTTTTTGGAGTTTTAGTGTGAAGCTGTGTTTTCCGTTTTTGTCGAGGTATTCTCTGAATTGTGTTTGGCAGTTGGGGCATGTGTAGGCTTCTACTGTGAATATGCCATATTTCCATGTTTTGTTAGGTTTATCAACCTCTTTCTTACAGTTTGGACATTTAGCCAACTTGGTTCCCAGAGTTCTGATTCTTAGAATTGCTATATTTCATTTTTGTTGCTCACTCTGTTTGAAACTTAGAATTGTTTATCAGGGGAGAATGTTGCGAATCTTGGGTTTACGCAAATTATAATAATTACTGAATGGAAAACCTTTTTGGCTGATTGTTATGGCTGGGAAGTGGCATAATACTGTTGTGCAGGTTCTTAGGGAGCTTTGTGATGAATGGGTTAAGAATGGTTTGTATAAGAAGGTTTATGATGGGAATAGTGACCCTATACCTATTAGTTATAGAAAGCAAACGTATTATTATCAGCCTGATCTTTATGCTGTTTATTCGAAAAATGAGAAGGTTGACATTTTTGAGGTGATTGATACTGAGACGGAGGGGGAGGCTGTTATGGATATAGTTTATTCCGCTTTAACTCCAAGGATTAATGTTCTTTGCGTTGTTTGTTCTGATAATTCAAAGCTTGAGGCTATTAGGCAGCATGCGAGGATAATTTTGAACAAAATTTTTGATGAGGAAAAGAAGTCTTATAATCATATTTTTCGCTCCAAATATTTTGTTTATGTACCGAGAACAGCGAAATCCGCTCAAGCAATTAAACGACTCTTGAAAACGCAATTAGAATTTTAAGTGCCTAACTTAGCTTTCTCTAAAGATTGATATTTTGTTCGTTATGTCTTTGGCTATATCGTCTAAGAATTGGAGAAGGCTTTCAATTTTCCCTGGGATAACTTTTAGTGTTTTCAGTCTGATGCCTTGTTTCTCTGTTGCATTTTTCAAAGCGTTTTCTAGCTTTTGTGTATGGTTTTCTGGCAGGTTTGTTACTATAAAGATATTTTCGATGTTGGCTTTTAGGTATTTTTCTATGTGTTTTCTCATGATATCTCCGACTATTCCGTTTAGCCTTTGCGTTGTCATCGGCGCTGTTGGGTCAGTGTATGTTTTGCATTCGATGCCTGCTTGGAGGTCTGGTATGTAAACGTCTATTTCGGCTTTTTCCTTATCTGCTGTTTGTGTTTCGATTATTGCGTTTGGGTATACTTCTATTTCTGCGAGGATCGTTAGCGGTATGATTTTAAATTTTAGATAACTTGATATGAATAGGGGAAGATCGAGGTTCTGTGCTTTTATTTGGCTTAGTTGTCCTTTGAATAGGTAAACTGTTTGCGTTGTCCATTTTTCTCCGCATTTTGAGCAATTAATAGTTGATGGAGGGCATTGTGATAGCGTAAGTTGATAGTTGGCGCATTTTGGGCAAATGGAGACTTGGATAGCTGGTTGTATTAGCTCTAGCCTTAATAAGGCATTAATCATATTTTCGTAGCTGTCCTCTCTAATTCCACAGCTTAACTGTGCGGTTCTGATTTCAGCTATTGTTTTAAAGAGGCTGGCTGTGATTAATTCGAATATTGATGAGGCGCTTTTGTAGAATAATGATGGTGCTCTTTTTTGAAGCTGCTCAAGTTGTGGTTTTAGCTCAGTCGAAACCTTTGATATGAACGTTATTATTTGAGTGTCATTAGTCGTCTGTTCTTTATCGTATGTTGTTTCTTTTCCGATGATTATGTTTGCTATGAGATTTTTCGCCCATTCCATTAAAATTGGTGTTAGTTTTGTTTGTGCTCTGCTTTGTAATAAGTCTATGCTTTCTTTGGCTGTTTCCGCAGGGGCTGTTTGCGATATTAGGCATGGTATTCCTGTGCCCTCTGGTATTTCAAGAACTGCGCCATTTATGTAAAGAATGTTAAGTGCGTGTTTCCAATATGTGGTGTTTGCAGCATCGATAAAAGGAGTAACGACGGTTTCTAAGTTAGAGGATTCACTAATTATTTTGCTCAATTCTATCCCTAAAAATAACAGATGCTTCTTCAAGTGTTAATAGGTTTTGTTAAACCGTGGCTAATCATTAGCGTTCTTGGTCTACGTCCAAATGACGGAGTTTTGGGATTTTTTGCTATTCTTGCGTTTGTTAATATATTCTAACCATTCTAAACCTGGTTTAAATCTTAAAATTCGGCGTATTTTCCCCAGCGTGACTGGGACGTCTATCCACTCTAAAAATTCCATCTTAAACCGTTTTAAGGAATCTCGGTATTTTGACAGTATTACTTCAGGAACTGTGAAGTAAAATCTGGTTTCTGGAAAATCTGAAGGAAAGATTTCAAAATAATGCCCGCCGCGTTCTGTTGTCCGGTATGTAACCCTGAAGTCTACTTCGTCTGTGTCTCTAAATAGATGCTCGGGGATTTCGTTTTTGGACAATAAGTGTATTGGATAAACGCTGGTGGCTATGCCTACAACTGAAGTTTTCACGCTATAGAATGTGTCTTTAAGTTTTTTCAAGTAATCTTTAAACAGGTCAGTGTTTGCTATGTTAATGCCGGTTAAATAGCTGGGATAGTTCTTGTCCCAAACGTCTTCGAACCATTTTGATAATTGTTTTTTGTTTATCCTTTTCTTTAAAATAACTAGCTTGGCTATTTGGTTTATATCTCGCTTAAATTCATCAATTATGGGATTATTTTCGTAGGACACCAAGAATATATTATGCGCATATGCATATTTTTGGGCTTTGCTTGTGAAACCGCTAACTGAGAATACTGCTCCGCAATCAGTATATCTTTTTGATAGCATTCTTTTGTCGATGTTTTGGCCATCTTCTACGAAGTAGTTTTCCGAGATATCTTTAAGGACTCCTACAAAATTTCTGATAACTGATAAGTCTACAGGATAGTCCCAACATTTTGCCTCGCACAAAAGGCGGATTGGATACACGAAGGGTATTGTGTATTTCCATCGTCCTAAGGCGTCTATTTGGTGCCATTCCCCGCGTCCTCTCACCCTTCCGTTTTTATCGATTGTTCTCCGTCTGGTCTGCATTCTTTGTATTCGTTTTTCTCGAGGAGTTTCTTCACTATTATTTCAAAAATTCTACCTTTCACTTGGTTAAAACCGGGGTTCTTTTGGGCTATTTGGCTCATCGGGGCTTTCACTTTCTTTTTGTTTTTGGTATTGTGTGGCTTAGTTTGCCTTCGTGATAGTAGGCCATAAAATTCTTACCGCATTTTTCGCACTCAAATAGCTTTACATGAAATGCTGCATAATCCCATTCTTTTGAAGTTGGTGTGGCTTCTTTACCGCATCTTGGACATTTTACCATTTTATCACTTTGCTGATTTAGTAAAGCCATTAATTATGATGGAAGTGTAAGTTTTTTATAATTTTCCGCTAAATGCAGCTTTTAATATCGCTTGGCTGAGGGATTCAATCTCCGCTTTAGTTTTGTTTTGCTGTGTATTGAAGTTCTCGATGATTTTTTGTATTTTATTTAAGCGTTCTGTGATTGCTTTTTGTTCTTCTATTGACGGAATATAGACTTTCACGGATTTGAGCATTCGGGTGTTTATGCCAGCTTGTCCTATCCATTTCTGGCATATATGTAAGAAGTATCCTTTCAACCACAGATAATTAAGGCATGTGACCAACCACTCGGGAGTTAGTAGTTCTGTGTTAACTCTTATTCTTGTTATGTGATTACTGAATGCGTAGTTTAGGTCTTCTTCCACCAGAGCTGCTCTGCCGACTAGCTCTTTGCTGTTTGTGTTATTGAATAGTACGTCGCCTCTTTTTAGTGAGTATGTTTTCAAATCAACCATGTTTTCAGGTATACATACTATTTTTGATAAGTCAAGTTTTCCGTAATATCCAATATTGTTTGGTCTTAAGTGGGGTATTCCCTCTGGGACCTCATATTTCTTAGAACAAGCAAACCCGCTTTTCAAATCAACTGTGATTTCGTTTATTGTGTATTGTTTCCATCCTTTTTGTTCTGGGTTTTTGAATGTTTGGTGTAGTGCTGTTTGCATTATTTTTTCTGTTTCTTTTAGGGCTTCTTCTCTGAGTTTTTTCGCCTGCTCAATCCTAGAGGTTAACTCTTCAACACGCGCAACAACACGCCTCTGAACATCCAAAGAAGGTAACGGCACTCTAAAATTCCCAATTATATCTTTTCTAATGAATCTAAAAGTTGTTTCACCACCAAGTCTTTTAATGTCCTCTTTACGGAACATAAAGTAGTATGCAAGAAACTCTGGAATGATTAGTGAAGGATCGCATATAAATGAATTAAACTGTTGGTTTGTAGTAAGTTCTATTTTGTTTATTGCGACTTTGCCAACAGATGCTGTGCAAGTTAAGATCACCGAGTTTACTGGTACAATTTGTGCATTGCTGTTTTCTTGCCCCATTTTTGTAATTTTTTCTTTTGTATCAAAGATATAGTTAATTTTATTTTCATCAAGCTCTGAAGGAGTAAGCCATGGAATATTTCCACCTTCCCAATATTCTGGATTGCTTCTTCTCGGAGTCCCACCACCAATTATTTTCGCGATTTCTTTCAGTCTGACGCATTTCCACTCTTTTGGGAACTCAATTATGTCACCTTCATGCTTTTCCGCTTTTCCAGAAATGTTCTTAACATGTAAAAATTCATCAAGAGTAATCTCTTTTTTCATTATTGACACCTAGAAGGTTTTGAATTTCTTCGGCTATTTCTAAGATGGCTTTCTCCTTTTCAATAACGCTGGCGATTAGTTCTTCTGGAGACTTATATTCAAACTCCTCTTTCCTATTCGGGTTCTTAGCCGTCAAATCATAACCGCGCTTAACAACCTCTTCAACAGACACTATCCAACTGTTTTCAGAAATTTCCCGCCTCTTCCACTTCTCATAACAATCCCGCAAATCCTCATCTGTAATCGGGTTAGCCTTCGTATACTTCTTACCCTCAGGCGGAACATGCTCATAATACCAAATCTCCCTAGTAGGACCAGTCCGGTCAAAAAACAACAGATTAGTTTTAGGACCCTGCCCAGAACTAGTCACATTAGCAAAAACGCCGGAAGGCAAACTAACAATAGTATGCAAATTAAAATTCTCCAACAACTCCTTCTTCACCAAAGCAAAAGCATCACCCCTAAACAAAACACCTTCAGGCACAACAATACCACAACGCCCACCCTGCCTAAGACTCTTCATAACATACTGCAAAGCCAAAAGCTCAGTAGCCTGACTCTGAACAGGAAAGTTCTGCTGAATCTGCCGGCTCTCCTTACCGCCAAAAGGCGGATTAGTCAAAATAACATGAAAACGCCTAGACTCAGGAATATTCCGAATATTATCCTCAAGCGTATTCTTCCTAACAACATTAGGCGTAAGCAAACCATGCAAAATACAATTCATAA
>JAVZJU010000005.1:0-76769 GCA_038870595.1 Bathyarchaeia archaeon
CACCGATAATGGAACTGGCTGCCTTGAATGCAACGAGAAGTAAAGGTATGATAGAAGCGAGAAAAAGTAAATCAATAAGTTCTACCAGCGCTTCTGTCCTGCATTTTTTTAAAGAACCGAACGTTGCTAATAACCCGACCACTACACCAATGTTAAAGAGATGTGAACCTAAAATGTCGCCTATGCTGATTCCTGCTGTGCCATGTTGCACTGAAAAAACCGCTACAGTTATTTCAGGCATACAAGTCATAATCGCCAAGATCACAAACCCAGCTGCAACTTCGCTTAGACGGATGATTTCCATAAAATCTTCAATATGTTTTATGGCGAAAAAGCTGGCTGTCGCTAAGACAGCCAAAGAGGCAAACAGCGCCAAAGCTTGAATGATTATCTCTACCATTAAATGCACCAAATGTAAACTCTGGAAAACCAAAACTAACTACGTCAGCGTTTATAAATTATTTTCTCCGTAAAGCAGCATAGTTTGGGAAGTTTTAGCGACCATTGTCTAGTACCTCACCAGATTTTATCCACTTTTAAATGCGTCAGATATCCAGCTAAACCATAAAGCGGAAAGACAAGAATTTTAATAAAATTCCCAGTTTGTATGGGAAATTTCACGAAGGCGAAAAAGCCAACAAAAAAGAGGAAAATGCAGTAAACTGTTAAGGATTTAAAGTTGTGGTAAGTTTCTGTGGTTCTCCAGTTTAGGCGTATACCCGAAAACAAAATCCAGACAAGCAGTGGCGCAAATAAAAGTATGGCGTAGCGTTTATACCATGAAAGATCCTTCCCACCGTTGTTTTTGGCTTTTCTCCTGTATATAGAGGGCAGGTCTGGTAGGAAGTTGCTGTAAAAGAAAGCCGCCAAACCCCAGAGCATTGTATCCAAAGCATTTTCGCCGAAAAGGAGAAACTCTAAGAAAACGTAGAAGATACTTGCGGGCAAGATTATCCACTTGAAAATCTTTATGGACGATTGGACATGCTCTCTTGTTTCCTCTTTCATGCGCCAAACTGGAAGCTTCGACCTGATCTTTCGGTTGATGCTCTTAAATGAGTTGAGTACAAAGTTGAAAAAGGCATGATAAAGCGTTGCTAAAAATCGCCTTATTTTCGACATGGCTTTAAAGCATCAACCTCTAATTTTTTCCAAAAAATCCGTTATCCTCTTTTGGAAAAGCGCATCCTTCAAAAGTTCGCTTCGCATAATCCACTGGCGAATGGGAATCTCAAAGCGGCTTGCAATAAACTGTAAAGCTTCATCCAAAGTTTTAAAAGTGTAGGGCTTCTGGCGCATGGCGTTCCTAACGTTTTCACGAACTTGCCATACGCCAACTGGCATTATGTAGCCCGGATGAGCCTCTCGAAGCACTATGACTGTTGCTTGGCGTTGTTCCCTAACGAGTTGTTCGCATACAGCCAAACGCGCCGCATAATAGCATCCGCCAATTTCGGCGTATGTGGTTCGCCCCTCATAGCCCTCCCAATCAGAAAACATTACAACGCTTCTTCCATGAGGGTTCCAAACAGTACCAGGATACCAAGCCTCTATGGCTTCATAGCTCCACTTGCCCGGAATCATCAAAACTTCAAAAATGTTATCTAAGTAGCGGGACTCGTAGACGCGGTACTCGCCTATCTCTGGAAAGGTTTTCACTTTTTCCATAAGCTCTTTTGAGATTATGCTGTCAACAGCTGTTATGCTCCATCTGGTTGGCACAAGACGCCTACTTCTTTCCAAACCGAAAGCGCCAACACTAAAAGCCCTCTGAATCTTTGTCACCAAAACGCCCTTATCATAAAGCTCTAGAACGGCCTCCGCAGCCTTCAAATCCGTATCGTAGTAGGCTTTCTCAATCTGGTGGTCCCAACGGGCATATCCAACCCTTAAATCGCGTATAGGCGCAGAAGGCCCAAAAGGCTGGACCTCATCGTCCAAAACTATGAAGCCCCTAGGCTTTTTCTTCAAAAGAAGCTCAACATCAACCGGATTAACAGCCAAGGCAAGTTCCCGGGTTTTATCAATAATTTTTCCAGCTTCCAAAAACTTCCGCACATGCACACGATGCTTACCACGAATAAGCATGGAGCGAAAACCAACAATTTCGTCTATAGGCTTACCAAACCAGTATTCAGGCAAGTCGTAAAGGCTTGTATCTTCTTGAACGGGCGGAACAAGGGGACCAGCATAAACATACGGATAGCCGATCCTACCAACAAAAACGCTTGGAGGAGAAGCCCCAGCAATATTCTCACTCTGCATCAACGGAACACTCTTCAAGAAGTAGTTAGCCCTAACAATTATGGGGCAGCGCGTTTTGCCACAGAGAAAACGCGAACCCTTACAAGCGACACATAAACCGCTCCCAGAAGCCTTAACAACAAATTGGCTTTCATCATAGCTTACGTCCGAAGCCACGCTAGAATCCTTCAAAATGTCAAGTAACCAAACATTAGGAGAGACGCTATCCTTGCGCCTATGTGAAAAGCTCAAGGCTTATCAAAACTGTTTAAAGCATGGTCCCCGCTCATATGCTTTTTCAAACGTTCACTTTAAAAAGTCTAAAATTCTTTGCTTTTGAAAAATCTTATGAAATCTTTATCTTTTATCCTCTCTTCGACTCTGTTTAATGTCAAGAATTCTATAGTTTCTCGTGCAAGCCTTAAAGCTGACTCATAAACTTTTTTGAGAGGTCTCCTTTCTGTTGTGATACCATAGCAAATTTTAAAGTCTTTTACATAATCTTTCGGCTTATTTTTAAGGCTTAAAAAAGCTCTATATGCTTCCTTCTCTGAGGTATACTTCCAAACGAGGTTGAAAGGCCTTAAAAGGTTGTAGCAAATTTCAGCAATTACTCGAGCCGCATAAAATAGGTTTAGCTCGTCTCTTTCATGATAGGCGTTTTTCAACTTCCCCACGTATTCTGGAAGATAGGAAGCCTCCTCCGGAATAAACCTGAAGAAGTAGTCTTGAGATACTTTGTGCCTTTCCAATTCCGCCAATATTTTCTCCATATTGTAGTCCCGATCATAAAGGACCAGCGCTTTTCTGTAATACTCGTATGCCCAAACCCACTCTTCAGGCTTGCGAATTTCCTTCATTGCATGGGCAAATTTGTCAAAATGAACTGTTAACAAGAGATTCCTTTTGCCACATTTAACGAAACGGAAAAGCCTTTTCCTTTTCGGCCTTGCCGCAGTTAAAACCTTTATATCTATATCGGAATAAGGCCCCATCATTCCAAGCGCATAACTTCCAGAGACAAAAATCAGTTCAACATCCCCAATTTCCGCCAGCATCTCTTCCTTAATTTTTTCCAACAATTTCTCCAAATCAATCAAAAAATTTATCCTCCATGTATCGAATATTTACGAAATATTAAATAAATATCTAACGAAAATGGCAACAACTGATTTTAGAGTTGTTCAACAAGTGCTAAATAAAGCCAACCAGTAGCTGAGCCATTAAAAGTGGCGCCCTGGCCGGGATTTGAACCCGGGTCGGGCGGGCGACAGCCGCCTATACTAGACCGGACTATACTACCAGGGCAATCTTCATTATTTGGTATTTCTTTCTCTGATTTAAGCGTTTTTTGAGCTTCTCTGTTTTGTGTATAGTCTTTGTGTATATCCTTGTGTATAAGCTTCTGAATGTCTTCTGGCAAAGATTCTAGCTTTCCTAAATAGCACCATTTTGTTTTCCTTTTTCCTTCAATGAATTCAACATGTTGAACATAGTAGTAATGATAGCGTATTCCATAGCTTATGGTTAGTCTAGAGGTCAATGTGCCTTCTTTTCCGCATTTTGGACAAATTATTTGCATGCCTTTCTTTCCCCACTTTTTGTGTATAATATTTTCTGTTTCTAGATATAAAAGCTTTGTGTATAACATCTACGTTTGGAACCGTAAATTACTTCATAAGTTTCTTAAACTGAAAAGATGTATAACCATGCTATGGTGTTAAGCATGGGAAAGCGTGTTAGGATTCCAAAAGAGCTTCATGAAGAGCTTGAGGCAATTGCAGAGCAGAGAGGCGTAAACGTTGATGATTTGGCAAACGAGCTTTTAGAAAGCGTAATGGATTAATCCGCTAATGCCTATTTGCCTTCCAGCTTCCCATTTTTCTATTTCTACTTTGAACCGTTGAAGCTCAAAAAATACCTATTAGACCGCGATGTGTCGTCGACCGACGACACATCGCCTACTAATGGTAATAAAGCGCGCGCCTTATGATAAGAAATTTCTCCAGAAATAATTTTCTTTTGTTAAATGATATGAAAGACGCTATCCCCAAGCGATGACGTCTTTTCCATGCTTTTCAAACATTTCCATTTGAAAATTTAACAGAATTTTCCGCTATTATATACCACTCTCGCTCTTTGTTAAACTGTTAAACCGCCATGCTCCTTAACGGTTTCACCATTTTGTTCACGCATTTATGCGAAAGTTTGCTATTAGGGAATATTGTTACATTTTTGACGATTTAACAACGCTCATTTTAGCTTGTTTAATGTAACAACTTTTCATAACAGTTTTTATGATAATGTTTCGTACAAGTTTTAACTATCCTATCGCCAATATGGAAGCGTTCACCACAATAACTGCATCGCCAATGCTCATTAGCATTATTATAACCTCTGAAAACAACTTCCCTGGCATATGGCATCAGTTTAAATTTTCTTGTCAAAGTTTAAAGATTTTTGTCATTTGCAAAGTATTCGATATTCCTCTTTATTATTGCATTCCATTCTTTCATTAATTCGGTTATTTCTCCCTTTTTGGCATTTTTCAACATTACCTCAATTTTTTGTTTCTCTTGTCATATTTTCGAAAGTTTGCCACCATTTGGGATACTTCTTTAAAACCGCCAGAATTTTTGTAAACTCTTTGTCGTTTAAAACTGGAATTGGAAGATAAGCTAGCTCCATTTTTCCCTTTAAAACCTTGATAAGAGCTTTTCCGACTTCTGGTCCTACACTTTCAATGATTTCATAAGTTGCAAGCAGGTCCTCTCTATCCTCTGGTTTGCAGTTTTTTAAAGCATTTTCTTTAACCTTCCGAATGTTCGCTCCATACAGTAAAGCAGTAAGACGACCTTCAGATGTAACCCTATATTTGCCACGCCCAACTTTCTCGACTAAACCTTTTTTCATAAGACTTTGGAAAGCATGATATATGGCATTCCAATCTTTAAGGGAATATTCCTTAGTCTTAGTGCATACCGCATAAATACTTGCTGGACCATTTTCCGCTAAAAACTTCAATATCTCTGGTTGCAATTTTCTATGCACTTTTCCTTTAACTTTTCGCATATACTAAATGCCCTCTGCATATGTGGATTCATAGTATATATAGTTTGTAGCTACTTATTTTTTGTGGTTACAATGAAAAGCATAACGATACGATTAAGGGTTGAACCAGAATTTAAACAGCTACTCCAAAAAGCAATAGCGGAAGGCAAAGCAAAAACCATGAGTGAGCTGATCCGACAAGCAGTCGCCAAATTTCTGGAAGGTGAAAATTTATGATTTTACACACATACATATATAATGTCTCTCTCTCCTCTCTCTTCTCTCTCAAGTCTCTCCTCCTCTCAGCGTCTCCCTTCAGTCTCTCTGCCTCTCTCAAGCTTCTCAGCGTTTCCAGCTCTCAAGCTTCATTTTATATGTATGTGTGTGAAAGCGGAAGGTGAGCTTCATGGATTTCGTTAAACCACGCAGAAAAATAAGCTATCGGGAGCGGATTCATGAAATTGGAGAGCTTCTAAACAAACAAGGAGAAGTGAGCTTAGCTGAGCTTTTCAAAAAATGGCAAATTCAACCCTACTACATTAGAACACTAATGCAATATGCCAAGCAAATCTATACCTATGCAGAATTTGACTCAGAAAACTGCATTCTCTATATTCCAGAAAGAAAAGGAGAGAACAAAGCATGACTGAATTTGTGTTAAACTTTCCAGATGTTGAACCTCTGCCTAAAACTCGTAAACGTCTTCAAATCTTGTTACAGAAATGTCTTGGGAAGCTGGTTTTCATCGAATCTTCTAAGGGTTATTTTATTGGGAAACTGGAAAGTTTTGATGTTGAAACGCTTAGTCTTGTGCTATATTGGAATGGCGAATTGAAAACTGTTAATAGACCAAGATTTTTTAAGGTGCTTCCAAATGGATTATAAGTTGTTCATTTTCATTTTACTTGTCTTTATTATTTTTTGGTATATTTGGTTTAATCCGTTCTGTTATCCTGAAAGTGGGGAAAAATAGAGGATGACTAAAACCAAATATCTCATAAAGATTCGATTGTGCAAAACCGGAGCGTTCATGAGCTTTATCGTGTTTTTCCTTGCCTTGATAACCTGCCTTATACCTGCCTACTATCCAGCTTTCATATTCAGCTTAATAGACTACGTCTTAACCATCCTTCCAGCAATATTTGTAGAAAAACATGCTCATCGCAATCATAATCTATCTAATTCAAATTTCAATTCCTAAAATTCCAGGAAAGGAGGAAACAGCATAATGGATTTTGGGAGAACGTTATTAGCTTTTCTCATACTTTTGGTTATGGTAATCTTCTTGCTAGTTCTCGCTAGGAATGCGGAAAACTTCCACGTCTAAAGTGTAAGATGTAATGTGTAGCGTGTTGAGAGGAAACAAACACAAGAAAACGATACTGTTACATCTTAAATGATGAAAAAGACATCAGCGCTTTGAGATGAAGAAGTTTGTAGAAACACAAATTTTTATGAAGTTCAATGGCATGGAAACAACAGGCAATTTTAACACGTTTAGGGTTTACTCATAAAAGAAAAAGAAGGGAAGTTAAGCGAATAGTCTAAGGTTTGCTTTGTCATACACTTCTTTAAGTTTCTTTGGACTGTAATCTGTGTAGTGCCTTCCTAGAACTGTTTTGGGAACTCTTCCACAGAAAGCATCAATATATCGGTCTGGAACGCCCAGCTCTGTCATTTCCATACAGAACCAATCTCTAAGGTCTTTAGGCGTTATAGACAAACCAGTTTTATCTTGAGCTAACTTCCAATGTCTCTGAAAGGTCTTAGTAGGGTCTACAGGGAAAACTCTAGGGTTATCATCCTTTCTAGAATCTAAATAATCATGCAGAGATTTCTCTAGCTCTTCATTATAGAAGGTTACCCATCTATGCTTTGTTTGACTTCCATTATTTTTGACTATCATTCTGGAATCTCTGTAAAGCTCATCTCTCTTGAGAAACATTATGTCATTCCTTCTTAATCCAGTAACACAGTAACCTAAGAACATCATCCTAACAACTGGATGCTCAATATTATCATGGAATCTTTGAAGGTCTCTTCTATCAAAGTTAAGCATTTTAGGAGCGAAAGGTATTGTCGGAAATCTGAAATTAGCTAAGTCTGGTCTGCCTAGATAATCCCTAAAGAACCTTCTAATAGTCTTAATAAAACACGAGTAAGTGTTCAATGAATAACTGTCTCTAACCATCTCTAAGAATGCTCTCAAGTCATCTTTAGTTATTCGATGTAAAGGTTTCTTTAAATATGCTAGAAGATAACGAACCTTCCATAAATGATTATTCACGGTCTGCCTGGTCATTGCCAAATCAATAGCTAAGAACCTTCCAAAACCATCCAAAGCAACATTCATATCGTAAATCGGAATACTAGACCGGACTATACTACCAGGGCTGTTGGGCGAAATGCCAAGAGAGAATAGAGCAAAACGTTGATTTATTAAGTTTTCTTGGCTTATCACTAGACTGTTTGTGGCGTTCTGGATAATTTATATATCCAGAAACTGGATTTAATGGAGTGTAAGAGGGAGAAGCCTTTTGCCCCTTGATGAGCTCCAGACCTATGTGCTTATAATAGCAGTAGTAGGAGTGGTTGCTGCCCTCCTAATAGTTTTATATGCTATGGGGCGAAGGGGAAGAAGAGAGGAGAAAACTTCGGAAAAAGTTGAAATTAAGCCTAAAGAAGTTTTGCCATTTAAAATTGTTAAGACTGTTTCTCCGGAGGATGCTACCCGCGCCAGAGAAGAGCTTAGGATACTAGACTTGGAAAGGGAGATTTTAAGCGACGCCATAAGGAAGCTTTACGAGGCCCACGCCGAGGGCAAAATAACAGAGGAAGAGCGGGACAGGCTTGCCCAAACCTATAAGGAGCGAATGATGATTGTGAAGGAAGCTATTGCAAAAGACGAGTCTGTGGTGGCTTTACACGAGCTTGAAGCCATGCAGGAAGACCTAATAAAACTTTTCAGCGAACGCTTCGACGAGATAAGCGCAAAAATCGAGGAGCTCCGTTCAAAGGTTGAAGCCAAACCAGTGAAGGAGATAACAATACCAGCACAAAGGCCGGCAAAACCCGTGGAGACTGAGGAAAAACCAGAAGCAGAAGAGACTGAAGAAAAAGCGAAAAAAAGGAGGAAACCAGCTGCAAAGTCTTCCCCGCGGACAGAGGCCGAGAAACGCATAGAAGAGATTAGAGCCGAAGTGGAAAAAGTTTTGGAAAGATTGGGGCAGATGGAAATTGAAACCTAGAAAAGATGAGGTATTGGAAAGGGCAAAGAGAAACGCCGCCATGGAAGCGGTCAAACATGTTAAAGATGGTTTCATAGTGGGTTTGGGAAGCGGAAGCACAGCAGCCTACGCAATCGTGGAAATAGGAAAAAGGATTAAGCGTGAAGAACTACGCGTGTTGGGGATCCCCAC
This sequence comes from Bathyarchaeia archaeon, assembly GCA_038870595.1. Taxonomy (GTDB): domain Archaea; phylum Thermoproteota; class Bathyarchaeia; order Bathyarchaeales; family Bathycorpusculaceae; genus JAGTQI01. The sequence goes on from JAVZJU010000005.1 coordinate 8,715, forward strand.
TTCACATCAAGCATTCCTTTTAGCCGTGAAAAACGGAATTCCAGTGACAACCTTGGAAGAGCATCCAACTTTAGACCTAACGATAGACGGCGCAGACCAAGTGGATGAAAAATTAAACTTGATAAAGGGCATGGGTGGCGCATTAACTCGTGAAAAAATAGTTGCCCACTCATCCAAAAAACTCATAATAGTTGTAGATGAAAGTAAAAAAGTAAAAGCTTTAGGTGAAAAAAATCATCCGGTACCCGTCGAGGTCTTACCCTTCGCCATCCCCCTTGTTATGCGTGAAATAAAAAGCATTGGTGGAAAATCCCTCTTGAGGGAAAGCGCTGGAAAAGTTGGTCCAGTTGTAACCGATAACGGAAATTTTGTATTGGACGCGTATTTTGGACCTTTAGAAAAACCGAAAGAGCTAGAACGCGAGTTGAAGGTTATTCCCGGAGTTGTTGAAAGCGGACTTTTCGTTGGAATGGCAAACATTGTTTATGTTGGAAAATCAACAGGTGTGGAGACGCTCAAGAGTAAAGCCTAGAACTCTTGCAGCATCAGACATAAATATGTAAAATGGTTTTGAATACAATGAGCATCATGGATAAACGCAAAATCATATTATACGTGCAGAGCGCCAAAAAGGTAGCTGGCACTGAAACATGGGGCAGATGGGGATATACAGGAGGCCCGGGCATTAGAGGTGGATACCGTATCGTCAGGGATTATAAACAATATTCAGAGACAAAATATGAGTGGATTCTCCCAGAAGACCAGAAAAGCGTCGTTGAAATAGTGAAGGCGATCGCCCACCAACATGGCTTCGACGTTGAGGTCGTTGACGTGGCAAAATCCAAGAAAAAACTGAAAATAAAAGTTTTTCCCACACTAGTCATGGACTCAGGGGAGAAAATTGAAGGCGTCATCTCGAAAGAGCAAATAATCCAACTTCTCACAAAAATTTAATTTAACCGATGTTAAACAAGGTTATCTTAGAATAACCATGCCGGGGTAGCCTAGCCTGGAATGGGCGCCAGACTCATAATCTGGAGAGCGTACATATGGGGGGCTAAAGTGCGCCCAGAAGTCGCGGGCTCGAATCCCGCCCCCGGCACCACTTTTACGAGGTTAAGCGCGTCTATGAAGACTTAACTTAATCTTAATCGCCTTTTTCCTTTTCTTCGTCAACTGGTTTTGTGGAAATTTCTCTTATCAATGGTTTTTGCTTGCCACCTTCTATTTCTATCTGTGCTCCCGGATACTGCTGTTGAAGTCTTTTTCTAAGCGTGTTTACATCCACGTCTTTTCCTACTTTCGCCTTAACCTTTGTGCCTTCCGGTGTTTGAGTTACACTTATTGAGTAGCCGCTGGCGAGTTCGCCTTCTGGAAACTCCTTAAAAAGTTCGTCTATTTCGTTAAATAAAGAGCCTCCGAAAAGCTCATCTATTATGCTTTTCCTACGCTTTTTCTCATGCGCCATAAGGGCTTCACCTCAGAATGAAAGCGTGACGGTTGTGGCTTAAAAATTTAATTAGCCACTATGGGCTATTTAGGGGCGTGTAGGGCGGAAGAGGATGACGAAGATGGCGGGAAAAGTTGTCATAGTTATGGGTTCTGAAAGGGACTTGGAATTCGCTAAGGAAATAGCCAAACACTTAAAGGCGTTCGGTTTAGAGTTTACGTTTCGGGTGGCTTCAGCCCACAAAACTCCTGAAAAAGCTCTCGAAATCCTAAGGGAGCACGAGGGCGAAAATGTTGTTTACATAACCGTGGCTGGTAGGTCAAATGCCCTAAGCGCCTTTGTGGACGCAAACACCGCAAAACCCGTTATTGCTTGCCCACCCTACTCTGAAAAGTTTGCAGGTGTGGACGTTTTCTCCTCGCTTAGGGTGCCAAGCGGCATAGGCTCCGTCGTGACAATTGAGCCTGAGGGCGCCGCCATAGCCGCGGCAAAAATCTTAGCCTTAGAGGATAAGAGACTTGAGGAGTGTATAAGAGCTTATCAAAAAGGGAAAAGGGAAGAGATTGAAAAGGCGGATGAGTCTGTTAAAAAGTTGAAGTTGTAGGTGTTTATGGGGCGTGTGATGTTACGGGAAGCGTCAAAGACCTCGAAGTAGTGAAGAAGCCGACCAAAATGCGGATGGGGATTGGCAGGTTCCACTTTTCAGACCGTTACTCGGTTTTTGACTGGGGTGAGATGCCAGACCACATAGACGGGAAGGGTGCAGCCCTATGCCTAATGGGGGCTTACTGCTTTGAAAGGCTTGAGGAGAAAGGCGTCAGAACCCACTATCGCGGACTTGTAAACGAGAAGGGCAAAGTTGTACGCTTCGACGAGCTGGATAAGCCAACAAACGTTATGGAGTTCCACCTAGTGAATGTTTACAAGCCGAAAGCCTACGTGGAAGGTGGCAAACTAAAATATGATTATGGTGTCTACACGCCAAAGTTAAAGAATTTTCTAATCCCGTTGGAGATTATTTACCGCAACGGCTTGCCAGAGGGCTCATCAGTTTTTAAAAGGCTTGAGCAGGGCTTAGTGACGCTTGAAGATTTGGGGTTAGACCATTATCCAAAACCCGGTGAGAGGCTAGCAAAACCAATCTTTGATGTTAGCACAAAGTTTGAGGAGAGCGACCGCTATCTAACATGGCGGGAAGCCAAGCAACTGACGGGCTTAACAAACAGCGAACTGGAGGAAGTTAAGGCTATACTCCTAAAAGTTGACGAGACAATTACGGAGATTGCCGCCAAAGCCAACCTGGTAAACGAAGATGGCAAGATAGAGTTAGCCTTCGATGAGGAAAGGAGGCTTATGGTGGCAGACGTGGTTGGAACGTTGGACGAGTGCAGATTCACATATCAAGGCTTACATGTGAGCAAGGAGGTAGCCCGCATATATTATAGACAGACGGAATGGGCAAAAGAAGTGGAACAAGCAAAGCAGAAAGCAAAAGAGCAAGGCGTAAAAGACTGGAGAACACTGGTGAAAACCAAACCGCCAAAACTGGAACCAAAACTGAAAACATTAATAAGCCAAATGTATATGGCGGCGGCAAACGAAATAACGAGAAGAAAAATGTTCGATGTTCCAAAACTCACAGATATAGTTAAGAAATTTGAAGGTGCCAACTTATAGAGGGCGGGAATCAAGCAACCGATGGTATGGTTAACTTTAATACAACCCTTGTTAATTCTACCTTGGTGTTAAAGTGGTTGATATCCAGACGGTTTCTGTGGTTGTTGCTTCCACAAGCGTTATGATTGCCGCTGTCTACTATGTTTTCCAGGTTAGGCATCAAAGAAGAAGCAGAGACATAGACCTTGTCATGAGGTTATACGCTACATTCTCAAAAAAGGAATTTCAGCAAGAGATGCAGCAAATCATGAACGACTGCCAAACAGAAACCGCATTCGCTGAATTAGCCAAAAAATATGGCGCAATAGCACCAGAGTCAAGCTTATTCTTTGAGGGGCTTGGAGTCCTTTTGCATAGAAAACTTATTGACATAGGTTTGGTGGACGACCTTTTCAGCGGCATGATAATACGATATTGGGAAGCTTGCAAACCTTTTATTGAAGATGCCAGAAAACATCTTAATTATCCGCAATATGCAGAGTGGTTTGAGTATCTCTATAACGAAATGAAGAAAAGGCAACAACGATTAGAAACCGGTAAGAACGCTTAAAAAATTCTGAACTTTAAAGCACAAAATTATGTGAAAACATCGCAGAGTATGCGTTGTTTATGTTACTATTTCGTGGATTTTTTTTGTTTTCCACGCCCGCCTTATTTCTAGGGCTATGCGGTCTCCTGTGCTCATGGGCTTCTTGTATTTGGCATTGGCATATTGGGATCCTATCCCCATATGGACGTTTGTTCCTCCCCCGTGACGTAGCGCCACGTCTTGCGTTACTGGTATGTGCATGTATGGGTCTCGGGCTTCTGGAACATCGTATAAGCCGTAGTCTGCGGCTGTTTTGGCTTCTATGCCGCTTGTGTAGTCCAGCTTAACCATTGGTTTCAGCTCATACTTTGATACGCGATCCCATGTGATGAGCGTCTGCAAGCACCATGCGCCAATTATGCCTGGCGGTTCGTGTTCTCTGCACGTCAACAGGAAGCGGTCTGCATAGCGTTGCACGTCTTTTAAGAGGGATTCTCTTAGGCTTAGCATGGCGTGGGCTGTAACCTCAAAGGATGGAACACGCTTCAGCTTCTGCTGAACTTCCAATGGAAGCCTCTTCACGCCATCTAGAATTGTTTCTCTCCGCTCGTCTATGGATAGGAACTGGTTGGCTAGGCATATTCTAGCCTCTTCAACGGTTACGTTGTAGAGTTTGGAGAACCAGTCTTCCACGTCTCCCCAGTCGCTTTTGGCATCCAATGGCGAGAAGAAGAAGTTAAAGTTGGCATGGGGTCCAAGAACTATCTGCTCAACGCGTGCATTACGCAAAGACTCCTCGTCTAGGTTTCCAGCCTTAACCTCCTTTTCGACTTTCTCCTCCAAATCTTTTGAATCTGCGGCGAATATGAATTCTCTTTCGAATTTTCTGTGGGCGTGCTCAGCCTTCAAAAGCATAGGCTCATCAATAAACTCTTTAAACCTTATCCCGCCCTTTCGAACCTCAAACTTGTAAGATTTCGGATAGGGAATGCCAGCCTGCTCTGCAAACCAGTAATAATCCTTCTCAATCTCGCCACGATTCTCAATTTTTAAGAGAGTTCTTGAACCGACTATGGGGACGGCGAACTGGTTTTCAATTATGCTGCAATATTCATCCCCACCAACATAAACGGAGAAAGCCCTATTCGGAATCTGCAAACATTCCAGATCCACAAGCTCATCTACATACTTGACAATGTCTGAATACTTATCAAGAATTACGATTACGCTTTTCCAGTCACCGCCTTTCTTAATATCCTTGGGATCATTCACAACACGGATGTCTCGCTTAACAAGACTGGGTAAATCTTCAACTGGCTCGTCTGGCTTTCCAACCATTGGGTTTTGGAGGTATATGCGTGCCCTTCCAGGCGTTGTGTAAATTATGCTTCTCAAGCCGTAGTTGCGTTGTCCTTGCCAAGCGTCCAAAGCCGAATGTGAACCCAAATTCAGACCTATGGGTTCTTTGTATTTTTTGGCTATTTCCTGCATTTCCTCTCTACTTATAACCATCGGAACACCGTGCTAAATTCCAGAAAGCCAGTTTTAAACCTTTTCAACACGACCGTTAAAACTGTTCATGCTCCCCTCTCCTCTAGAAGATTCTTCCATACATGGTTATAAAATGGTTAGTCCTTTTTCCTCTGTGGGGAAAGGGGGAGAAGGGAGAAAATCTTTGGCTGAATCTTACGGCTGGCTATTCATCGACTTTATTCCGCTTCTTTATGAGAAGAGACGGGTTGCCAGACAACTCCAAGTGGAGACTTGGCTGGATTTAACTCAGCTTCTGAACGAGTTAAAACTCGAACTGGTTGATAATGGAAAAACCGGGCAAAACGCAAGTATGAAACCTAAAATTGACTATGTTGCCTAGAGACCGCAAACTGATAGTAGTGCCTCGAAGTTTTGGCGGTTTACATCAGCCTTATAACGCCTTAAAGCCTCAATAATCGCTTCTCTATTTTTTTCGCCAAGTTTTCGGCTTATTTTCTCCGCAACAACGCCACTTATGAAGAGGAACTGTGCAATCGAAGTGACATTTGATGGTTTACGGTTTATGCTGGCGGTTTCAAAGTCTACTATGACTGGGTTGTCTTGGCTGTCCACAATTATGTGCTTTGGGGCGTGGCTTAACTCGCCATGGTCCAATCCAGCCCTGTCAAGGCGCCAACACTGCTCTAAAATATCCCTCAAAACACTTTTTAGGCGCGTCTTGCCGAGGCGCTTTTCAAGCCATTCTGGAAGCAAAAAGCCCTCCACAAACTGCATTAACAAAAAGTTTTTGCTCACACCTAAAAGCCTTGGTCCAACATCGACAGAGTTTGCCATTCCAATCATTTCAGCCTCATGCAACATTGTAACGCGATCCGCATCCACCCTCCGAATTTTTAGGGCTACTACCTCACAGCCTTTATAGGCTTTCACAACTATGCCAACGCATCCTTTACCCAAAACTTTCAAGTTTGAAACTTGTTTCTCTCCGCAAAATTCCAAGGCTTTAATGCCGAGTTTCTCAAGTTCTTTTATGCGCTTTCTTATTTCCGTCCTACTTGGCTTTGGATAACACACTACAAAGGTGAAGGGTTCCTGTGAAAGTCTTTCTATAGGAACTGTCAAGCTTTCAGCGTCTATTCTCATTTCGATTTTCCTTCTTGAAGGCTAAACATCGATTTTCATTCCATCATATGCGAAAATGATGTTCTTCTGACGGTAAAGTTTCTCTAAAGCCTTATAATCATCATAACTTTTGCCCCACTCTTCTTCAATATGTGTGAGAATCGTTTTCTTGGCCTTCAAACTTTTTGCAAGCGTCAACGCCTCCTCCATTGATAATAATTCTCGCCTTAGCGGGTTATCCTCTGGAATTGTTATGCCCTCCTTTAGAGGGCCTTCAGGGAAAACTTCTCCCAATATAAGTAGGTCTGAACTTTTTAACCGCGAATCTTGCGGGAACGGTTTTATATCGCATGGCGCATAGACAACTTTTCTCCCTTCATGTTCTATAAGAAACACCGTTGAAACTACATAATCACTAAGAACCTCAAAAGGTGTTATGCCATAACTCCCAATCTGGAATGGGTAAGCGTTTTTCAAGCTAATTTTCTCTATTATCCCTAGCTTCTCATAATAATCGAAGAAAGACCCATACTTGTCTTCTAAATCTTTCATAACTTTCGCTAATGCGCAAACCTTAACCTTCTTTGACGGCTTGTCTCCTCTAACAAACGTGCCGAGCCAAAATTTGTACATCTTCTCCACAATTCTCAAGCCCAAAGTATGGTCTGGATGCCAATGAGAATAGAGGATGTAATCAACATTTCTTATTCCTTCACGGTTAAGCTGTGAGGAAATTTCTTCTGGGGTGTCGATAAGGAGGTTAATGTCTGAAACAAAAATGGAGGCGGATGAACGGGCATACGGTAAACCCTTGGTCCTCGCTTCAATACAAACTCTGCATTGGCAACCAGGTCTTGGGATTGTTGTGGCGCCACCAGACCCGAGGATAATCAACTCCAAAGATCATCCCTTTATAGAAATCTATTCAACCCTATAAAAGACTGCAGCGCCGTAAATGACAATTATGAACTCATCATTAAAGTTTGAAAAATAATGAAATTTGTAAGAGACTATTCTTCTTCGCAGAATTCTTCTGGTCTTGGCGGTGTTGGTGGCAAGCCTTTGCGTTCGCGTATCTGCCTTATGACTTCTGCTTGCATGGATTCAGGCACTGGTGCCCATCGGCTGAACTGGGTTGCCCAGAAGGCTCTTCCCTGCGTTGAAGAGCGGAGCTCATCGGCTATTCCGAAGGATTCAGCCACTGGCAATTCAGCCTTAACAATAACCATGTCTTCCTCGTTAACCATGTCTAGAATTTTGCCTCGGCGCTTCTGCAATAGCGTTATGACTGGGCTTACAAAGTCGTTGGGGACCTTGCATTCGAAGCTTAGGATGGGCTCTAAAAGTTTTGGTTCGCTTAGGAGGAAGGAGCCCCAAATTGGACGCCATGTCATGGGCAGAATCTGGGCTGGTCCTCGGTGAACCGGGTCCTCGTGAATGAGGATGTCCTCAAGGTTTACTTTAAGTCCGTACATAGGCTCTTTTGCCAAAACGCCCGTGGCAACGGCATCGCGGAACCCAGACCTAACGTGGTCTAGGACTTCTTCAACGTACTGCCTACCTTTAATCCTATTGATGAGGATGTTTGTTCCTTCTATGGCGATGACGTTGCGAGCGTCTTCAGTGGACCAGCCGAACTCTTTCATTAGGATTTTCTGGCGCTCGTCACGGGTTTGCATTTCGTTAATTTTGCCTGTCTTAATGGCCTCTATAATTTCTGGTTGAAGCTTCTCAACGGTTACCCAGAGCCTATTATGCTTGTTGGGGCTCTTGCCCATAACCGGTGGACCCTTATAGTCTCGACTTATAGTCTCACGGTAAATAACAATGGGCTTGCTCATTCTAACTTTTAAGCCGGCTTCCTGCATGCGGTAGGCTGTAACCTCCAAGTGGAGTTCTCCCATGCCGCTTAGCAAGTATTGTCCACTTTCCTTGTCTATTTTGAAGTGGAGGTTCGGGTCTTCAAGAGTTAGCTTATGAATAACCTTGTCAAATAATGGTAGGTCTTTAACGTCTTCCGGCTCAACAGCCACCGTGACGACGGGGTCTGAAACATACTTTAAGGCTTCAAAAGGCGCTGTTTCAACGCCTTCCTCCGCTATTGTTTCGCCCACGTGGATAGATGGCAAACCGGAAAGAGCTGCAATATTTCCAGCTGGAATCCTTTCGACTATGACTCTGTCTGTTGCCATGCTCATGTAGACTTGTTGTATGCTTCCCTTCTGGCGGCTTGTCACGAGGCGGACGGTTTTACCCTTCTCCACGGTGCCGCTGAAAACTCTGCCTATGGCTACAACACCGCTGTGAGGGTCAACCTCGATGAAGGTTATACACATCAGAAGCGGTCCGTTTGGATCAACCTTAGCCATAGCCTTGCCAACAGGACTGTTTGGGTCTCCAGGCCAGATTTGGCTCTGCCTATAATGCTGTGCCTCTAACGGGTTTGGTAAATGCTCACAGAACATGTCCAGAACTGGCTCGTAGAGGGGTATACGTTTGCTTAAGGCTTCAACCTTCTGCCTAATTTCTTCAGGCTCGCCGGTGTAAGCGTCGATGATGTCTTTGAAGGTTATGCCTTTAGCCTTCATGTGGGGTAGGTTTAAGCCCCATTTATGGAGGGCCGAGCCAAAAGCAACACGTCCGTCTTCAACTTTAACTTGCCAGTCCTTCTTATGCTCTGGAGGCGCATACTTCTCAATGATGCTGTTTATCCTCGTGATTATTCTCGCAAATTTCTTCTGTATCTCTTCTGGGGTTAGCTTCAACTCGCGGATTAAGCGGTCAACCTTATTAATGAAAAGTATAGGCTTTACCCTCTCGCGGAGGGCTTGCATCAAAACAGTTTCCGTCTGGGTCATGGGGCCTTCAACGGCGTCAACCACCACTAAGGCGCCGTCAACAGCCCTTAGGCTTCTTGTCACGTTCCCGCTGAAGTCTATGTGGCCGGGCGTGTCTATGAGGTTTATGAGGTAGTCCACGCCCTTAAAAGTGTGGACTAGGCTTATGTTGGAGGCGAAAACCGTCATCTGCCTCTTCTGTTCGAGTTCCCAAGAGTCTAGGAAAAGCTTCTGTCCGGCGACTTGCTCGCTGATTATGCCAGCTGCAGCCAAGAGGCTGTCTGAAAGTGTCGTCTTGCCGTGGTCTACGTGAGCGATTATGCTGGTGTTTCTTATCCTCTCAGTGCTATTCATCAGTTTAACTATATCTTCTATTTGCCTATAACGACCCATAGCAGAACATACCCCACACTAACAGAAAGCTTAAAAACTGGATTTTGTTTGCATAGTTTTCAGCAAACATCATTGCCACTTGCCCAGAGTTAGGCTACATGCAAATGAAAACTGAACCATATTAACTTTTTGCACGAAATCCGCAAGACTTTTAAGACTACATGAAATCCTTGTTTCTTGAAACTTGTAAGTTATTTGGAAGTTAGCAATGGGGATTCTGTTTTGCCAAGGTTTAGGCAGACCAATGAAATTCTGAAGCTGATGCATAGAAAGGAGGATATCCGCAACATTGGCATAGTAGCCCACATAGACCATGGAAAGACAACTATGACGGATTCTCTTTTGGCTGAGGCCGGCTTGCTTTCACCTGTAATTGCTGGAGAAGCACGAGCCCTGGATTATTTGGAGGAGGAGCAGAAACGTGGGATAACGATTAAGACGGCTAATATTTCGCTTTTGCACGAGATTGGTGGTCGCCCCTACGTCATAAACTTGGTTGATACGCCTGGGCATGTGGACTTTACTGGGAAGGTTACAAGGGCTTTGAGGGCTATTGACGGCGCAGTGGTTGTTGTGGATGCTGTGGAGGAGGTTATGGTTCAAACAGAAACCGTAACCCGCCAAGCCCTAGAAGAGAGGGTGCGCCCCGTCCTATTCATTAACAAAGTTGACCGCCTAATAAAGGAGTTGAGACTTACTCCAAGCGAGATTCAAGACAAGTTTATGCGGATTATCAGAGACTTCAACAACCTAATAGAGCTTTACGGGGAGCCGGAATTCAAGGAAAAGTGGAAGGTTGATCCTCAAAAAGAGACTGTGGCTTTTGGTTCTGCGCTGCACCGTTGGGGCTTCACCCTAAAAATCGCCCAAGAGGAGGGAGTCAAATTCAGCGACATAATGGAGGCTTACACTCGGGGCGAGCATCAAAAACTTGCCCAGTTGATTCCGCTTCACAATGCCATTCTAGACATGGTGGTGAAAAACATTCCAAACCCCATAGAAGCCCAAAAGTATAGGTTGCCAAGGATATGGAAAGGCGACTTGACATCTGAAATTGGGCAAGCCATGCTGAACTGCGACGATAACGGACCAACAGTGATGTGCATAACAATGGCTCAGATAAACCCCCACGCGGGATTGGTAGCAACTGGAAGACTTTTCTCCGGCTCTGTCAAGGAGGGAGACCAAGTCTATCTTGTCGGTGCTCACAAAGACTACCGCGTCCAGCAGGTTTCCATGTATATGGGCGCCTTCAGAGAAGTCGTGGACAAGATAACGGCTGGAAATATTGCGGCGCTTTTGGGCTTAGATTTGGCTAGGGCTGGAGAAACCCTTGTGGATTTAGCCCACAAAGATGTCATGGTTCCCTTCGAACGCATAAGGTACGTTTCAGAGCCGGTCATAACGATTGCCGTTGAACCAAAACACCCTAAGGATTTGCCACGCCTAATGGATGCCATGAACAAACTCTCCATTGAAGACCCAAACCTTGTAACCACTATACACAGGGAGACGGGCGAATACTTGCTGAGCGGTATGGGAGAGCTCCACCTTGAAATTGCCGTGAAATTCCTTCAAGATTATGGCAGCGGACTGGAAATCGTAGCTTCAACACCAATAGTAGTTTATAGGGAAAGCATCGCAGGTAAAGGCGTAACAGTCATGGCTAAAAGCCCCAACAAGCACAACATGTTCTGGGTCCAAGTCGAACCGCTAGAGGAGAAGGTTATAAGCCTAATAGAGGCTGGCGAAATAGCCGAGGAAATGAGCAGCGAACAGATTGGCAACATACTCTTTAAAGAGGCTGGATGGCCGGCTGAGGAGGCACGGAACATTTGGGCTATAGATGAGCACCGCAACATATTTGTAGGCGCGACAAAAGGCGTCCAGTATCTGCCAGAAGCGAGAGAAATGATTATTGCCGGTTTCAAATGGGCTTGTAGAGCTGGACCACTATGCGAAGAACCCCTACGAGGATTGAAAGCCAAGCTTATAGACGCCCAGCTCCACGAAGACCCAGTGCACCGAGGACCAGCCCAGATTCTGCCGGCGATTCGCCGCGCAATTTTAGGCTCTTTCCTGACGGCTAAACCGGTGCTTCTTGAACCCGTTTATAAGATTGGGGTTTCTGTTCCAGCCCAGTGGGTTGGAGATTGCATAAGCATAATAACACGGAAAAGGGGAAGGATATTGGCTTCAGAGCACAAGGGCATCCTAACAGTGATTACGGGTTATATTCCAGTGGCTGAAACCTTCGGATTGTCAGCTGAAATGCGTTCAGCCACTTCTGGGCATGCCTTTTGGCAGTGCACCTTCGACCACTGGGAAACAATCCCAGAAAACATAGCCTCGGAAGTTGTTAGGCGAATACGCGAAAGAAAAGGGTTGCCGCCGGAAAAGCCGACGCCAGACATGTTTATAGATGAAGAGTAGCGCATATGTGAAGTGAAGTTTAATGAGAATTGTATTGGAGCCTTCTCAGCCTTTCAACTTGGATTTAACATTGTGTTGTGGTCAAGCCTTCAGATGGGAAAAATTTGGTGAATGGTGGTACGGCATAATTGGGGACACACCTCTAAAGATTAGGCAGGTTGGCAACACACTTGAATTCGAGAACACCAGCCCCGACCTCGTGAAAAATTATTTTGGGCTAGGCGACGACTTGCCAACAATTCTATCCCAAATCACAAAAGACAACCATATCGGAGAAGCCGTGAAAACCCTTAAAGGCTTAAGGATTCTGCGCCAAGACCCTTGGGAGTGCCTCATCTCCTACATATGCGCAACCTACAAAAACATACCAGCCATAAAAAGAATGCTCCACAAACTTTCTAAACGCTTTGGAGAAAAAGCAGTACTAGATGGTTTTGCCTTGTACGCTTTTCCAACGGCGGAGAAGCTGGTTAAGGCGAGTTTCCAGCAGTTGGCCGATTGTGGTTTGGGTTACAGAGCCAAATACGTTTACGAAGCCGCCAAAAAAGTTGCCAGCGGCGAGTTCGAAATTGAAGGGGTGAAAAAGGAAAGCTATGAAAAAGCGAGAGAAAAACTGCTGACATTGAAAGGTGTGGGCTTAAAAGTGGCGGATTGCGTGGCGCTTTTCGCCCTAGAAAAACTTGAGGCTTTCCCTGTGGACGTCTGGATGAAACGTGTGATGATAAGGCATTATGCAGACCACTTTGAAAAAGAGTTTATCGAGAAAATTTCGTTTAAAAAATCGTTGGCAAGGGCGGATTATGAGAGGCTTAGCCACTTTGCGCGGAGATATTTTGGCGCCTACGCTGGTTACGCTCAGGAATACCTATTCCACTTTGAAAGACAAAGGCGAATACAAGCTAGATTAGGTTTTTCTCCTTAAGGGTTTGCGCTGCCCAGTTTCCATGGGTCACAGCCATAGATATGGCTTCTGAAATGAATCGCTGAACAATAGTGTAGTTGTGCTGCCTCACCTGTTCGGCAGCGTTTTGAAGTTTTGAGGCTATATCCCTGAAACCCTCAACTTGGGAGGCATTAGCCGCAATGTTAACCTCAACAATTAAGGCGTTGAAATAAGCCGCCAACAATTTTTCTGCACCTGCTGCTTCTGCTTCCTCTTTTATTTCGCCTAGAAACTCTAAGAGGCTTGAAGCCATGATGAGATTTGTTTTAATCTTCTCAGCATAGTTGAAGATGGTTACGGCTTTCTTAATATCCTCCAAAGCCTTCATCTCTTTATTTCCGAAAAGGCTCTGGCACGCCACTTCTCCAGCCTTTTCTTAACTTCTTCTTCGAGCCTTTCCTTGGAGATGAGGCGTCCAACCACTATGATTTCGTCGCCCAAAACTATGCTTGGAGTGCTCATGATTTGGTAGGCGAGCCCTTCAGCCAAGCCTTCTTGGGTGTTCATATCCACTTCACGATACGGCAAGCCAAGCTTTTGGGCAACTTCAATTGCCATTTGTTTGGCTGCTGGACAACTTGAACATGTTGGCATCGTGAAAACTTTAAGCTCCGGAGCCTTAACACCAAAGCCTTCCATAATTCCAAATTAGCGGTGCAGCATCCTTAAAATTGTTTTGACACTCTTACCATAAACACATTATAAGGATCCCCGCCTAAGGCATAGTTTTAACCGTAAAACTTTCATAATGGCAAAACAAATTCTATTTTCAACCGAAAAGCAAGGGGGCCCGTAGCTCAGCTAGGTTAGAGCGACAGGCTCATAACCTGTTGGTCGCCGGTTCAAATCCGGCCGGGCCCACATTTTTAAGCAATTCCAAAGCAACTTTTATGCAGCAGCTTCGCAAAAACAGAGCAAAAAACTTGCCTTTTTCAAGTTGGCATCCAATAGGCGAAACTAAGAAATAGTTTGGTCGTTTAAATTTTACAAGCTAATTCATAGCCCTTATTATCGTAAGATAGAACTGCAAAAGGCAAAGAGAAGGTTATGCCTTGCAAGAATTTTCAGATCGTGTAGACCCTTTAAAGCGTAGATTTAGCCTGAAGCAGATTTTCTCACTAGCAATTTTTTTGAAAACTTTTTCCATTTCTTTAGCTTTTTTATTAAAGTGATATTTTTGACCAAATACTAGAGTGGCTTCTATTACATCAGATTCGCAATCGAAACTATGTAGCTCGGCAACCTCCTCCCGTTCTGAACGCCCAAATTCCTGAACAAGATCACAGTATACAAGGAGGAAGCTTAACGGCATATCTTCTAAGGTAATTGGCTCGCGGAGTTTACGAAGTATCGATTGGTCATGTATTGCGATTGCTAGTGCTGCTGGATAAACATCTGTGGAGAATCGCCCTCTTAGATACGGTTTGCGCTTTTTCTTTACAAACTCTTCAGCCAGTATCTTCTTTATTAAAGCTATCGCGCTAAGTAACGCATGATTTTTATTCGCAATCTCATTAAGCATTAAAGACCTTAAGGTGTCATTAATCTTGCATGGTGTATCAAATTCCCATTTTTGCTTCTTACTTTTAGTGTCATTGAGATGGCTATATAACGCGATAAGTTGATCTATGTATTTTAAATGTTCATCGTGAAGAAGTAATTTTTCAGCTTGAAAGATGATGGGTGAAGTTTCAGATTGGAGAAAGTCCATAAAGAAAGCTTTGTTGAAACTTTCGTATAATTGGATCGGATAGCAGATATCATGAAATGTTGAGCATAACAACCATGCGAAATCGAGAGAGTCATCATAGGCATTTTTAAGCTTTCTCTTGAAAAATTGCTGGAAGTCGTCATAATATTTGTCAATTATAATAGCGCCCATTAGGAAAACTTGAAATGGATGGATCATATGATCTCTGTAACCAGGAATCTCTCTCAAAATGGGTTCAAATTTTTCAAAAGAGTAGAACGCTTTTAAACCTGTAGTTTTACCATACTGTCCAGCCCAAAGCATTTTTAATGTTTTAAGAACAATATCGTTTTCGTTTTTGGGGTTTTTAGCATTTTCATATTCTTTTTTGAAGTCCTTAAGCAAGTCGGAGTATTTAATAGCGTGTAAATCATCTATTTTATCAAGTAATTCTCGAGATATCCTAAGTTTATAAGGTTTAATTTCCAGTTTCTTTATGATGCTGGATAAATAATTTTTGAATTTAGGGGTTGACACTATAGGTCTGAATGTACTTAAAACCGGTGTTGTTGAAATTAACAATTCAAATATTGAAGTAGTTAAGAAATCGACGCCCCGCTTACCCATTTCTTTAGCAGGCAATTCAATTTGCACTTTTTCTCTACTTACTGTTACAACTCCTATCCCATTAGCCTCGAGTAACTTACGCGTACTCAGCGGTAAATCTGTTGAAACGGGGATGCATAAATAAAATTTCGCTTTTCTTAGAGACGGAATATCTAGTTTCCTAAGAATATCACGGACATAGTTTTCATGGATAGCGCGTGCTTTTTTAATTTCAACAATAATAATATCGCCATCCTTTTTACAGACCAAATCAAATTCGATGAATCTTCCATTATATTTCTTCAGTACATGTTTCTCGCATTGGTAACCTTTGTCACTGAAAAACTGGCACACCCTTTCCAGCATTTCTGATTCAGTTAAATCGTCATAAACTTTCATTTAAGCAGCAACCTAAGGCCAATCCAACTCATATGGTAGCTTAAATTGATTATAAAATTTGCTAGATGGCGCGCCTTACAAGATAACTATTTCTATAGTCACCCTAATTGTAAAATTTAAACGTAAGTTTCCATCTATCCGGCCCCACCTTTCACGCCCAAAAATTCAAGCCTTCAGTTTTTTGACCAGTGTGGCTGTTCTTTTTCCAAGTTCGCGGCAATATTCAAGTTCTTCTTTGTCTGGCTTTTCCACCGCTGCCGCGCCATAATGCTTGTCGTCTGCTCTTCCCTGAACTATCATTCCATGAATGAGCATGGCGTTCAGTATGGACAACAGGGTTGTTTCGGCGCCTGTGGATGTTCCGCCAGAGCTTGTGAAGGCTGCGCCAACTTTTCCTTCAAGTTTCCCATGGATTTTCACAGACTCGTCTATCAACGCCTTAAGCCTAGCGGACATTTGCCCATAATATGTTGGAGAACCCATTATGATGCCGTCCGCTGCCAGCAAATCCTCAAGGCTTGTTTTGTCAACCTTCTTAACGGTTACCTCAACGCCTCTCACTTGTTTTGCGCCTTCAGCAACAGCAAAAGCCATCTTCTCAGTATTCCCAGTCTTAGAATCATAAACTATAAGGATTTTCGCCATGCACGCGCACCAGCAAAATTTCATTTTAAAGACGCTTTAGCTTTAACCTTTGCCCTTTTCAATAGGCTTTGAACCGTGGTGCGACGAATAGAAGATTCTTCCATAAGCTATAAGAAGCCAAAAGTGTTAAATTTCTGGGGAGAATGGTGGAGCCTTTTTAGAGGGGAGAAAGGAGAGAAGGGAGAAAATCAGAACCCCACCATTCTCCCCAACATCCTTCCATGCGTATCGCTGATGTTGCTTTTAAACTTTTCCTTCCATCTCGAATTGAACCCTATCCCTTAAAAGATCCCGAATGCTGCTTGCCTTATTTCAGCCTTAAACCTATCCGCATCCATGAAGAAGGTATGGATCGCCTTGGCATTTACAACAAGCCACCAGTTTCCACGCTTCATCGATTCTTCAGGCTTTTCCCACTCGTTTATCATCTCAATTTTTATGTTAGGCAATGTCTCCCTAATCATGGCTTCCACCCTTTTTGCAAATGAATAGGAGAACTGGCACTTTTGACCATAAAATATTACCGCTTTACCAGCATCCTCCTCCAGCGGCTCATATTTCGCCTTCGGAACCGGCTCGTATTCGCCCTCCATGGGAAAATACATAGCGCTTCCTTCACCAGTCGGAATAAAACCATATTTCCTGTAAAAATCCGGCATGGGAAGAAGTTCGCCAGTGTTGAAGGCGTTTGCCAAAATAAACCTGCATGGCTTATCGCCAAGACATGATTTTCTCTCCTTAACATCCTTAATAACACCTTGCAACAACATCTTGCCAAGTCCCAGCCTCCGTGCCTCTGGTGTTGGGTTGTAAATGCAGTTTATGACGAGGACGCTTTCACGCTTAAACGCCTTTGCTTTGTCAGCCGTCTCCGGATAGTATAAGATTTGGGCTGCTGGTTTATCATTGTGGTAGGCGATTTTTGCACAAGAACCATAATGGTCAAGCATCTCTTTAAGCCAAAGCCTTTTAAGCCTAACACCCTCTTGATGGACAGGGTCGTCGAGCCTCTTGGAAGAGCAGACACGGATGACGTCGTCTATGTTTGAGTCTTGAAGGTTTTCAATTTTAATTTTATTTTGCATGGCTTTTACCTTGTTTTCGGCTTTTCGCCATCACGCTTATGATCTCGTCGACGGTCATTATTTTTGCGTTGTAAACGTACTCCAAATACTTTAAGCCTTGCTCGTGGTCTTCTTGTGTGAAGGATTCCACGCCATCCTTTGCTACAATTATTTTGTAGCCTCTGAAGAAGGCGTCTGCAGCCGTGTGCCGCACGCAAATGTGAGTGTGCAAACCGCCAAGAATAACTGTTTTTACGCCCTCGCCGTTGTATAAGCTTCTCAAAAGCGGGTCCAATCCAGTCTCGTAAAAGCCGCTGTAAGTTCGCTTCTCCACAACAAAATCCTTCTCTGTGGGCTTAAGCTCAGGAATAACCTCGGCGCCTTTAGTCCCTTTTATGGCATGTTTACCCCAGCGGTGGACAACCTCGGGGTCGTTGGGATAATGTGCATCATTACTGTAGATGACTGGAACGTCATACTTGCGGGCTGCCTCAACAAGCTTTTTAAGATTTGGAATTATGCGCTTGGCTCTTTCACACTTCAAATCGCCAGTTACAAAATCGTTAAGCATGTCAATTATTATAACTGCGTAGTTCATTTTTATTCCTAAAAGCTATTTTCTAGTCTTGATATATATGTGCTCCGTTCATTCTCAAGCCATTGAGGTTCGCTTCACATAGAAAGTTCGGCAAAATTAAATATTTCAATTCTTGATTAAATTATTGGTGACGGTAATGTTGATTGAGGTTTTTGTCCGCTCAGTCTCGCCATCCGTAGATATAGGTTTTTACAGAGAAATGTCACAGCACACATATTGTGGGCCTCAAATGGTTAACTGGGCTTATCGTGATTTAGCATCCAAATTTAAGGGGCGCATACTACAACAAGAAGACTACATAGTTTTGGAGCAAGCTTTGCGAATAGTTAAAGAAACCGATGATGAACTGCTGGTTTATGACGTTTCCCGTTTAACTGACAAATTAAAGGCTTTGAAGAAAGGGGTTAAGAAGACGCCAACCATCCTAATTAATGGTAAAAAGTATGAGGACATGACGGAAATTCTCAAAGTTTTAGAGACCATTACAGGTAAGGTAAACTAGTAAGCATCCTCACGCAGATCACCTTGCCTACATCAACTTTTTTCTCTAAACTTCCCTATTCCGCACTTGCGCTTTCAAATTCAAAGGTTGGATTTAGTTTGTAAAGCCTTTCAGCATGTAGCATAATTTAGGATATAAATAAAAAGGAGGGTGTTTAGGATTACTGAGTTGGCGGGGGCGGAGGTGGAGGCGTCGGCTGAACTGGAGACGGCGGTGCTGTCGGCGGCTTCCTCCTACGCAATAATATAACAGCGACAACAGCAACAACCACCACAACAACCACAATGATTATTACCCATAGCAGCCAGCCCAAGCCAAGACTAAACATGTTAGTATCCGCTGCCTTTATACTAAGCGTGGCAGACCCGTATCCAGTGGATGTTGAGCCTTTTATTTCTAGAAGTGCTCCAGTAGCTTGGTCCCAATAAGCTTCTACGCCCATATAGCCGGCCTTTACTGCTTTCCTACCCTGCCAATCTACAATTGCCTGCACAGTCTCATATGCTCCTGGAATGCTCTGCCCTACAGCCAAATTTGATGGAATTAGTAGTGGGAAAAGCATGCCGGAACTTGTCCAGTCTTGACGGTTAATGGAGAAAGGTGTTGAGCCTGGAGAAATCGGTGGGGTAGGGATGGAGCCGGAAGTTGTGCCAGTAACTTCTATGGTCCCAGATATGGTTGTGCTGGTGACTTCTTGAATAGTCATTTTAATTGTGCCCTTAAAAGACCACGACATCGAATATGGATACGTAATCGACACTGAAAAATCAACATCATATTTTATCCAGTCTCCACTCTTAACACCAGTATCATATGCCATTGCTGGAAGCACCATTGTAAGAACAAAGCAACTCATCAAGATTAACAATGACAAACGCTTTAACATTTTCAACTTTCTCCTTTCTCAGCGCGTATACTTTTCTGTTCTATTTGTTTTTAAAGCTTGTGTCACGTTGAATTATTTCAATTGGTTACACAATTAATAATGAAATCTTAACGTCTCAGAACGCGTTTATCTTAAAATTTGCTGTTTGCTTCTAGAGTGTACCATCTGTCCGTTAATTTTTCTACGCCGGGCGCTTTCACAAGTACGGTGTCTTCTATTCGAATGCCGCCGAAGCCTATAAGATATATGCCTGGCTCAACCGTTACAACGTTGCCCGAGGTCAGCTTATCTTTGCTATGCTGTCCGAGGACTGGAGGTTCGTGCACTTCTAAGCCTACGCCGTGGCCCAAGCTGTGGACAAAATATTCGCCATATCCGGCTTCTTCGATGACTTTTCTTGCCACCGTGTCTATGTCCTTTGCCTTTGCCTTCGCTTTTATGGTCTGAATCGCCATTTGCTGGGCTGTTTTAACGATTTCGTAGAGGCGTTTCTGCTTTTCTGAGGGTTTTCCAGCCACCAGCGTTCTCGTCATGTCTGAGCGATAATAGCGATAAGAAGCGCCAATGTCCACCACGACCAAGTCGCCTTCCCGGATTTCTTTTTCTGTGCATCCTCCATGGGGGTACGCGGAGCGCACGCCAGAAGCCACTATGGTGTCGAAGGCTGTTCCCCATGAGCCTTTCTTTCTCATGGCATATTCTATTTCGGCTGCAGCCTCATACTCGCGGACGCCAGCACGTATAACCTCATAGGCTGCTTTCATTCCCTCGCATGTGAGTTCGCCTGCTTTGCGCATCAGCTCAAGCTCTTCTGGAGCTTTCACTTTACGGAGTTCCCAGATAAGCTTGCCTTGAGGCCTAAGTTTAGCCTTGCCCCGCAAAAACCTTGCAAGACCACAATAATTTTCATGTGTTAATGTGTCGAAGGCGAGTTTTTTTATGCCTAAATCCTTTATTTTGGTGGCAACCTTTGCCGCTAAGTTTTCGTCGCGTTTCACAAGTTCGACATTGAAGCCTTTTCCCTCGGCTTTAGCTTGCTCATAGTTTACTCCGTAAACGTAAAGCGCGTTCTCGCCGTTTCTTGGGAATAGGAGGCATGCGGCTCCGGGGAAGCCGGCAAAATAGAGCATGTTGGCCTCGTTTGTTATTAGGAAGCCGTCAAAACCCTTCTCTTCGAAAGCTTTCTTTTTTAGAGCGTCTATTCTTTTCAAATATTTCACCTTTTGAAGAGAATATGTGCTGCGTGTTTAGCTTATAAAATGTTCTAAAATTTTGAAGAAAGAGAAATGTTCTAGCCGCCGCTGACAATAGACATCAAAATTACGTGGTCTCCATGTTTAAGTTTTGTTTCCACACCGCCGCTAAGTTGGTTTAACAAATAGCCATTAACCGTTATTATGAAGCTTTGCTTCACGTCCAAGCCGCCGGGCTCGTAGACAGCCTTGCGGAAGGATTCGCCATATTTATCAGCAAGCATAGAAAGCAGATCTGCAAGGGAGGCGCCTTCAGAGATTTCCAGCTCTTCTTCTCTGCCGCTGCGAATTATCTCTTTAATGTGTCCGATGTATTCGACTTTAACTTTCAATTTTGCCAGCCCTGCCTTCAAGATTAAATGAGGCGAAATTTCTTATATTTGTTTCTTGCTAGGCTTTCCGAAATAACCATTTATATGCTTTCCGTCAATGTAGTTTTGGTGCACCCGCCTTGTTTGACAAGGAAGAACTGGAAAAAATTAAGCGCGAAAAGCAGCGATGGGAAAGAGAGTCTGTGGCTAAAAGCCTTGAGAGACTTCCGGAGCGAGACGAATTTTTAACAAGTTCGGACATACCGGTGAACCGTCTTTACACACCAGCAGACGTCGCCCACATCAACTATTTTGGAGATTTGGGTTTTCCTGGCGAATATCCCTTCACACGGGGTGTTTACCCAACCATGTACCGTGCTCGTTTTTGGACTATGAGGCAGTATGCCGGTTTTGGCACCGCTGAGCAGACAAACCAGCGATTCAAATACTTGTTAGGTCAGGGTCAGACAGGATTAAGCGTGGCTTTCGACTTTCCAACGCAGGTGGGTTATGACTGCGACCAGCCCATGGCGAAGGGTGAAGTGGGTAAGGCTGGTGTGAGTGTTAGCACTTTGCGGGACATGGAAATTGTTTTCGAAGGCATACCGTTGGACAAGATTACAACTTCTATGACGATTAATGCGCCAGCGGCTGTACTGCTTGCCATGTACATTGTTGTTGGCGAGAAGCAAGGTGTTCCGCAAAATGCGCTTGATGGCACGGTTCAGAATGATATTTTGAAGGAGTATGTTGCCAGAGGCATGTACATCTTTCCACCTAAGCCTTCCATGCGCCTAGTCACAGACATTTTCGAGTACTGCGCCAAAAACGTGCCGAAGTGGAACACCATAAGCATAAGCGGCTACCACATCCGAGAGGCTGGCGCCACAGCGGTTCAAGAAATAGCCTTCACCTTCGCCAATGCCATAGCCTATGTGCAAGCCGCCATAGACAGAGGTTTAGACGTGGACAAGTTTGCTGGTAGACTCTCGTTCTTCTTTGCGGCGCACAACAACCTTTTCGAGGAAGTTGCCAAGTTTAGGGCTGCTAGGCGTTTGTGGGCGCGCATAATGCGGGAACGTTTCGGCGCTAAAAACCCCGCCTCTTGGATGCTGCGCTTTCACACGCAGACTTCTGGTGTTTCGCTCACGGCCCAGCAACCATTAAACAACATTATCCGCGTAACTATTCAAGCCTTGGCAGCAGTTTTGGGTGGAACCCAGTCATTACACACAAACTCTTTTGATGAAGCCTACGCCTTGCCCAGCGAGCAAGCCGTCACCATAGCGCTTAGAACCCAACAGATAATAGCCTATGAGAGCGGTGTTGCAGACACTATAGACCCGCTTGGCGGCTCCTATTACGTGGAGTACTTAACCAACCAAATAGAGGAGAAAGTAGCCCAGTATATAGAGCGGATAGATGAAATGGGAGGAGCCGTTGCAGCCATAGAGAAGGGCTTCATGCAGAAGGAAATAATGGAGAGCGCTTACCGCTACCAGAAGGAGGTGGAAAGCAAAAGGCGGATAGTTGTCGGCGTCAACGAGTTCGTAAGCGAAGAGAAAACGTCAATTAAAATTTTGCGGATAGACCCGGAAATTGAAAAAACACTGATTAAACGCCTAAATGAGGTGAAACGCCAAAGAAACAACGCCAAAGTTATGCAAGCATTAGACGATTTGCGGAGGGCTGCGGAAAAAGAGGATGTAAACCTAATGCCCTTCATAATTCAAGCCGTCAAAGAATATGCCACCCTTGGCGAGATATGCGACACCCTCCGCCAAGTTTTCGGAGAATACAAGCCTCCGTCTATATTCTAGCTAGCCTATAACAAATAGGGGGTCGCCCTCACTCACAGAGACGCCTTCGGAAACTAGAATTTCGCGGACTGTTCCAGCCACTGGCGCCGTAATCTCGTTTTCCATTTTCATGGCTTCCAAAATGCACAACACTTGTCCAGCCTTAACTTGTTCACCCTTCCCAACCTTTATTGATATTATTTTTCCAGTCATGGGAGCCGTGACGGTTCCAGAAACCACTTGTTTAGGCTTCGCCGCTTTCAGCGTTGGCGCTGGTGGTGTTGGCTCAATGATTGGCGGAACAAGCAGTTGCGCTGATGCAGGTGTTTTTAACTCTGCTTTGAAGGATGCTTCTTCAACTTTAACCGTGAAGGGCTTTGTCTTGCTAATTTCCTGCAAAGCCACTCGGTATACTTTATCGCCAATTTTTATTTGAAGTTGTTTTTCAGGCTGAAGCTTATCTTCTGGAACCTCCACATTGAAAGTTTTGCCCTCAAGTTCGACTGTAAAAGTCTTTTCGCCGGTCTTTGAAACTTCGATTCGCCACGGTTTTCCGTTTATGAAAATTTCGTAGGTTGGCATTTTAAACACCATGCTCGGCTAGGCTTCGTCTTCCAGCAAGAACCCAAGGTGAAATTCCACGCCTAGCCCTTTGGAGGGTTAAGGCTTTCACCTCGCCTAGGCTTGCCATGTAGGTGGCTATTGCGGCGGAGACTGCTGCCACCTGTTCAAGTTCCGCCATTCTTTCAGGCGGCACGCCTATCTTGGCTTCCTCCTTTTTGGCTTTCCTTTTCTTGAAGAATTCCGGGGCTATGGCTGGAAACAAGGCGTAGGTGAGCATGTCCTCCTCGCTTTCAATGTAGGGCTTAACATCCTCCGGAATCTTGTCTAAGGCTGGCTCAAGAAGGTCTGCCGGACGACAAGTTATCGGCTCCTCGTCGCCAATAATAAGCCTCTTAACCTCCTCATCTATCGGGGCTGGTGGACGCCCATAAAACCCCTTAACATAGTCTTTTATCTCTTTAGGCACTATGCTGTAGCGTTTTCCAGACAAGACATTGAGCACGGCTTGAATGCCCACAAGCTGGCTTGTAGGCGTAACCAACGGCGGATAACCAAGCTCTCGTCTAACTCTTGGAACCTCTTCGAGAACCTCCCTAAGCCTATGAACAGCGTTCTGCTCCCTCAACTGTTCAAGGAGATTAGAGAACATTCCGCCGGGAATCTGGTGAACCATTATGGAAGGGTCGACTTTTTCGGCTTTAGGGTCTATAAGCCCCAACGGGTCGTAATATTTCTCCCTAAGCTCTCTAAAGTAGTCGGCAATCTCCTGTAAAAGCTCCACGTCAAAGCCCGGGTCGTAGAGTGTCCCTTTTAGGGCTGCGGCTATGGATTCCACTGGTGGCTGGGATGTGCCCCATGCCAGTGGCGAAAAGGCTGTGTCTATTATGTCTACTCCGGCTTCGCATGCCCGCAGATAAGTCATCATAGCCATTCCGCTGGTGCAGTGGCAGTGCAAGTGCACTGGCAAACCTACCTCTCTTTTGAGGACGGTTATCAGTTCGTAGGCTGGTTGGGGCGCTAGCATTCCAGCCATGTCCTTTATGCATATGGAGTCGCAATTAAGCTCAGCCAGTTTTTTGGCGACATTCAGGTAATAGTCTATTGTGTGGACTGGGCTTATGGTGTAGCATATAGTGCCCTGCGCGTGTCTGCCAACCTTTTTGACGGTTTTTATGGCTACTTCCATGTTGCGAACATCGTTTAAGGCGTCGAAAACCCGGAATATGTCTATGCCGTTTTCAGCGGCCTTCTCGACAAACTTTACGACAACACCGTCCGGATAATTCCTATAACCCACAACGTTCTGCCCCCTCAAAAGCATCTGCAGTGGCGTGCGTTTTATGTGGCGTTTTAGTTGGCGGATTCTCTCCCAAGGGTCTTCAGTCAAATAGCGTATGCAGACGTCAAAAGTTGCGCCGCCCCAAACCTCCATGGAGAAAAAGCCAACACTGTCCATTTTCTCAGCTATTGGAAGCATGGATTCCGTGCGCATCCTAGTCGCCATCAGCGACTGATGGGCGTCTCGAAACGTTGTGTCAGTAATCTTAACTGGCTTTGCGTTCAAGCTTCTTCACTTTGGATAGAGCGTTAGAGGTGAAACTTGGAGAAGCGGTTATTTATCTATAATGGAATGTTTGCATGCTTTTTGGATGGTCTAGCCTCACGTTTTGTCATAAGCATTTCAAGAGAACTAATAAGTTTCGGTCTTGTTTCAGCCGGCTCTATAACCTCGTCAATGTAGCCCTTCTGCGCCGCCACATATGGGTTGGCAAACTTCCGCCGGTAATCACTAACAAGTTCTAAACGCTTTTGCTCCGGGTCTGGAGCCTCGGCAATCTCCTTCCTGAAAATTATGTTTATGGCTCCTTGAGGCCCCATGACGGCGATTTCGGCTGTTGGCCAAGCATAGTTTATGTCTCCGCCAGAATGCTTTGAACCCATGACGTCGTAGGCTCCGCCATAGGCCTTGCGCAGTATAACTGTTATTTTTGGAACTGTGGCCTCGCAGTAAGCGTACAAAAGTTTTGAGCCGTGGCGTATTATGCCGCCGTGTTCCTGCTCTATGCCCGGCAAGAAGCCTGGCACGTCCACGAAGGTTATTATGGGTATGTTGAAACAGTCGCAGAAGCGCACAAATCTTCCGGCTTTCGTGGAGGAGTTTATGTCCAGTGCCCCAGCATAATAGGCGGGCTGGTTTGCCACTATACCAACAGAATGCCCATTCAGCCTTGCGAAGCCTATAACTATGTTTGGCGCCCATAAAGGCTGAACCTCGAAGAATTCGCCGTTGTCAACTACGCGATTGATGACCTCTTTAACGTCGTAGGGCTTGTCTGGGTCATCCGGCATTATGCTGGCTAGCTCCTCGTCTGTGCGGTTTGGGTCGTCGCCTGTCTCCACATAGGGCGGGTCTTCAAGGTAGTTGCTGGGCAAATAGCTCAAAAGCCTCTTAATTATTTGGATGCAGTGCTCCTCATCCTTTGCTATGAAGTGGGCTACGCCGCTTGTTTGGCTATGCACCATGGCTCCGCCAAGCTCTTCAAAGGTTACTTCTTGCCCCAGAACCGTTTTGACAACATCAGGACCGGTTATGAACATGTAGCTTGTCTTGTCCACCATTATGATGAAGTCTGTTAGAGCTGGCGAATAGACGGCGCCGCCCGCACAAGGTCCCATGATGGCTGATATTTGGGGAATTACACCAGAAGCCGCAACGTTGCGGAAGAATATGTCGCCATAGCCCGCAAGGCTTGCAACTCCTTCTTGAATGCGCGCCCCGCCAGAATCATTTAAGCCTATGACCGGCGCGCCAGTTTTCATAGCCAAGTCCATAAGCTTGCAGACCTTTCGCGCGAACATTTCACCCAGCGAGCCGCCAAAAACCGTGAAATCCTGCGAGAAAACGTAGACGAGTCTTCCGTCGATTGTTCCGTAGCCTGTTACGACGCCGTCGCCCAAATATTTGCGTTCAGCCATGCCGAAGTCCGTGCACTGGTGGACGACAAACTGGTCAAGCTCGTTGAAGCTTCCCGGGTCTAGGAGGAGGTCTATGCGTTCTCTGGCGGTCAGCTTGCCCTTGGCGTGCTGCTCTTCTATGCGTTTAAGTCCGCCGCCTAGTTTGGCTTGTTCCCGCATTTCCCTTAAACGCGTAATCTTCTCCTCAACAGTTGGCTCTCTAATCTCCACCATAACTCAAACACCTTCAGTTATCTTGCTAGAATATGTAGTGCAATCAGTATTTAGGGTATATGCAGCTACTGCTTGGAAAATTATATCTCACCTGAAAACTTAATCAAAGTCGAAAAGGAGTCGATGTACACTATGGAGCAAGTCCATAAGAAAGTATAGGGCGGAAATGCCGCCAGAAAATGTTGTACGCACAATTGTTAGGGCTGGACAGCAGGCGCCTTTCGCTTCTCAAGCCTACAGCATATTATTGTCGCGGGATAGGGAGCACCACCCATACAAGGCGCCGCTGCTTTTCACAATATGCGTCGACTACCACAAGTTCGAGAGGATTATGGAGAAGCGGGGCTGGAAAATGATGACCAACGATTTGGTGCTGCTGTTTTTCGGAATTCAAGATGCCGCCCTAGTGGCGGAGAACATGGTTATAGCCGCTAGAAGCCTAGGCTTGGGAAGTTGCTTCCTAGGAAGTGCCATGTTCCAAGCGGAAAAAAATAGCAGAAGAGTATCACTTGCCGAAAAGGGTTTTCCCACTTGTGCAGCTTGTTATGGGCTACCCGGCTGAAGATCCCCCGCCAAGACCCAGATACCCAATAGAATTCACACTTTTTGAGGGCAAATACCCAGAACTCACAGACGAAATAATTTCAGAAGCCATGAGGGTTATGGATGAAGGCTATTTGGCACAGGGCTATTATAGGCGGTTAAAGGCGAAAATTCCGCTGGAGGATGGGCGTCCAGACCCCTACACCTACGAAAATTATAGTTGGACGGAGCATATATGCAGAAAATGGGGACAATGGTATCGTGACCCAAAAGTGTTGCTTGCACAGCTGGAAAAGCGGAGATTTCACATTATGGAAAAGAAAAGCTGATGGACTAACGCTTCACTTTCATGGAAAGGTCTCCAACAAAAACACGCTTAAAAGAACCATCTTTAAGCCTTAAAGTCTCACCGAAAAACCTTTATATTCATTTTCGACTTTTACCAGTTTCCAAGGCGATGAAGCTCGCCTTTAACCGCCCTCGCTTCTTTGTGCGCGAGGGCTGATAGCTTCTACCCAGTGTTAAAATGCGTTTAGGTGGGTATTGGGTTGCGGGAAGCGGGGCGGTTAGCTCTTTTGGTGAATGGACAGTTTACAGACTTGTTGGTTAAGCGTGTTGTTGACTACGTTGTTAGCCGGCAGAATGAAGATGGCGGATACACTTTTTGTCAAGGCACTGAGTCAAACGCGCAGGACACATATTACGGACTGGCAATCTTGGATTTGTTAAGCTTTTCTTTTCCAAATGTTGAAAAGACTGTAAAGTGGTTGCGTAGTTTCGCTCCAGACAACCTTTATTCGCATTATTATGTGGCTAAAGCCTTAAAACTCTGCCATGAAGAGCCGGATGAAAAGCGCTTGAAAAAGTTTGTTCTATCTCTGCCAGTTGTTATGGGCGACTTTGGAACCGTTGATGTTTATGCCGAGGTGGCTTCAGAATTTCTCTCGGTATTGATGGCAGTTGAGCTTGCTAACATTATTGGTGTAGAAGTCAACCATGAGAAAATTATAGGTTGGCTGCTGAGCTTCAAGAATAACGACGGTGGTTTTGGGGCTTATGGGCATTCGAATTTGAATTCAACTTATCATGCTGTGGCTTCGCTTTTTAATCTGGGTTATTCTGCTAAGTTGCTAATGGAGACTCTCGATTATGTTAGGGCTTGTGAAAAGCCTTATGGAGGCTTTACAGTAGTTCCAAACGCCTCCACCCCATACATGGAGCACATATACTATGGAGCGTCAACACTCAATCTCCTTGGCGAAAGCCTGCGATACCCAAAACAAACAGCCGAACTTGTTCTTAAATGTCAAAATGCAAACGGTGGATTTGCAAGGTCAGACCTTGGAATATCCACTTTTGAGGACACCTTCTACGCTGTAAGCATATTAAAAATGATCGAGGAACAGTGGTGATTTGCATGAGCGTTGATGTAACATACTTCCACATCGAGAGGATGATCAAAAGCGGTGCAGAATGTTTCTTATGTGCACTTGAAGATGAGATTGAAAGGAAATACATGGATGCTTATCTTTCCGAATTTGTCATGGATGCCAAAGCTATGGAGAAACTTGTTGAAAGCATGGGATTTTGCAACCACCACTTCTACAGGATGCTTATAACCGCCACAAAACCGGAAAGTTCTGACGGCCACGGAATAGCCCTAATCGCCCAAAGCATCATAGAAAAGCTTCTCCAAGACTTATCTAGGCAAAGAAAGAAACGCAAAGAGGCTTTTGTCCAAACAGCCAACTGTCCCATATGCGCCTATTTGGCCAGCTCTATGGAAATCTACATCGCGAAAATTGTGGAGCTGCTCTCTTCATACGAAGAAGAATTTCTCAAACTTTTCAAGGTTTCTAAAGGTATTTGCATCCCACACTTCACATTTTTGCTTGAATCATTAAAGAACACGATAAATAACCAAGAAATTGTTAAAACTATCGTTGGGGTTGAAGAGAAAAACCTCCAGCGTCTAAAATCAGAACTCTCAGAATACATCAGAAGGCAAGGCTATGAGTTCTCAGACTTAGATCGAAAAGATGTGGAAGACGTGCCATTGAGAAGCATTCAAAAAATCGTAGGTAGGAGAGGGCTAAAGTCACGGGAGGCTCGCTCATAGATGAGCAATGGCAAAGATAAACGTGTTAAGATTATTATTCCGGCACAGTTATATGAAAAACTTGGAAACCAAGTGGAAGAAATAATCCGTAAAGGGTTGCTCACGCTTAAGATTCAGTTTCTTACACAGGAAGTGCGGTCCCTTGAAGAGAGGATAGCATATATACGGGAGCGGATAAAGGAGCTGCCAAATGACATAAAAAGGGAGGAAAGAATGCTGAAAGAGTTGATTGAAGACCAGAAAAAACTTGAAGCCATCTTAAACAGAAAGGTGTGACCCGTTTTGGTTAAAGTTGAACTAAAGAAAAATCAGAAAGCGATTCATGTTGACCAAAGCTGTGGGATTTTGGAACTCGCTGAAAAGCTGAAGGTTTCAGTGGGCAACACTGCATTTATTCAGAAAGTTATACACCTTGGAATGACGTCCTCCTACTCAGAGGAACAACTCCTGCAGAAAATCAAAGCGTTGGAGGAGCAGAAAAGGGCTCTTGAGTCTGAACTCAAAGAAATCGCTACTCAGTTCATACGTCTTGAAAGTAAGCATGTTGGATTGCGGACGCAGATCTCCAAAATTTTCAACGACAACAGAGTGCAAGTTTTCCACTTATGCGCACGCCACTCGAGCGTAGGTGAAGAGAACACGGTGACAAATATCATACAAAAATACATTGATTACTCAAAGTCCATGTGGCCTTAATTCCAAAAATTGCAGGGAAATCTCTCCGACGAAAACACGTTTTACAGAACCATCTTCAAGCCTTAAAACTAGTGCTCCGCTATCGTCAACGTCAGAGGCTATGCCTTCAAGTCTTTCATCATCAATGGAGACCTCTACCGCACATCCTAGAAAGGAAGCGTATCTTTTCCATTCCTTCAGAATTGGCGTGAATCCTTCTTTAAAGAAAATTTGGTAGAAATTGTCCACTTTTTCCAGCAAAGCCTTGAAAAGTTCTTCTAGGGCGATTCTTCTGCCTAAGGCCTTTTGGATAGAGGTTGCAGTTTCGCTAAGCTCTTTTGGAAAGTCCTTTTCAACATCGATGTTGGCGTTTACACCTATACCAATTATTGCGTAATCAACTTTTTCACCTATGGTTTTCATCTCGGATAGTATGCCGCAAACCTTTCTGCCATCAACTAGGACATCGTTGGGCCATTTTGTTTCAGCCTTCAAGCCATACAACTCCCGAATTGCTTCTGCAACAGCTAAGCCCGCCAAAAACACGAGCTTGACGGTTTCTGGTGGCTTAAGCTTTGGCTTAAGAATTATTGAAAACCATAAGCCGCCTTTTGGTGAGAGCCATTTTCTGCCGAGCCTTCCACGTCCAACGGTTTGAATTTCAGCTATGGCAACTGTGCCTTCTGGGGCGCCGAGTTCCGCCAGCTCCCTAGCCCAGTCGTTGGTTGAGCCAACTTCATGAGCGAAGAAAACATATTTTCCGACAAGCCTCGTTTTCAGTCCTTCTTGAAGCTTCTCAACTTTTATGCCTGTTGACATGGCTATTTCTCCCATATAATGTGAAAGCGCCGATGTAGAAGACTGCGTATATTGCGGCTGCCAGCGCAAAGGAGACTGGGAAGCCCCAGTTGGCGATTAGTATACCGCTTAGGGCTAGGCTTGCCGATTCGCCCAAGTGGAGCCCCATCATAAGCAAGCCAATATCAGTCCCATAAGACTCTTTATCGCATATTTTTGATAATATTCCCTCTTGCCCTACACTGTTCATTCCCTCAGCGAAGCCAACGGCAACCACTAAGACGGCGGCGAGAACTGGCAATGAAAATCCTAAAGGAATTAGGAGAGCCGAATAGACTATTCCACTAATTAAAATGAGCTTTTTCACGTCGCGGCATCGCGAGAAGATGTATGAGGATAAGCCTGCCATAAGAATCATAGCGCCAAAAATCAGTCCAACATCCTCTGCGGAAAAGCCAACAGCGCTTAGAAAATATGGTATAACGTATCCGGAGCGGAAGCCGAAAGCTAAGCCTATTGTGAAGAATAGGAAGAGGAAAATTTTGAATTTTCGTCCCTTCTTTCTAAAATCAAGAATGCGGAGGGCTTGTTTAACGGTGAAGTTTCCCTTTTTTTCGTCAATTAGGGTGAAGGATAGAAGAAATCCTAAAACGCCTAAAAGGACGCATAAAATCATTGTCCCCTCGTATAGAATTATTGCCGCCAAGAACCCGGCTATGAGACTTCCAGCGGCAAAGGCGACGTAAACAACCGTTCTTAAGTTTACTAGGAGCCTCCAGTTTCCACGGCTTCTTTCTAGGAGGTAAGCCCTATTTACAGCCCATATGGCGCCCTCTTTCGTTCCTTCTGCAACTTTTCCGAAGAGGAACTCCATTGGAGTGCGGGCGAAATAGTAGATAAGGCTTGAGACGGCGCCCAACAAGCCGTTCGCCATAAAGAAGGGCTTTCTCCCAAAAAAGTCTGAGAGAGTGGCGAAGAACATTCTGCCTAGCTGCATTATTAGGGGCATGAATGCAAAAACGAAGCCTATTAAGACTATGTCTATGTGCCTCTCCTTCATTATTAATGGGATTACGACTCCGAGGATGCCACTTACAAAGGAATGGAAAGACTGAATGAGAAGAACTGTTTTCACAGGACGCAGAAGGCTTCGCCCCGTAGATGTCAAGCGAATCTCGGTTTATGCACTTCACACCATCACGAGTTCTAGCAGAACACCCTTAGTGCTTTTTGGGTGGACGAAGGCTATCTTCTTTCCTTCAGCACCGGTTCTCGGTTTTTCATCAACAAGCAAAACGTCTTTCTTTTTAAGCTCCTCCAAAACTTTTTCAATGTTATCCACTTTTACGGCTATGTGGTGAATTCCCTCACCTCGGCTTTCAAGGAATTTTGCAACTGGGCTATCACCGTCCAACGGCTCTAAAAGCTCAATTTGAGTCTCGCCACCGGTGGAAAGGAAAGCCACCTTAACCTTCCGCTCAGTTAAGACGTGTACGCCTAAAAGCTTGAAGCCAAGAACATCGCTGTAAACCCTAACAGCCTCGTCCAAATTTTTAACAGCCACGCCAACGTGGTCCATACCAATAAACATGTGCCATCCAACCCCAATTCTCGCTTGAGGTTTAAATGCAATCGCCCCTTATTATAAAAAAGTTTCTAGACAATAACCGCCAAAACATCTCCTTTATTCACAACAGCCCCTTCGGAAACAAAGACCTCCTTAATAATCCCGTCTTTTGGTGCTGCAACTTCATTCGCCATCTTCATAGCTTCCAAAATGCATATGCAATCGCCCCTAGAAACTTTCTGTCCAACGCCAACCCTTAACGCCACTATTCTCCCAGCTATAGGGGCTGGGACAGCATCCTTTCCAGCGGCAAGAAGACTGGTTGCAAGCTTTTTGGAAGGTGCTGGAAGCGGCTCGATTCTGGAAGTTGCTGGTTTAAAGGTTGGCGTGGGGTATTGAACCTCAACGGTTTTACCGCCAACTTTAACCTGCATAACGTTTTCGGAAAGCCTCAAAAGCTCCGCTTGAAATTTTTCATTGTTCACTTCTAAAGAAATTTTTCCGCTGCCAGAGTTGGAAAATTTAACCTCAACGGTTTTTCCGTTAATATCAACTAGGAAAGAGTTATCCTCCCTTTTCAGAACCTTAACGTTGTGTGCCTTCTTGTCAACCAAAACCTCGTAGATTTTCAAAAGGCTCGCCTCAACCCCCTACTTCTGCCAGCAATCTTCCAAGGGGAGACTCCCCTCTGTTGACGCCGCGGAATTAAAGCCTTAACTTTGGCTTTCCCTGTTTGGTTAGCCAGAACAGCGGCGAGGGCGGCTATCTCCTCCTCTGTTAAGGCTTTCTTTGGAAGAAGCTTTTCGATTCTCTCATCAACAAAGTTTATGTGGATGTCGCCCCTCAAGAAGTCATCATCATCCATTATCCGCTTATGAAGCGGGATTGTGGTTTTAATCCCCTCTATCACAAATTCGTCCAAGGCATTGCGCATCCTTCTTATGGCTTCTAGGCGGCTTGAACCCCAGACGGCAAGCTTTGCAACCAACGGGTCATAGAAAACTGACACCGTGTAACCAGCATAAAGATGTGTGTCAACTCTAACTCCCGGTCCGCCTGGCAAACGCAGATTTGCGACTGTTCCAGGTGATGGAGCGAAGTTTTCGTAGGGATCTTCAGCGTTTATGCGGCAGTTGATGGCATGTCCGCGAATTTTCAAATCTCTTTGGCTATGTGCAAGTTTTTCTCCGGCAGCAATTTTTATCTGCTCCTTGACTATGTCTATGCCCGTTACCATTTCGGTTATCAAGTGTTCCACTTGAAGCCTGGTGTTCATCTCCAGAAAGTAGTAGTTGCCGTTTTGGTCAACGAGGAATTCAACGGTTCCAGCGTTGACGTAGTTTATGGTTTTCGCAATTTTTATGGCTGCTGTGCCCATCTCCTTCCGCAGTTCGACAGTTATGAAGGGCGACGGTGTCTCCTCAACGAGCTTTTGATAGCGCCTTTGAATTGAACATTCCCTTTCGCCAAGGTGAATAACTCGTCCCTTTTTGTCGGCTAGTATTTGGAATTCTATGTGCCTTGCCCTTGGAAGAAACTTTTCAACATAGATTTCGTGGCTTCCAAAGGAAGATTCCGCCTCCAAGGCGGCGGTTTCCAAAACTTGGTGCAGCTCATCCCCGTTTTTGACGAGGCGCATGCCCTTCCCGCCGCCACCGTAAACAGCCTTAACTAAAACTGGATAACCTACCTTCTCAGCTATTTCTATGGCTTCTTCTGGGCTGATGGCTGGCTTTAGGCTTCCGGGGATAACTGGCACTCCGGCTTCTGCCGCAGTCTTTCGGGCCTCAACTTTATTCCCCATCCTTTTTAGGACTTCGGCTGGAGGGCCAACAAACTCTAAACCATTTTTTGTACATGCTTCTGCAAAGGTTGGTATTTGGGATAGAAAACCGTATCCGGGGTGGATGGCTTCGCAGCCGGATTTTTTGGCTGTTTCAACTATTTTTTCTATATTTAGGTAGCTTTTGCTAGGCTCCGCTGCGCCTAGAAAGTAGCATTCATCGGTGTATTGGACGTGAAGCGAGTCGGCGTCTGCCTCTGAGTAGACGGCGACTGTCTTGACACCGAGTTCTCTGCATGCCCTAATAACCCTTAAAGCGATTTCTCCCCTATTGGCGACTAGAACTTTTTTGAACATTTCTCGCCCTTTACTAGTTACAGCGTTGCCTTTAACAATTTATTGACTTCTCCCTAAAATAAGTTTAAACACTTAGGCTTTGCTGGAAAAATATAAAGGTTAGAAGGTGAAACTAGGGTATTCCCTTAAAATTGGATGGTATCATTAATGGAGAAGCACACCCATGACATAGTTATTGTTGGCGCGGGCTTGGCTGGATTAAGGACTGCCGTGGCAGCCGCAGAATTCAGCAGCAAACTGGACATAGCAGTAATTTCGAAGCTTCACCCCTTGAGGTCGCATTCTGTTTGTGCGCAGGGCGGAACAGCCGCTGTCATGCGAGAAAAGGACTCCTTCGACCTACATGCTTTTGACACTGTGAAGGGCGCTGACTATTTAGCAGACCAGGATGTTGCGGAATTCTTTGTTAAACAAGCTCCTAAAGAAATTATTCTTATGGAGCATTGGGGCTGCCCGTGGAGCCGCACGCCGGACGGGAAAATAGACCAGCGCCCCTTCGGCGGGCACACTTATCCGAGGGCTTGCTTCGCGGCTGACATGACTGGTTTTCATGAAATGCACACGCTTTACGGGAAAGCCACAACCTACGACAATGTGAAGTTTTACGACGAGTGGTTTGCCACATCGCTCCTAGTTGAAGATAACGCGTTGGTGGGCTTAACAGCCATAGAGCTAAAAACAGGCGAGATGCACGCTTTCAAGGCTAAAGCCGTTATAATGGCTACCGGCGGACACGAACGCATATACGAGTTTACAACATTCTCCCACACAACAACCGGCGACGGCATGGCCATGGCTTATCGAGCTGGTGCACCCCTAGAAGATATGGAGTTTGTCCAGTTCCACCCAACAGGCTTGGTGCCCTCAGGCGTACTGATAACGGAAGGCGCTCGAGGCGAGGGCGGCTACCTGTATAACGCTCTTGGAGAACGCTTCATGAAGCGTTATGCTCCTGAAAAGATGGAGCTGGCTCCTCGGGACGTGGTTTCGAGGGCTGAGCAAACGGAAATCCTCGAGGGAAGAGCCTTCACGGGTCCTTATGGTCCATATATTGCCTTAGACCTTACCCATTTGGGCGAGGAGAAGATTAACGAGAGGTTGCCGCTTATAAGGGATGTTGCCATAAAGCTTGGCGGAGTTGACCCAGTTAAGGAGCCCATACCAATCCGTCCGGCAGCTCACTATTCCATGGGCGGGATTAAAGCCAACATAAGAACAGAAACGCCCATTAGAGGTTTGTATGCTGCTGGCGAATGCTCATGCTTAAGCCTTCACGGCGCCAATAGGCTTGGAACAAACTCAACGGCTGAATGCCTGGTTTTTGGAGCCGTCGCTGGGGAGGAAGCAGCAAAATACGCCATGTCCGCAAGTTTCCACGGATTTCCAGAAGAGAAGGCTTTAGCCGAAGAGAAGCGGGTTTTTGACGGAATTCTCGGAAGCGAGGGAAGCGAAAGAGTCCCCCAATTGCGGGATGAGATGAGGAGGCTTATGAACACTAAAGTTTGGATTTTCAGAACAGGCGAAGAGCTGAAAAGCGCCTTAAAAGAGATTCGAACGCTTAAGGAGCGATTTAAACACATAAAGGTTGAGGATAAGGGCAAAACCTTTAACACAGGGTTTACAGCTGCCCTCCAGCTTGACTTTATGCTGGACTTGGCTGAAGTCACCGTTATCAGCGCACTGGCGAGAACAGAGTCACGGGGCGCCCATTCAAGACTTGACTATCCGAATCGTGACGATGAAAAGTGGCTTGTGCATACACTAGCGTATTATACGGTGGACGGGCCGAGACTCGATTACATTCCAGTAACTATTACGAAGTGGCAGCCCGCCGCCAGAAAGTATTAGGAGGTTCGCATATGAATGGTGAAGTTGTTAAGGTTGTTGAATTTAGAATTCGCCGTTACTACCCAGACACGAATAGGAGTTACATTTCCACGTTTAGGGTGCCCATCCGCCGTGGAACAACAATTCTAGATGTGCTCAATTACATTAAGGAGAATTTTGATGAGACGCTTACTTTTAGGCACTCTTGCCGAATGGGAATATGCGGAAGCTGTGCAGTGAATATCAATGGCAAGCCGATGCTGGCATGTTACACACAGGTTTTAGATCTCAACGCCGACACAATAACCATTGAGCCCCTATCAAATCTTCCAGTTGTAAAGGATTTGGTGGTTGACATACAGCCCTTCTTCCAAAACTTCAGAAAAATCAAAACAGTGCTTATCAAACCACCGGAAGCCCTCAAAAAGCCTGAAGAGTTTCCGCAGTCGCCTGAAGACCTCAAAAAATACTGGGACTTGACATTGTGTACTAAGTGTTCAGTTTGCCATTCCGCCTGTCCTGCAGCCATAGATGATAGGTTTCTTGGACCATCGGCTTTAACAGCCAATTATAGGTTTATTGCTGATTCGAGGGACGAGGGGTTAGATGAAAGGCTTAAGCCTATGGCTGACAATGTTTGGCTCTGCACCTCATGCAATTCTTGCACGCTTTTCTGTCCAAAGCTTGTTAATTGTGCAAATTCTGTTGTTGAGGACCGAAGCCTACTGGTGGAAATGGGCGCCATTCCAAGAACAGTTAAGGATGTTTTGGAAAGTGTTATGAAATACCACAATCCTATGGGAACCCATCAGAGCAGGCGGATGGCTTGGGCTGAAGGCTTAAATGTTAAAACCTATCCAAGCGTGACAAGGGCGGATGTTCTCTTTTTCGTGTGCTGCTCAACCGCCTATGATGTTAGGAATAGAGAAATAGCCAGAACAATGGCAACAATATTTGATAGGCTTGGCGTTGACTACGCCACTTTAGGCGAGGAGGAGTGGTGCTGTGGAGACCATATCTTACGCATGGGAGAGAAGGGCTTGTTTGAGATGCTTGCAGAACATAATGTGGCAGTTTTCCAAAAATTCGCTGCAAACCGAATTGTGACGCTTTCACCCCACTGCTACAACACCTTCAAAAACGACAAGCCCTACAAGGATTTGGCACTAAACGTCCAGCACTACACACAGTTTTTGGCCGAAGCCGTAGAAAAAGGCGCATTAAAACCCACAAAACCATACGGTAGACGGGTTGCCTACCACGACCCATGCTTCTTAGGAAAGCGAAACCAAATCTATGAGGAGCCAAGGCGGATTCTCCAGTCAATAAACGGCTTAGAGCTTATCGAAATGAAACGCACAAAAGAAGCCAGCTTCTGCTGCGGTGGCGGAGCCGGAAGAGTCTGGACAGAAGAAGCCCAACCGGAAAAGAGACCATGTGTAAACCGTGTTAAGGAAGCCTTAGAACTTGGCGCTGAAATTATAGCTGTGGCATGCCCCTTCTGCATAACAACCCTTGAAGACGCCATAAAAGTTCTGGAAGCGGAAGAAAAAATAGCCGTTAGAGACATCCTCGAAATCTTAAAAGAAACTTTGTAGACCTTTTCCTTCCTCTACCTTTCAGCATCTGCAGCGGTTCGCCATGTGACAGTGGCATTTTGTCTCTTCAACCGCGAAGGATAAGTCTATTAGGATTTCCTCAAACTCCTTTGCAAGTTTTTGGTCGCCCTTAGCCCTAATTTCGGCAAGAAGTCCTTCCGCTTCCGCTATTAGGGTTAAGGGGTCTTCGCTTCCATCCCTTAAGAAGCGTTTGTATTTTGCCTTGAAGCTTGCAAGTCTATCTTCCATTAGACGCCCATCCCGCCAAAAAGCTAGCGTCACCCTTAAAGATTAGCTTTTCGTCAGCGGGTGGTACATTTTCCAAAATTCTAGAGGGGGGTATCCAATTTTGCCGTTAGAGTGGCCTAGCAAAATTGACGTTTACTGGACTGAAAATCTATAGAGTGTAGTGTTTTTGTTGAAGCCTCGGCTCCATAGCCATGATGTATTCAATGTTCTGGAACTTGAAAGGTTGATAGATACCTTAATATATTAACTGCATAGAGTTATTTAATTCTCATTAGAAGTAACTGAAGTATGGAGGAAATTGCGTTGTACGGCTATGCTGGAAGAATTCTCCACGTGGACCTAACAACTGGAAAAACATACACAGAACCACTAAACGAGGATTATGCCAAAAAATACATTGGCGGAATAGGCCTAGGAATGCGTCTATGGCTCGACAATTCAAAGGCTGGTGTTGACCCCTTCAGCCCAGAAAACCCGCTGGTTTTGGCTACCGGCCCAACTTCTGGCACCATTTGGCCTACTGGCGGTAATGGCCATGCTTTTGTTTCTAAGTCTCCGCAGAGCTACGGCATAGCTGAGGCGAAGTCCCATGGAAGTTTCGGCACAGAACTGAAGAGGGCTGGTTATGACGCTGTTATTTTCCATGGAAAGGCTGAAAAGCCAGTCTATGTGTGGATTGACGACGACTCTGTCCAGATTTTAGATGCTTCCCACTTGTGGGGTAAATCGCCGGCTGAGACAGAGGACATGATTAAGGAGGAGTTGGGAGACTACTACATCCGAGTGGCTGCTATTGGGCCTGCTGGAGAAAAGCTTGTGCGGATAGCGTGCATAATCAATGAGAAGTCGAGGGCTGCTGGCAGATGTGGGCTTGGGGCTGTTATGGGTTCAAAGAATTTGAAGGCCGTTGCTATCCGTGGAACACGTGATGTTACGGTTGCGAAGCCGGACGAGTTCCTAGAGTTTGTTAAGGAATTTCACGAGAGGATGAAGGGTCCAGCCACAAAGAAGTACCGAACACTAGGCACGCCTGAAAACGTTCTAGTGCATAACGCCTTGCACTGCATGCCAACTCGCAACTATAATAACGCCCATTTTGAGGCTGCGGAAAAAGTTAGCGGCGAATACTTGAACGAGAGGTACGTGGCGAAAATCATTGGCTGCAGCTCATGCGCCATGAGATGCGAGCACGTGTGCGTTGTCACCGAAGGCCCGTATAAAGGGGCTATGGCTAGGGTTGAATATGAGCCCTTGTGGGCACTTGGGCCCTACTGTGGAATAGACCGGCTAGACGCCATAATTAAGGGCAGCGAGCTCTGCAACTATTATGGGATGGACTCCATCAGCGCCGGCGTCATCGTTGGCTTCGCAATGGACTGCTATGAGAATGGCATCTTAACGCAGAAGGACATGGACGGAATTGAAGCCCGCTTTGGAAACCACGAAGCATTAGTGAAGCTTTTAGAGAAAATGGGCAAACGGGAGGGCATAGGCGACATCCTAGCTGAAGGAGTGAAATTTGCAGCCGAAAAAATTGGCAAGGGCGCTGATAAGCTTGCTTTACACATTAAAGGCGTGGAGGTTACTGGTTACGACCTAAGATGCCTAAAGACTGCGGCTTTGGGCTTCGCTGTTTCCTTCCGTGGAGCGGACCACAACAGGCATGGCGCCTACGCCTTCGACGTTAAGGGCAAGTTTAATAGGCTTAAGTACGAGAAAGGCAGAGCTAAGGCTGTAAAAGACATCGAGGATGTATACACAATTATTGATTCGTTGATTATCTGCAAGTTTTCTAGGGGCACCTACTACAAGGAGTTTGAGGATTTAGCTAAACTTTACACGCTTGTGACCGGCTTTGAGACTACGCCTGAAGAAATGCGGGTTAAGGGCGAGCGGATAAACAACCTTGCAAGGGTTATAAATGTGCGAGAAGGTTTAGGCAGAAAGGATGACATGCTTCCATGGAAAGTTATGAATCAACCTATTCCGGATGAGGGTCCTTCAAAGGGCGCTTTTGTCACTAAGGAGGAGATGGAATTGATGTTGGATGATTACTATGAGGCTAGAGGTTGGACTAGGGACGGTGTGCCAACTCCTGAGAAGCTTAAGGCTTTGGGCATGGAAGACTTAATCCCCATTGTGGAGGCGAAGTTCCAAAAAGCCTAGAGGTGAATGGAGGCGTAAGTAATGGTTAAGATTCATGAGAGAAAATTCGTTTCAGCCGACCCAGACAAGTGCGTTGGCTGCCAAGTCTGCGAATACATCTGCGCCTGGACCAAGGAAAAGGCTTTCAACCCGTTGAAGTCTAGGATTAGGGTTGTTAGACTTAACCCGCTAGTGAATATTTCCATCACTTGTAGGCTTTGCGAGGACCCGCCATGTGTCGCCGCCTGTCCAAGGGACGCCCTAACCCAGTCCGAGGAGAACGGCACAATAATTGTGGACGAGGATAAGTGCAACGGCTGCGGATGGTGCATTGAAGCTTGCGATTATGGGGCGATTTCGCTTCATCCGGAAAAGAAAGTGGTTTTCGTCTGCGACTTGTGCAAGGACAAGCCAGACGGACCCCAATGCGTCAAGTGGTGTCCAGAAGAAGCCTTAGACCTTGTGACGGCTGACGTTCTAGCACAGAAAGCCCGTATAACGGCAACCAAGAAGCTTTTCCAAGAAGCCCTAAAAGTAGCACCGCCAACCTAATCTACCCATCCCTTTTTATTTTACATTACCATAAAATTTGCCGTTTATGGAAGGATTTTTAACAAAAAATTCACAATTCTTTGTTTAACCTTCTCAACCTCGGGGGATAAGCCTTCCCCAAAATCCGTATTTTTAGGCTCTATTAACAGTAGGGTTATTTTGGCTCCTAACGTTTTGGCAAGGTAGTCGCAGAAAACCCTAAGCGGAAGCATATGCGTTGAAATGGCTGGAAAAACCTGAAGGTGCTCTGGCTTAACAAGTCTACACTCGCCGGGCTCCAAACCCATAACAGCTGCGTCTATAAGCATAACATGCGTTGGGTTAAAATCAACTATTTGCTGAATAAAACTTTCAGGAACGGTCTCACATTCTATCAGCAAAACCTTCTCAGAAACTTTACCATGCAAGTCGCGGACAACTTTCACGCCAACAAAATCATCCATGCGAATAGGATTACCAATACCAGCAACAACGGCTTTTTCCGCGCCGGAGAACCAGTTCCTCAGTTTTTTCTCAAAAGAGGCTTCCATCGGCAAAGGTTTTTCTCCAAAAATAAAGAAGGGGAAGCGAAAGGCGTTATCTCTGCACAGTTTTGATGAGTTTTCCTTCACTGTTATAGATTTCAACGGTCAGTGGCAACTGCCCAATAGCGAAGTGGGTGGCACATCCAAAGCATGGGTCATAGGCCCTAAAAGCCATCTCCACCATGTTAAGCAAGCCTTGGTCCATTTTGCCTCCGTGAATTAAGCCTTTGGCAGCGTTTCGAACCGACATGTTAATTGAAGGCGCATTGTTAACGGTAGCCACAATTAGGTTGACATCCTTGATTAAGGCGTTCTCGTCCAAAACATAATGGTGAATCAGCGTACCCCGGGCAGCCTCAACAACACCAACACTCTCGCCGGGCTTGCCAGGCTTATTACGCACATTAGTGCTCGTTATCTCCGGGTCTTTGACCAGCTCAACAGCCCTCTCAGCTGCATATAATAACTCAATAAGCCTAGCCCAATGATAAGCCAGCGTGGAGTGAACTGGTTTTCCGCCTAACGTCTTATACATGAACTCGTATTCAGCTTGGGCTAATGGCGTAGCCATTCCATCAGCAGCATTAAGCCTCCCCAAAGGACCAACACGGTAAATGCCACTATCAGGACCGTCAACAAAGCCCTTCCAGCCAACCTTCTTCAAGTACGGCTGTTTCACATAGGTCCATGGCTCCACATGCTCAGCGATGTGCTCTAAATAATCCTTAGCCTCAAACTTTGCAAACTCTTTACCGTTGGGGTCTACAACCCGTATTTTTCCATCGTAAAAGTTCACCTTGTTATGCTCGTCCACCAAACCCATATAGTAAGTGCGCAAAGTGTAAACGTCACTCTTGATCAGTTCCACGTACTTAGTGTTCTTCAAAACAATGTCGTGGAAAAGCTTCAAGGAAAACTTTGCAAACTCAACGGCGGAAGTCACCATCTTCTCAATTTCTTGGCGGTTCTCCTCGCTCAAAGGCTTAGAAATGCCACCCGGCAACCCGCAGACCGGGTGAGTGGCTTTTCCACCTATCAGCTCCACTATTCTTTGCCCATAAGCCCTATGCTTAATGACTTCCTTGGCAACGTCCAAGCCAGCCTTCTCAATAACCCCAAGAATATTACGCTTCTCTGGCGGTGCGTCTGGACCAACAACAAAGTCTGGTCCGCCCAAATAATAGAAGTGAAGTGTGTGGTCGTAAATGTAGTAGCCACAATACATTAGCTCACGAAGCTTTTTAGCTGCCGATGGCGGCTCCACATTGAAAGCGGCATCCAAAGCCTTTGTTCCAGCCATGTGATGCGCCACTGGACAAACGCCGCAAATTCTGCTGGTTAAAAGCGGCATATCCTCGGCTTTGCGTCCAATACAGAATTTCTCGAAGCCGCGAAGCTCTGGAATTTGCAGGTAGGCGTTTTCCACCTCGCCAGCATCGTTTAGGAATATGGCTATTTTCCCGTGACCCTCAAGCCTTGTTATTGGGTCTATGATTATTTCTTTCATGAGCGAATCACCTTCCTCCGCAAAATTGAGGCTGGCAAACCATACATGTAAAAGGTTCCAACGGGGTCCTTAATCTGGTCTATAAGCTTTTCAACTTCCTCCTCGGTGTATTTCTCCTTCTCCTCCTCCAGCCCAAGAATTGAGGCTAAAGCGCTTATCATGGCGGCGCCTTGCTCAGGCGTGTTGGGACATGGGCCGCCACAACCAGTGCAGGGCATGTCTGCCTTTAAGCATCTGGCGCTACATCCGCCCCTTGTGGCCGGTCCCATGCATAAAATGCCTTGCTCGAGTAGGCACTTCTCCGGATCTGGAATCTTCTCGTAGACGCGATATATCCGTGATATCTTCTTGTTCTCCTTCTTTTTGGGACACTCGTCGCAAACAGACTTTAAAGGCGCCAAAACAGAGCCCTTTGGCGGCAGCTCGCCTTTGG
Source organism: Bathyarchaeia archaeon (assembly GCA_038870595.1). Lineage (GTDB taxonomy): Archaea > Thermoproteota > Bathyarchaeia > Bathyarchaeales > Bathycorpusculaceae > JAGTQI01. Next base: position 51,776 of record JAVZJU010000005.1, read on the forward strand.
CTATGGCTTCTAAAGCAAATATTGTGCGCTCCACCGCAGGAGGACAGCCAGGCACATAATAGTCAACATTTACCGTCTGGTCTAGGGTCCGCACGGTGTCATAGAACTCTGGAATTTCTAATTCGCCTTCTTTAACATGCACTTTCGGCTGTGGGAAAACCTTGTTGGGGTTGTCTGTTGAGAATGTTCTGGTGTAAACCTGTTCAAAGATTTCCTTCTTGTTGTGGAGATTAGCCAGTCCCGGAACGCCGCCAAGGTGTGCACAAGCACCATAAGCCACGAGGATTTTTGACTTCTGCCTTAAAAGTTTAGCCATATACTCTTGTTCACTGTTGCGGATTCCACCATTAAAGAAGCAAACGTCGATGTACTTGTCTGGCATGGCTTCAACGTCTTTATATTTAATGTCCATGGCAACAGGCCAAAAGATAATATCAGCGATTTGTACCACATCCAAAATTTTTTCGTTGATGTCTAAGACGGCTATTTCGCATCCGCCACAGCTTGCCGCCCAGTAAAAGGCAAACTTTAGTTTTTGTTTTGCCATATGCGTCTTCACCTACTTGATCTGGTTTAATAGTTCTGTTGGTTTTACCCTAAGCTCGTTTAGAGCTAGCTCTTCAGGCGTGAAGCCCATGGCTAAGCCTAAAAGCTGTGGGTAGTGGAGGACTGGCATGTTGAATTTTTCGTTGAAGGCTCTTTCTATTCGGGGCTGGTTTAGGTCGAACATTATGTGGCAGAAGGGACAACAAGTTATAAGCGCTTGGGCACCCACAGCCCGCACGTGGTCAAGTTTCTCCTTAGCCATCTGGAAGGGCACGTCCTCATTAACGCCAATTATTGGGTTTCCGCAGCACTCGGTCTCGTCCATATAGTCTAGGCATTCGGCACCCGTCAGCCTAATCAACTCTTTAAGGGTTGTCGGGTTTTCAGGGTCGTCCCGCCCTACATATTTGCGGGGTCTCAAAACGTGGCATCCGCTGTGTTGGGCTACACGAACGCCAACTAAAGGCTTTTTGACAGCATTCTTAATTTTCTCGAAGCCAACGTCCTCTGAAAGCACGTAGATTAGGTGTTTAACTTCTATTGTGCCTTTAAACTCCATGCCAACCTCTTTCAAGTAGCCATTAATCTTCTCGCGGAGCTTCTTGTCCTCTTTTAGGATTTTGTTGGTTTCGTTCAGGCTGCAGAAGCAACCGTTGCAAAGCGCCATTATTGGTAAGCCCACCTTTTCTGCTATGCAGATGTTTCTCGCCGCCAGCGTCAGCATTAAGTCATGGTCTATAACGTCCATCGGGTAGCCGCAGCAGTTGTATTCTGGCATTTCAACAATTTCCACATCAAGTTTAGCAAGTACCTTTCTGGCAGATATCTCGTAGCTTGAAAGCCTATAGGGGATTACACAGCCTGGAAACAACAAATATTTTGGGTTGCTCATTTACTCTCCACCTTCGCAATGGTTTGAACCTTTTCAAGCAAACTCGCCGAGCCAGTAACTTCAAAAATCTTCGCAACATCTTTCACATTTGGTTTTGGCAGTGGCGGAAGCCCCTGCTCAACACGTTTCTGAAGCCTTGACTCTGGAATCTCGTAGACAAAGCCGCCTTTCATTAGGTTTGTGGCTAACTCCTTGTAAACTAGTGGAAGAAGGCTTTTGTCTGCCACTGCCATGTTTCGCAAAACTCGGACTATGCCGGCTATTTCAACGCCTTGGGGACAGTGGTCTACACATGTGAAGCAGGATGAGCAGAGCCACAAGGCTTTGTCCAGCAAAAGCCTATCTTTTAAGCCTAGCTGAACCATGCGGGCTATCCGGCGTGGTCTGTAAAACTCGCTGAATCTGGCGATGGGGCAGTCGGCTGTGCATGTTCCACACTGAAAGCAAACCATCACCTTTTCTGCGCCGTGCATTTTGCTCATTTTATACTTGAACTTTGGGTCAAGTTCCTCAGCCTTAATTACTGGCGGAACGTATTCGCGGGCTTCACTTTTTGTTTCGCTCATTTTTTCTCCTCCATTTTCAACGGGTTTGGACCAAGCTTCTTAATCTGTTCAACCATGTCCCGAACTACGGCTGCGAATTTGTCTCCCTCGCTGGCGGAGACCCATTCCAGCCGCACACGTTCAGGTTCTATCCCAAAATCTTTAAGCACCTTCTTTAATAGCGTTACCCTTCTCAAAGCCTTAAAATTACCACTAAGGTAGTGGCAATCAGATGGCAAGTGGCAGCCTGCCACCAAAACGCCGTCAGCACCGTTTTTTAAAGCCTCAAGGATAAAGGCTGGGTCTATTCTGCCGCTGCACATGACGCGGATAACACGGATGTTCGGCGGATATTGAATGCGGCTTACACCAGCCAAGTCTGCGCCTGCATAGGCACACCAGTTGCATAGGAAACCGACAATTTTCGGTTCGAAATCTTTTTGGGATTCGCTCATTTGGCTGCCACCTCCATCCCCTTTAATACTGCTCTAACTTGAGCTAGGATTTCCTCAGTTGTGAAGTGCCCAAGGGTTATGGCCTTCGTTGGACATGCTGTCCCGCAGACGCCGCAGCCCTTGCATAAGGCTTCAATCACGTGTGCGACTGTTTTTCCGTCTTTTTCCTTCATTTCAATCGCGCCGTAGGGGCATAGAAATTCACAGATTCTACATCCACTACATAAATCTTCATCTACGCTTGCCACAATTCCTTCCATTTCAAGGGCTTTCTTCGACAGTATTGTAGCTGCTCGTGCCGCGGCTGCACACGCTTGGGAAATGCTCTCCTCAATGAATTTTGGCGAGTGAGCCATGCCGCATAGGAAAACGCCGTCTGTTTGGAAGTCCACTGGGCGAAGCTTCATGTGTGCCTCAAGGAAGAAGCCATCCTTTGTCAGCGGCACTTTTAGCATCTCAGCTATACGCTTATTATCCGGATTCGGAATGGTTGCAGCGCTTAAAACCACGTAGTCTGGCTCCAACCGGACTTCCTGTTTTATTACTGGCTCGTAGAAGGCTACCTTCAGCTTGCCGCCTTCATTTGTGACTTTTGGTTTTCGCTCATCGGAATAGTTTATGAAGATGACGCCCTTGGCTGCGGCTTCGCGGTAATACTCCTCTTTAAAGCCGTAACTCCTAACATCCTTGTAAAGAACGAAAACATCAGCATCCGGGTTTAGCTCCTTAATTTTTAGGGCGTTTTTGATGGCTTGTCCACAGCATATTCGCGCGCAGTTGGGGCGCTCCTCGTTTCTAGCGCCAACACATTGAATCATGACAACTTTTTTGGCTTTGAATTCGCCTTTGGCTATTTTTTCCTCCAACTCATGCTGGGTCATGACTCGAGGGTCTTCACCATACAAGTACTCTTTTGGCTTATACTCAACAGCGCCGGTTGCAACAATGACCACGCCGTGTTCCACCTCTCTTTCCTCGCCGCTGTCTAGCCTTATCTTTGATTTGAAGTTGCCGACAAAACCGCTTACTTCGACAACTTCTGCGCCCAAATAGACGTGGATAAGCTTGTTCTCCATAACAGCCTTAACAAGCCTTTGCAAGTGCTTCTGCGGATCTTCACCCTCAAGCAAGTAATAGATCTTCCTTAAGTGTCCGCCAAGCTCTTTTTCGCGTTCCACTAGGTGAACCTCAAAGCCTTGATTAGCCAACTCCAGTGCTGCAGTCATCCCTGAAACGCCGCCACCGATAACGAGAGCCACTGGGGTAACGTTGACTGTTGGATTCTTCAATGGTTTCAGCAGCCTTGCCTTAGCGACGACTGAGCGGACAAGGTCTTTGGCCTTTTCTGTAGCCTCTTCTGGCTCGTGCATGTGAACCCAGCTGCACTGGTCGCGGATGTTTGCCATCTCAAAAAGGTAGGGGTTTAAGCCAGCCTCGCGGACGGTTTCACGGAAAAGCGGCTCGTGGGTTCTGGGCGTGCATGAAGCCACAACAACACGGTTTAAGTTGTACTCCTTAATCTTCTCCCTAATCCGCTTCTGAGTGTCATCCGAACAGGTGTAAAGGTTGTCTTCAGCATAAACAACGTTTGGAAGCTTCTTGGCATATTCAACAACTTCTGGAACCCGCACTATGCCGCCGATGTTTATGCCACAGTGGCATATGAAAACTCCTATGCGGGGTTCTTCTTGGCTTACGTCCTTTTCAGGCGGATACTCCTTAACGGTGATTAGCTTGCCCCGTTCTGGAGCGATTATTGCCATGGCTTTTGCCGCAGCGCCACTTGCCTGAGCAACGCTTTCTGGAATATCCTTCGGCGAGCTGAAGGCTCCACAAACATATATGCCTGGCTTTGATGTTTCTAATGGCGTGAAGGTGTTGGTTTCGCAGAAGCGGTATTTGTTAAGCTTTATGCCTAAAGCTTTGGCTAGTTTCTCCACGTCCTTTGGCGGCTGCACGCCAGTGGAGAGCACAACCATATCAAACTCTTCAATTCTAGGAGTTTCATCCTCGCCAACATAGTGGACGAGTAAGTTTCCAGTCGCTGGGTCTTCGGTTATGCTTGCAACCCTTGAGCGCACAAAGCGTATGCCATACTCTTCCTGGGCACGCTTATAGTAGGCGTCAAACTCCTTTCCATAAGCCCTAATGTCCATGTAAAAAATTGTGCAGTCCAGCTTTGTTGGCACATGCTCCTTGGCTATGATGGCTTCCTTAATGCTGTACATACAACAAGCAGCAGAACAATAATTGTTCCCAAGCTGAGCATCCCGGGAGCCAACACACTGGACGAAGGCGATTTTCCGCGGAATCTCGCCGTCTGAAGGTCTTAAAACGACTCCGCCATAGGGTCCAGAAGCGCTTAAGATGCGCTCGAACTCTATGCTTGTCACAACGTTCGCATACCGTCCATAACCATACTCGCTTTTGAGCCGCGCGTCGAAAGGTTCAAATCCCGGAGCCAAAATCACTGCGCCAACGTTTAGGACTATTTCACTGTCCTTCTGGTCGTATTCAACAGCATTCGCCTTACAAACCTCTTGGCATGTCCTACAACCAATGCATTTTTCGCGGTCTATCTTGAAGCGAAGCGGGACTGCTTGTGGAAATTCCACGTAGACGACGCTTCTGTCCGTTAAGCCCTTATTGTAGGTGTCTATGGCTTCCACGGGGCATTTTTGTGCACAAAGCCCACAACCATTGCACCTTTCCTCATTTATGTAGCGGCTGCGTTTTCGAATCTTCACTTCGAAGTTTCCAGCTTCCCCGCTTAAACCGAGCACTTCGCTGTTCGTAATCAGCGAGATGTTGGGATGCCGCCCAGCGGCAACAAGCTTAGGAGCCAAAATGCACATGGAACAATCATTTGTCGGAAAAGTCTTATCAAGCTGAGCCATAACGCCGCCTATGCTAGGCGACTGGTCAACCATATACACCTTAAAGCCAGAATCCGCCAAGTCCAAAGCAGCCTGTATCCCAGCAACGCCGCCGCCGACGACAAGAACTGCTCCAACTTTTCCTTCAGCCATTTTTTATCGCACCTCCAAAGCCTTATACAGGGGCGTGTAACCTTCAACGTGGTCTAGGGTTATCATGCCCTTCCGCCTCATGTTCGTTATATGCCTCAAAACAGCAGACGGCTTTATCCCGAGAATTTGGGCTAACTCCTTAACAGAGCGGGGCTTAATCCTCGTCAAGTAGTGGATTTTGTAGCGGATGAACTCAGCCCTAACAACATCATCCAATAAAGCGTCAAATTCTTCTTCCTCTATTTTCTCGCCATAAGCGTTCATGAATTCTGTCAGTTCTTCCTCTCTTCCCAGCAAGACGCGAAGCCTAAAGGCTGAAGCCGCCTCCTTAGCCACTATCAGATTGGCTATAATCTCTTCCTTGCCGAGTTGGGAGTTTCCAAGCTTCCAAACTTCTTCAGAGAACTCTCTAGCGTGATAGCTGAAGTTTTTATCCTCTAATGGCGAGACCAGCAGAAGCTTCAGTCGTTCAGGCTCAAGTCCAGTCAAAGCCAGCAGCTTCTTCAACATTTTAACGGCGCGTTCAGCGTGGAGGTTTCCGTCAACAAAGTGGCAGTCTGGGGGTTTGCACCCAACAAGCAGCACGCCTTCAGCTCCATTGGCAAAGGTTTCCAGAACCAGTGCTGGGTCCATTCTTCCAACGCACATAACGCGGATGATGTTGACATTGTAGGGAACACGCATCTCTTCCTCACAGAAGGCCCAATTACACATGAAACAAACAATTTTTGGCGGGTTAGAAGACTCCATCTTTCATTTCACCTCTCCAAGGCTGTTAAAACCATTGTGAGAATTTGCTCGTTGGAAAGCTTCTTCATGGTTATGGCTCTTTCTGGGCAACGTGCCGCACAGAGCCCACAGCCCTTGCAAAGCTCTTCATTTACTTGAGCTATGCCCTTCTCATTCTTTTTAATAGCTTCTACTGGGCAGACGACTGCGCAGACATTGCAGCCCACACATTTACCCTCGTCAACAACAGCCTTATCGCCCTCACATAGGTCCATGCTGGCGAGACACTCTGCACATGGTCCACATCCAAGACAGCGGAAAGCCTCAAATCGTGCTTGACGCTTAAGCTTTTCAAGATACTCTCTCGCCTCTTCAAAACTTAGGTGGGGCTTCTCTATCGGCGCGTCATATCTGCGCTCCTTTTTGTCCAACAACCGCCAATCCTTAACCCAGGTCGTCTCCTCAATCTTCTCTTCTTCCCTATCCTTCCGCAGGTCCTCACCCCTCAAGTAACGGTGTATAGAAACTGCTGCACGCTTCCCAGCACCAACAGCCTCAATAATGCTTGCCGGACCGATGGCAACATCCCCACCGGCGAAAACGCCCGGAACATTGGTTTCCAGTGTTAGTGGGTCCACTTGCAGCGGCGGTCCCCGCTTTTCCTTGCTTATAAGCTCTTGTGGCAAAACCGATGTTTCAACAACTTGCCCTAGAGCTGGAATAACCATGTCCACCTCGTATTGATGTTCTGAAAAGGCAATTGGGATTGGGCGCCTTCTTCCGCTCTCGTCAGGCTCGCCTAAACGCATTCTTTGACATTCAACAGCCTTAACCCTTCCATTCTCGCCTATAATTTGCTTAGGAGCCACTAAGAAATAGAACTTTATCCCATCCTTTTCAGCAAGTTCCACCTCGTGAGGTAAGGCTGGCATCTCCTCGCGAGAACGCCTATAAAGAATTATAACCTCCTTGGCGCCGAGCTTCTTGGCCATCCTTGCGGCGTCTATGGCTGTGTTGCCTCCGCCTATGACGGCTACTCTTTCGCCAACAGTTATTTTCTTGCCTAAAGCTATTGCCCTTAAAAAGTCTACAGCGTTTATTACGCCTTCTAAGTCTTCGCCTGGCACGTTTAACTTCATGCCTAATTGTGTGCCAATGGCAAAGAAAATCGCCTTATAACCATCCTTTTTAAGGCTTTCAATAGTTATGTCCTTGCCAAACTCAACGCCAGTCTTTATTTCAACGCCTATATCCTTAATGTAGGCTATTTCATTTGCAACAACAAATTTTTCCAAGCGGAAGTCTGGTATGCAGTAGCGCATCATGCCGCCTGGCTCAGCCATCCGCTCAAAAACTGTAACGGGATAACCCAACTTTGCAAGTTCGTAGGCGGCTGTCAAACCAGCTGGTCCAGCGCCGATTATGGCGATTTTTTCGCTGTACTTCTTTGGCACCGATTCAGCGACAACTCTTCCCTGTTCACGCTCAATGTCCGCCACAAGTCTCTTTAAGGCTCGTATAGCCACTGCTTGGTCAAGGTTAACCCTTGCACATGCGTCTTCGCATGGGCTGAAGCAGACCCTTCCACAGATGGCGGGGAAGGGCATGTCTCGCCTTATGACTTCAACGGCTTCTTTGAACTTGCCCCTTTGGATGAGAGCCACATAAGCCTGAACATTGACATGCGCTGGGCATGCTGCTCGACAAGGCGGTAATTTCCTAACCTCTTGAGAGGATTTTTCTGTCAAGGCTATCAGCCTTCTTAGAAGCATATTTGAATGTTAAACCCAATATATTAAGTCACCTAAATCAAGCTTGACATAAACTTAACCTAAAATTTTCAACATAAAAAGAGGGGAAATGGACGGTTTATTCGCGGAGCCTTCCCTCGAGTTTGCTAACCCACTTGTTGTATTCCCTAGAGCCTAGAAGGCTTCTGAGCTCCTCCTCAAGCGTCAAAGAATTTTTGGGCTTAATTTCGATTATCCAGCCCTCGCCGTATGGGTCCTCATTTACCAGGTAGGGCTTATCCTTCAATTGTTCGTTAACTTTAACAATTTTGCCGCTTACGGGCGCGTATAAGTCAAACATAAACATCCAGGTTTCAGCCACACCGAAGGGCTCCATTTTGGCGATTTCCTTCCCAACAGGCTCGGTCATTATGTTTGCAATGCCTTTAAGATGCCTCTGGGCGTAGTCTGAAACACCTACACGGATGTTTCCTTCAGGAGTTATTTGCGCCCAAGTGTGCTTCGGCGTGTATAGCAGCTGCTCTGGTATTGCCAAAAGCTCTTCACGCTTTGCAGCTGGAATTCCCTCAGCCCGCATCAGCTCTTCCAAGCGTAGCCTTATGGCTTCTGAGACGAATTCTGATATGCTCCTGTAGCGTCCTGTCCTGAGGAGCCTTTCGATTTCTTTTATTAGCTCTTGCCTTATGCTTACGGTTTTCCATTCAGACATTTCACATCAACCTCCTTTACATCTGCGTGATATATAGAATAAAGCGAAAAATATATATCTAACGTAAATAGAAAATATAGAATAAATAAATGTGTTAAAGTAAATATCATAAATAGAGGGAAACCTTTGGAAATTAGAAAAGTTCAAAGAGTAGGACACTCAACCATGACGGTTTCACTTCCAAACGAGTGGATTAAAGAGCACGGTATAAAGCCGCGAGATATCCTATTCATAATGCCAGAAAGGGACGGCTCACTAAAAATAATGCCGAGACACGTAGCCCAAAGAGAAGAAGCCGAAGAATACGTTGTTAATGCTGATGCATGCGACGAGCCAGGAATGCTTGAAAGAATCATCGTTGGAAGCTACATTCTCGGACGGGATGTTATACGCATAATCTCCACAAGCCGAATTGGCAAAAACCACATAGACGAAATTCGAAGAATAGTTCAAAAGCTTATTGGGCTGGGCATCCTTGAAGAGACCCCTAAAAGCATACTCTTGCAGTGTTCCATAGACTCCACAAAGTTTAAACTTGACATGCTCATACGAAGGCTTGCACTTATAGCTTCAACAATACTTTCCGAGGCGATGCAGGGCTTTAAGGAGAAAAACTATGACATTGTAGAGGAAGCCATAGCCAGAGAAGACGAGGCAGATAAAATCTACTATTTAGCTGTGCGTTTGCTTCTTTCTGCACAGATAAAGCCAGCCATAGCTGAAGAGGTTGGCATGGTGGACGTGCTCTTCATACCTGCTGCAAGGCTTATACTTCAGTATTTAGAATTGGTTGCAGATTATTCTGAAGACTTAGCTAGAAAGGTTCTTGAAATGGAGGTTTATAGGAACAGGCTTCCAGAGGATATTGTTGATAGGATATTCCACCTAAGCGAGCTAACTCAGACAATTCTTCAAAAGTCTATTGAGTGCATCTTCACAAGGGATTTGAAGGTGGCAAACCAGCTTTTGGAGATAAGGAAAGTGCTTGAGGTGGACTCGAATAGGCTTATGCGCGAAGCCCCAGAAATCCCCTATGTCCGCTCCATGCTCTTATGCCAGAGCAAAATTGCTGATAAAGGTGCAACAATAGCTGAAATAGCCATAAACAGAGCGTTGGAAGACCCTGGAAAGTACGTTGGCGATGTTGTTCGAGCAGTTAAGCATGTTAGAACTTTGCCCTTGACTATTGGAAAGAAATAGCTTTCAAAATTATAATGCACAGTTCAGCCACGCCTAAAGTAACAAAGGTTAAATAAATGAAATTAAAGTAATATTCAGAGGAAGACGTCATGAGTGATGATTTTGAAGAGGCTTTAAGGAATATAGACGTCTTCTGCAAAGTTTTAGCCAAAAAACTGGTGGAAAGCCTCAAAGAAGAGGAGCCTAAGGGCGAGAACCCCTTAGAGCCCATAGATAGACTCTTGAAAAAGAAGTATGTTATTGAGGAAAGGTTTGAGGAAAGCCCAACAGCAAAGCATCTTATTCCATTACCCCATGCCGAGGAGCCCTTAATAGACATTTTCGAAGATGAAAATTATGTTAAGGTTTTGATGCAGTGTCGCTGCAGAGACCAGCGGGTAACAGTAAACAAGTTTGATGACGGCTTACAAATATGCTTGGAAAACACTTGCTGGAAGCTCAATCTCCCAGTTGATGAGTTGCAAGTGGAAAACATAATCATGAAGTGCAACAACAATGAGGCTTTAGAGGTTGAGATTCCAAAGCTAAAGACAACCGTGAACTATAGAAATTAGGGCAGCGTGTTAAACAGCAACACCTTTTTGTTTAATTCTTCTTCGACAAGCCTCTTCTTCGGCACATTTTGCACAAGTGTAAATAACGTCAAACTCGCTTTTACTTGGATTTTCAGGATTAACGATGAATACGAAGCATTCTTCGCCCTTCCTAATGGCTTCGCCACAACAGAAGCATTTATGCTCTTTAAGGGCTGTGATCTTCATCCAGCATCCTCAAAGCCTAATGCCGTATCGTAAGCTTTTAACACTTTCTAACAAAGTTGAAAGAAAAGTTGTTGGAAACGGTTTATTAAAAGCGTTTCAGCCTATTTTTTCCAAAACTTTGTCTATTTTTATCTTGTGGAAGTCTAGTGCGAGTTCTTTTGGCTCTACTCCTAGGCTTAGGCTTAACAGTTCAGCGTAGTGGATTATTGGCATGTTGTACTCTTCCTTGTAGGTGGTTTTTATTAGCATTTGTCCAAGGTCTAGGGTTAGGAAGCAGAAGGGGCATAGGGTTGATATGCAGTCTGCTCCGGCGTTATGGGCGTTTACAATTTTGTCTCTTGCTATGGCTAGTGCCACGTCGTCTGCGTAGCCTCTGAGGAGCCCTCCACAGCATCGAAGCTTATTCTTATAGGGTATGCTTTTGGCTCCTAAAGCCTCTATTAGGGTGTCGAATATGCGGGGGCGTTCTGGATCATCAAAGCGTAGGAGCTCGCTTGGGCGTAGTAGGTGGCATCCTGAGAAGGCGGCTACCTTAAGGTTGTTTAATGGCTTGACTATGCTTTGTTTTAGGCGGTCTATGCCTATATCGTTCATTAAGACTCGTAGGTAATGCCTAACCTCTTTTGTGCCCCTAAACTCTTTACCAGCGTTAGCTAAAATCTTATTGACCTTTTCACGTAGTTCCGGCTTTTCTTTTAGGAGGTGGTTTGCGATTGTTAGGGATTCAAAGCATCCGGTGCAAAGCGTGAGTATGTTCAAGTCCGCTTCTTCCGCTAGGCAGATGTTGTAGGCGGCTATTGCAAGGCTTGTTTCCAAGTCTATGGACTGAAGCGGTGGCGGAGCGCAACATGTTGCACCTTCCATGTCTACGAGTTGTATTCCAAGTTTTGTTAGGGCTTTTCTTGCGGCAAGTTCGTAGTGGGGTTGGCGGGCTGGTATTGTGCAGCCCAAAAATAGGGCGTAGCTTGTCATTGCGGTACACCCTCCTTTTTGAACATGATTTTGTCGAAGCCTGTTGCCGCCAGAATCTTTTTGATGGCTTCTATGCTTGTTGGTTTTAGTGTTGGCAAGCCATAGTCGGCTCTCTTCTTTTCTAGGAATTTTGAGATTGGTGCTAGGCGTGCTTCGCTCATGAGTCCTGTGGCGAATTCTGTGTATATGGCTGGTATGTTGCCTTCTCGGATGGCTATGTTTCTTAGGGCATATATCAAGTCTGCAATCTCAACTTTTTGGGGGCAGCGTTCTTGGCAGTTGTAGCATGAGGCGCAAAGCCAGATGGCGTCGCCTTTGAGAACCTCGTCTCTTTGTCCCAGTAGGGCTAGTCTTATTATTTGGCGGGGGTTGTAGCGCTCGGTTGTTCTTGCGACTGGGCATGTGCTGGCGCATGTGCCGCACTGGTAACAGCGTGTTATTGTTTCTCCGCCGAGTCTGCTTGTTATCTCCCTTGCAAAATCGCGGGGTTTTTCTTCAGCCATTTTTGCTCACTCCATGGGAATCTTCGTCTTTAGCTAGGCGAGTTGGAGGTTGCCTAGCCTTTCCACTTTTTCTGTCATGGCTTTGGCTGCTTCTGCGAATTTGTCGCCTTCTATGTAGACAAGATTGAACATTTCGAGTCTTTCCGGTTCTATGCCGTAGGCTTGGAGGAGCATCCTCGCCATTTCCACTTTCTTTTGGGCCTTTTGGCTTCCAACCTCGTAGTGGCATCCGTCGGGCTTGCAGCCAACCACCATAACGCCTTGGGCTCCAGCCTTGAAAGCTTCTAGTAAGTGCTGGACCTGGATTATGCCAGTGCATGGAACCCGCAATACTCTAACGTTGGCTGGGTAGCTCATCATAGCCATTCCAGAAGAGTCCACGGCTGCGTTACCGCATTCTGAACAGCTGAAAGCCAGCACCAGCGGTTTAGAAGTGCCATTAACGGATAACAGCGCCTTTATTTGGGCGGATATTTGGTTTGGCCTTAGGTGACGGAGTTCTATGGCTCCAACTGGGCATGTGCCAACACAAACGCCGCAGCCTTCACAGAGAAGCTCTGAAACCTTTGCAGCGAAGTGGCCATCCCCTTTAGGTTCCAGAGTTATGGCGCCATACGGGCATGTTACTGGACAGAATTGGCAGTTGCCACAATAGTCTTGGTTGACGACAGCCACTTTCAAGTCTTTGGTGATTTTGCCATTCATGAGGAATTTAACCGCTTTAACGGCCGCTGAATGGGCGTGAAGCGAAGTTGTGGGGGCATCCTTCGGGAAGACGGCGCCTCCGCAGATGTATATGCCCCTCCGCTTTGTTTCAGTAGGCCTAAGCTTGGCGTTGTACTCCTTAAAGAAGCCGTCTTGGTCTAGCTCTATGCCGAGGATTTGCGCCAGCTCCTTTGCGTCTTCGGATGGAACCATGGCTGTGGCCAGGACTACCAAGTCGGCTTCTAGTTCCATAAGCCTCCGCAACAGTTCATCTTCAACCTCAACAACAAGCGTGTTTGTGGCCGGGTCGTGAATTATTTCGGACGGCCTTCCCTTAACAAATTTCACGCCCATTTCTCTGGCTTTTTCATAATAGTATTCGTGTTCTCTGCCTGTTGTGCGGATGTCTATGTAGCATATGGTCACATCCGCGTCTGGAAACGCCTCCTTGATTAAGGAGGCGTGCTTCAGCGAAATCATACAGCAAATGCTTGAACAGTAGGGGTTCCAGCGTCGGTCCCTTGAACCAACACACTGCACAAAGACAATGCGTTTTGCTGGTTTCCTATCTGAAGGTCTAACAGGTACTCCGCCTGTCGGGCCAAAAGCGTCCAGCATCCTCGCCAGTTCCAGATGCGTAATCACGTCTGGATATTCGCCGTAATGGTACTCTTTTATGACGCTTGGGTCATATTCGCGGAAGCCAGTAGCCACAATAATGCCGCCAACATTAAGCGTCACATGTTCGGTTTTCTGGTCCAGGTTGATGGCTTTTGTTGGACAGACCTCAACGCATTTGGCACATGCGTGTAACTTGCAGGTTTTGGCGTCTATGGCGTAGACTGGCGGATAAACCAGTGGCTTGTTTATGTAGATGGCTTTCCGCTTTGTAAGCTTGGCGTTATACTCGTCTGGCACCTCGACTGGGCAGACACTTGTGCAGAGGTCACATGCCACACACTTTTTCTCGTCCACGTAGCGGGGCTTCCGCTCAACAGTCACATGATAATTTCCCGGGCCACCCTCAACTTTAACGACTTTAGCATTTGTCAAAACTTTTAGGTTTGGAATCTCCGAAAAACCCGAACGGTAAACGCACTTCCTCGACGTTTGAGTTACAGTTTTTAGGTCTGTCGCTGGTGATTGAATACATATGGCGCAGTCATCTGTTGGGAAGAAACGCACGGCTTTAGCGGCTAAGCCGCCTAAGAAAGGCTCTTTCTCTATCAAGTGAACTTGGAAGCCCATGTCAGCCAAGTCTTCAGCTGCTTGCATTCCAGCTATTCCGCCACCAATAACAAGGACAGATTTTACGGCTGGAAATTCGGCTTTCTCTATTGGTTCTAGAAGCTTAGCCTTTTCAATGGCGGCCAGAAGCATTGCCTTAGCCTTTTCAGTAGCCTCTTTTGGCGTGTCCCTGTGAGGCCATGCACAATGGTCTTTAAGGTCTAAAACCTCCACCAAGTGCGGGTTGAATCCAGCCTCTTCAACGGCTCTTGCGATGACTATTTCGCTGATTTTTGGTATCGCCTCAGCGACGACGACACGGTTTATCTTTTTAGTTTTAATGGCGTCTACTATGGTTTTTAGGCCTTCGCCTCGCCAAAACTCGCTTCCCCTAGCCACAAGAGCAACTCCCGGAACAATCTTAACAAAGTTTGTTAAGGCTTCAAAGTCGAGGATTTTCGCTATTTGCCCACCGCAGTCGGATAGGAAGACTCCAATTTTGGCTTCTTCCATGGCTTTCACTTTTGTTTCCCTCCTTTTCCTCCTTACAACTTTACCTTTTGATTTTTTGGATGAGCCTCTTCTCGCTGTCATAAATTTCCACCTCCAACGGCATTTGACCAACCGCGAAATGAGTGGCGCATGCGAAACATGGGTCGTAAGCCCTAAAAGCCATCTCGATCATGTTTAATATGCCATCTGTAACTTTTCCCTTCTTGATTAAGCCTTTAGCAGCGTTTCTAATCGACATGCAAATGCTCGGCGCATTATTGACGGTTGCCACTATCAAATTGACCTTTTTGGCCAAGGCATTCTCGTCTAACTGATAATGATGTATAAGCGTGCCCCTTGCAGCTTCCACGATTCCGACGCCTTCGCCTGGTTTGCCGGGTTTGTTGCGAACATTTTTGCTGGTTATTTCTGGGTCTGTTACAAGTTCTAGGGCGCGTTCAGCAGCATACAAAAGCTCTATAAGCCTAGCCCAATGGTAAGCCAAAGTGTTGTGAACAGGTTTCCCACCTAAAGTAGCGTACATCCGCTCATATTCAGCTTGAGCTAGAGGAGTTGCCATTCCATCAGCAGCGTTAAGCCTTCCAAGCGGGCCGACGCGGTAGGCGCCGCTTTCTGGGCCGTCGACAAGGCCTTTCCAGCCAACCTTTTTCAAGTATGGAAGCTTCACGTAGGTCCATGGCGCCACATGTTCTTCTATAACGTCTAAATACTCTCTTGGAGAGAATTTGACGAACTCACGCCCATATGGGTCGACTACGCGGACGTTTCCATCGTAGAAGTTCACCTTGTTGTTTTTGTCCACCAAGCCCATATAGTAGGTTTTAAGCGTGTACGGTTCACTTTTGATTAGGTTTACGTAATCAGTATTTTTCAAGACTATGTCATCGAAGAGTTTCAGCGAAAACTTGGCGAATTCAAGGCAGCTTCTTACCATGCGCTCGATTTCTCGGCGTTCCTCTTCGGAGATTGGCCTTGCAAATCCGCCTGGAATACATGCGCTTACCGGATGAGTTGCTTTACCGCCCAAAATTTCGGTTATCTTTTGCCCGTAAGCTCTATGCTTTATAACTTCTTTGCCAATTTCTAGTCCAGCTTTTTCAATCACGCCTATAACGTTGCGCTTTTCTGGTGGCGCATCCGGCCCAACCACAAAATCTGGACCGCCAAGATAGTAGAAGTGCAATGTGTGATCGTATAGGTAGTAGCCGCAGTACATGAGTTCCCGCAGTTTTTTGGCTGGCTCTGGCGGTTCAACATTGAAGGCAGCGTCTAGGGCTTTGGCGCTGGCCATGTGGTGGGCTACTGGGCAAACGCCACATATGCGGGGCGTTATGATGGGCAGGTCTTCGGCTCTGCGGCCTTCGCAGAACTTTTCAAAGCCGCGGAGTTCTGGGACTTGAAAGTAAGCCTCGTCAACATCGCCTTCTTCGTTTAGGAATATGGTTATTTTTCCGTGGCCCTCCAGCCTCGTAATAGGGTTTATAACTATCTCTTTCATCGCATCACCCTCCTCCTTAGAAGGGAATTAGCCAAAGAATACTTGTAGAAGGTTCCCACCGGGTCGACGACTTGCTGGATGACTTTTGGGTCTGTGGCTATGGAGGCAAAGGCGCTTATCATGGCGGCGCCTTGGTCTGTTACGCGGGGTGCTGGTCCACCACATCCGGTGCAGGGTATATTCGCCTTCAAGCATTGGGCGCTGCATCCGCCTCTGGTGGCTGGTCCCATGCATATTACGCCTTGGTCTAGGAAACAAGTTTTGTGGTCATCTTCTATCTCATAGATTCTTTTGACTTGTGTTATTTTTCGGTCTTTCTTTTCTCTTGGGCATTCGTCGCAGACAGACTTGTTAAATAGTAGGCTTGCGCCTTTTGGTGGAAGTTTCCCGCTTAGGATGGCTTCTAGGGCGTCAATAATCCTTGGCACTGGTGGTGGGCAGCCAGAAAGGAAGTAGTCAACGTCGACGGTTTGCGCTAAAGTCTTAACAGTGTCATAGAACTCTGGAAGCTCAAGCTCGCCTTGCGGCACTTTAAATCTTGTTTGGGGCGTTACACGTTCAGGATTCCGCGTTGAAGGAGTTTCGAAGTAGGCTCTTTCGAAGATTTTCTCTCGGTTCCACAGGTTGCCTAAGCCTACGACGCTGCCGTCGCAAGCGCATGAGCCGAAAGCCACAAGCACCTTAGACTTTTGCCTCAACAGTTTCGCCATATACTCTTGCTCGCTGTTTCGGATAGCGCCATTGAAGAAACATACGTCTATGCTTTTGTCCGGCATGGCTTCAACATCCTTATATTTAATGTCCATAGCAACAGGCCAAAAAACAATGTCTGCTTTGGCTATTACGTCTAAGATTTTCTCGTTGATGTCTAAGACGGCTATTTCGCATCCGCCACAGCTCGCAGCCCAGTAAAAGGCGAACTTCAGTTTTTGGGGTTTCTCCATTCTCCTCACCATTCATGCATAATTTTAATGAAGCTAGATTATTGCAGCTTCTATAATTTAAATTTAGCTCATTAAATAAATAGAAAATATGCTTTGTTAAGCTTAATTCAAGTTTAAAATATAGAAGAATGTTAGCTTGTTGCCGCTTCTTCAGCTCCTTTGCCTACCGACTTTTCTACGCCAAGCGCAGTTTCTGGCGCTTTCGCCTTTTCTACGGGTTTAGTTGACGGTACCTCTTCTTTTAGGTTTAGGGTTCCCTTTATTGTGCCGTCCTCCATGTACTTTAGCTGGAAGCCTAAGTTTCGCATAAGCTCTATCGCCTTTCGATTTTCTGGAAGCATTATTCCATAAACGCTTTCTAGGCCTCTTTCTCTGCATATTTCTATAACGTAGTCCACAAGCTTTGTTCCCAAGCCCAATCCCTGCCACGGGTCCGCCACTAGGAAGGCTATTTCGCCTGTTTTTCCGTCTAGTTCTATGCTTACTCGGGCTGTTCCAATGATCTTTCTTTTGCCGTTTTCTGTTAGTTCGGCGACTATGGCTATTTCTCGGTCGTAGTCTATGTTGCAGTAGCGGACCCTAACCTCGTGGGGCATATGCTTAAGCGTCTGGAAAAGCTTATAGCGAATGGACTCTTCTGAGCAGTTCTTGAACATTTCAAGCCACAACGGCTCGTCTTCTGGTTTTATTGGTCTCAAAAGCACCGTTCTGCCGTCTCGGAGTTTCCATAAAGTTTCATACTTTTTAGGGTAGGGGCTTATAACCAAGTGCTGGTGCGGCTCCACTTTCTTGAATAGGAGTTCTTTGTCTATTATTATGCGGGCGTCTATGGCTATGGCGTCTTTCTCGTCCACAAGCAGTGGGTTGATGTCGACCTCCGTTATTTGTGGAAAGTCTATTAGCAGATGCGAAAAGAGAACCATAACCTCTTCTAGGCGTTTAATGTTGGCTGGCTGCATGTTCCGGTAACCTTTCAAAAGCTGGTAGACTTTGGTTTCCTCCATCATGCGCCTTGCCAATGTCTGGTTTAGCGGTGGCAAGCCTATGGAGAAGTCCTTGAAAAGCTCCACTCCTATGCCGCCCATCCCAAACATTATGACTGGACCGAAAACTATGTCCTTTTTTGACCCGAGAATAACTTCGTAGCCACGCTTCTTAACCATTGACTGAACTGTGACGCCGATTATTTGGGCTTTTGGATTGTATTTTTTGGCGTTTCGCATTATGGTTTTGAAGGCTTCTCTAACTTCGTCTTCGCTTTTGAGGTCAAGGATTACGCCACCAGCATCCGTCTTATGAACTATCTGGGGGGAAAGGATCTTCAGAACCACTGGATAACCAATCCGAGATGCAATAGCAACAGCCTCATCCTCGTCTTTGGCGACATAAGTCTTCACAACTGGAAAGTTGTAAAACTCCAAAACCTTTTTGGCTTCAAACTCTGTTAGCACTTCACGGTTTTCAAGCGCTGCATCCTTCAAAATAGCCAATATGGGAAGCTTTGGCGGAGAAAGGTCAACGGGCAATTCTTCGGGAGTTTCGTAGAGCAGTTCGAGGTTTCGCTTATACTGGTACATGTAAAGATAGGTTTTCACCGCTTGCTCTGGAGTGGCGAAGGTTGGAATCTCGTTGGCGTTGAATATGAAGTTTGCCTCTTCCACAGCCTTCTTACCCATGAAGGATGTTAGGATTGTTTTGCCACGTTGTCCCTTGCTCTTCAAAAGCTCCACTATGCTTTTTGCAATTTCAACGGGCTCCGCCACCGCTTGAGCCGTGTAAATTATGAGGATTCCGTCAACGTTTTCGTCGTTTAGGCATGCTTCTAAAACTGCTCTGTAGCGGTCAGCCTTGGCGTCGCCTAGAATGTCTATGGGGTTTCCATGGCTCCAGTAAGGCGGTAAAATGCTGTTAAGATAGTCCATTGTCTGGGGGCTTAGCTTTGCGAGTTTGCCTCCCATTCCTATGAGGGCGTCCGTAGCCATCACGCCTGGACCACCAGCATTCGTTATTATGGCAAGGTTTGGACCACGAGGCAGTGGCTGCATGCCCAAAACTTCGGCGCAGTTGAATAGGTCTGCAATTTCTTCCACGCGTACTACTCCGGCACGTTTGAATGCTGCATCATAAACGTCGTCCTCGCCTGTTAGCGAACCTGTATGGGAGGCGGCAGCCTTGGCGCTTTCACTGTATTTTCCAGCCTTTACAACGATTATGGGTTTTGTTCTGGCGAAGTGTCTGGCGGCGCTCATGAACTTTCGGGCGTTGGTTATGCCCTCAATGTACATGAGGATGCTCCTTGTTTTAGGGTCTGTTCCAAAATAGTCTATTAAATCGCCGAAGTCCACGTCTATCATTGAGCCTACGGAGACAAAGTGGCTGAAGCCCACATTTTCATGGACAGCCCAGTCTAGTATGGCTGTGCCGAGGGCTCCGCTCTGGCTGATGAAGGCTATATTGCCAGATCTTGGCATTTTATTAATGAAAGTAGCGTTTAAGCATATGCTTGGGCGGATAATTCCCAAACAGTTGGGTCCAATAATGCGTAAATCGTATTTCCGCTTTATCTCAAGAATCTTATCCTCGAGGGCTTTGCCTTCTGGACCGGTCTCCTTAAAACCAGCACTTATAATTATTAGCCCTTTTATTCCGGCTCTGCCGCACTGCTCAACCACGTCCGGAACGGTTTTGGCTGGAGTGGCTATAACCGCCAAATCAACAGTTTTTGGAAGCTGCTCTACGGTTTGGTAGGCTTTTACGCCTAAAATCTCTTTTTTGCGGATGTTTACTGGGTAAACTTCCCCCTCAAAACCAGCCTCCAGAAAGTTCTTCATTAGGGCATAGCCTACAGAACCTTCCTCGTCGCTGGCGCCCACAACAGCCACGCTTTTAGGGTTGAAAATCTTGTCAAGATGTAGGGTAACCAAGCCGAAGCACCAGCACCTTGAAAATTCGGCGGCGAAGATTAAAAGTTTACCTAAAACTAAACAGCATTTTCAAAGTTAATTAAACTTATAACTTTTAAATCAGCCTAGTGTTTGATAGAGAAAGGGATGATTGTTGTGATGGATAAGGTGAAGTTTAGCTTCGCATTCATCGGCATAGCCCTATTCACACTTGCAGGCTGGCTTATAGGAGCCCTTATCGAACACCCGCCACCACCTGGTTCCGGAGGCTTCCAAGCAATAATAGCCATAATCGGCGCCACCATAGCGGTCGGCGTACTGGCATTAGGAGAAGCACTAAAAAGCTGAGAAGATGTACAAAGTTTGCGATTTGATGGAGCTTTACCGCTATTTAATTGATGACTTCCTAATTGAGCGCAGAGCAAAGCTTCATAAGAACGACTTTGTGGCTGTTACTAATTTTGTTTGCATTTAAGGATGGGTAAGCGCATTCACCTATGTGAATATGAGGCTGGCAGGTTGGCTGAGGATTTGAACAGCCTTTTTGAGCGTAAAGTGGAGATTCCACGTGTTAGACATGGTAAACGGCAGACGCTTGACACTTTGATATGTGAAGAGGCTTTACTATTGGCTAAGTTTTTGCGTGGTGAGCGTAACAGTTGGATTCCACGCCTACCGCAATTTAGTTAAAAGTTGGGCAAGTCAAATACGTTTTCGACAACGATAAAAAGTTTCAAAACGATCCAACTTGCATTTAGAAAATTTGTTCCATAAAAAAGAGGGGGAGTGATATGCTATCTTTTATGGTTGGGTTGTGTGTCCGAAGTGTCTGCAGGCGTAGCCTATGTCTCTCATGTCGATTTTGCGGTCTCCGTAGACATCTGAGCCTCCGCAGCCATATGTGCCTGGGGCCCATCTAGGATCGTAGGGTGGTGTTGCGGCTGGGTCTGGTGCTCTTGCACCGAAGTGTCTGGCTATGTAGCCTATATCTCTCATGTTACATACTCCATCAGGTATGCCTACTGTGGGGCCTGTCACATCAGCCCAGCATGCTTGTTCTTTGTACATGTAATAGTAATAATCTGGCGACAAAGGATTATAATACCATCCTTTAACCCAATATTTTATCCATTTGCGTTCCGACGGTTGAGCTATCGGAAAACTTGGGCAGTCGGCGATGTAGATGTCCTCTAGGTCTGCATAGTATGTGGCTCTTTCTGGTCCGTCTGGTGTTATAACTGCTATGTCTATTAGTTGGTCTTTGTTTAGGCCTGTTCTTGGGCCGAGTGTTCCGCACCATCCGTTCCAAGCTGTATAATTTTGGAAATAGGCAAAGTCGCCGCAACTATGCATGAATGGTCGATAAAGGTTGTCTATATCCGGATAGTCCACTTTCCAACTCATCACATATGCAGGCATTTCCATGTACTCAATCAGGGACAAATATGTTGACCAGTCCACCACATCAATGTCTATGATGAAATCTTTTCCATACATGCTGTTGATTTCCCAGAAAGCTTCCACGATGTCCTCATAGATAGGGAACCAATCATACCAAAAACATAGTTTAAGGTGAAAGCCTCCCCAATCCCATACGCTTTTAGTTTCACCGTCTTGTGTAAAGTATGCTTGCTGAAGTTCTGCTTTTATATGGTCTAAACTTCTGTCGTAAGTCCATGGGGGGTCTGGCCGTTTAGTGTAGTAGTCTGGTATTAGACCATAAATACTAGGTGTTTCTCTACAGATGGCTTCATATTGCCAAACTTCTTTCAAGACTTTTGTATGGTTAAAGGCATATGCAAATGCTCTTCGGACATGAGTATTGTTGAAGAAGTCCGGTGGGATGCCGTCTGGAAATCTTCCCGTGTAAATGAATGGAGACATTGGGTTCACAGTGAAGGTAAAGAACATAGCGTAAACGGATAAGACTGGTGAAATGTTTTTAATGGTCTTTATTTCCGGATATAATGGTTCCATTCTTGCTGGGTCGTTGGGGTCTAGGAGCTCCATCATGTTGGCTCTTGGCACGGCACAGACGTCCAGCTGGCATGCTAGGAAGGCTGTTTTTCTGGTGGTCCAGTCTGCAATGTATTCTATGTCGATGTATTCGAGGTAGCCTGGCAGGCGGACCAGTTCGCCGGTGGCTGTGTCTATGTAGAAGGGTGCTGGCCAGCCTCTCCAGTAGTTGGGGTTCCTCCGGAGCACCACTAGGTTTTGGGCTGCGCTTGCAACCACAACCCTGTAGGGGCCTGTACCGGCATAGTTTTCAGGCTTTATAGACTGGATTGGTGAGACGTAGCCGAAGGCTATGCAGTGGCGCCATGACTCAAACCAGTCTGGTATGCCGTTTTCTGCCACTGAGCCTGTGTAGCGGCCGTCGTCGCTGAAGAGCTCTCCATCCCAGCAGCCCTTGCTTATACACCACTCTTTGTCTAATATTGACGCCCAGGGACCACTAAGTATATATAGAACAGCGTCGCCTTGCAAGTCGCCCGCCATATTAAGAATTACGTCATCTCCATTGATTTCGCAAACGTTATCTATTAGTGAGCTCAGTATCCATGCATCTTCAGGATTTCCAGTATCCCAAATGTCGCTGTTCATTTCGCCAAAAAACATTTCGTAAAACATCCACATAGGGCTACCATATTGATCTTGCACTAAACCTCTTTTAATGGAGTATTCAATGTCGCCTACGTCAAGGGTGCCAACTTCTACGCCGGAACAATTGTAAAATTTAATGGGTATTGGAATATTTCCAAGAAAAGTTTTAATAATTATTCGATGATAATATAATTTCAATGTGTTAACGTAATAAGCACTATAAGCTCGTCGGCAGGATTTTCTATTTTGAGTTTGAGTGAGAGTAAGCAGATCCCCCTGCGTCAAACCCCCTGGTTCTTTGTCTGTATATTGAGTAATCTTCCACTCTTTATTATCTGGGCCTATTACTATCGTGCCCACAGGGTTGGGCCAGTGCTCAGATTTTTTTACTACTTGATAATCCTCAACTATTGTCTCTATGTCTGTATGGTCTATTATCCATTTTGCAACTTTGGCTGGTCCTTTGAGCCAAGGAGGAGCAAATTCCACTAATGTATCAAAGAATTTATCAACTACCCACTCTTTAATTTTCTGTTCAATGCTGTCATTTATTACGTTCAAAGGTTCAAGCAATGTATTGTACACGTTAGTTATCAATTCAAAACTAGCGCTATCATAAGCTCTAACCGGATCAGCCCTTCTTGGTCCCCAACTAGTGCGTCCGACATACAAAGTTGTGGTATCTACAGGTGGTTGTGTTGGGCCGGTGGTTGAAGCCATAGGCGTAAAAGCAGAAATCAATAACACCATCGCAACTATCACTACAGGTATCTTCCCCTTCAATTTTCCCTCCCATCCAATTATAAGAGAGGATTTACATTCTACACAACATTTTCATGTGGGGTTTCCATCTGCCAGAGGCGAAGCAGAAGCCCCATCAAACATTGTATAGAAAGTTAGCCTCTCCCTTCAACAAAAATTTTGCTTCATAACCCCTTAAAAATTTTATGGTAAAATGTTACAGTCAATTTAGAAAATCATTTTTCACGTATGTCTCTCTCTGATAGTTATTGTGTTAATGCATGTACAGTGTGTATTAAGATAATTTGTTTTTTGATTGTTTGATTGATTGATGCATCTCTGTATTGGGTGGTGGGTGTGGGTGGATTGGGTAGAGAGAGAAAAAGATTAAATTTTTATGCAATAGCACTACAGCTTGACACGGGATGCATAAGAAACTTTTAGTGTAAGAAAATCTAGAGGGGAGGGGGTAGTCACTTTAGGCTGTTCTTCAAAGCCATTTTCGCATCTAAAAATCTAGAGGGGCTAGGAGGCTATTGGCTGTTTCCAAAGCTAAAAAATGTATAGAGGGGTATCCAATTTAGGTTGTAGCCGAAGCCTAAATTTGGCTTTACTTTTTGCTCATTAGATATTCGTGGATGGCTCTGGCAGCCCTTTTTCCGGCTCCCATGGCGCTTATAACGGTTGCTTCGCCTGTGACTATGTCGCCTCCGGCATAAACGCCTTCAAGGCTTGTTTTGCCGTTCTCGTCAGCCACTATGGTGCCCCACTTTGTGACGGCTAAGCCCTCTGTTGTGCGCTGGATTATCGGGTTTGGAGTTCGCCCAATAGCAATAATAACAGTGTCTGTATCCATCAAAAACTCTGAGCCTTTAACTGGCACTGGTCGGCGCCTTCCAGACTCGTCTGGTGGTCCAAGCTCCATCTGTATGCACTCCATCTGCTTAACCCAGCCCTTCTCGTCGCCGATAAAACGTGTTGGAGCCGCCAAAAACTTGCAGATAATCCCCTCTTCCTCGGCGTTTTCAATCTCCTCTTTACGGGCTGGCATCTCCTCTCTGGAACGACGATAGACTATGCACACTTGCTCTGCGCCAAGACGAAGCGCAGAACGCGCCGAGTCCATGGCAACGTTTCCGCCACCAATAACGACCACGTGCTTGCCGATTCTTATGGGCGTGTCATACTCTGGAAAGGCATAAGCCTTCATCAAGTTAACCCTAATCAAAAACTCATTAGCCGAATAAATCCCGCCAAAATTCTCGCCAGGCACGCCCAAAAACTGGGGTAAACCAGCACCAGTTCCAATGAAAACCGCGTCGAAGCCCCTCTCCTTTAATAGTTCTGGAATTGTGTAGGTTCTGCCAATAAGATAGCCGAGCTTAAGCTCAACACCAAGCTTCTTAATGTAGTCAACTTCAGCCTGCACTATGCTTTTTGGCAGACGAAACTCTGGGATGCCGTAAACAAGCACGCCGCCCGGAAGATGTAAAGCCTCAAAAATAACAACTTCATGCCCAAGCTTTGCAAGGTCCGCCGCAACAGTCAAACCGGCAGGTCCAGCACCTATTATTGCTACTCTTCTGCCGGTGGGCGGAGCCTTATCCGGAATATTGAAGCCCCGTGCTCTTTCCCAGTCCGCCAAAAACCTTTCAAGCCTGCCAATACTAACTGGGTCGCCAACCTTCCCAAGAACACAATATTTTTGGCATTGCTCCTCCTGGGGGCAAACCCGACCACAAATGGCTGGAAGGCTGTTCTTCTCCT